>JAJRUD010000149.1 GCA_024277995.1 Chloroflexota bacterium
CGGCGTGCTCTGGGAGGACAGCGACTCAGATGGGGTTATCGATGGCAGCGAGAGGCGCTTCTCCAACGTTCAGGTGCGGCTGAACCGCGGACCCTGCCCCGGCTACACAGAGACGACGCGCACTTCCGGCAGCGGCGGCTATAGCTTTTCCGGGCTGCCGGCCGGGACCTACTGCGTGATTGTGCTGATCAACGACCTGCCCTCCGCTCCGTACGGCTGGGATCCGACCTTCCCCGACTTCGCGCCCAACGTGTCGCCTTATCGGCAGATTGAATTGGGGCCGGGTGAGAACCGCGGTGGACAGAACTTCGGCTTTGTAGCCATCATCGGCTGAGCCTCTTCGGACCCGGTCGAAAGATCCCCGGCAGGGGCGATAGAACGCCTCCCGCAGGTTTTCCAAGCCTGCGGGAGACTCTTTACCGGGGGCTGTCAGGCCTGCTGCGCGTGAGTCGGCGCGCGCCCTCGGGGCCAACCGGGGGCCTGCGCGTGGGTTCCCCTCAGAGGCGCGCATTAAGGCGTTATCGTGATCGTGATGGAGGGCGTCTCAGCCAAATTGCCCGCCGCGTCATAGGCCTCGGCGCGGACCTCGTACTCGCCGGGTCTGGAGGGCTCCCAGCGCAAAGTGAAGGGCGCGACCG
Organism: Chloroflexota bacterium; assembly: GCA_024277995.1. GTDB lineage: Bacteria > Chloroflexota > Anaerolineae > Anaerolineales > E44-bin32 > JAJRUD01. The sequence goes on from JAJRUD010000149.1 coordinate 639, forward strand.
CGCGCTGGCCCACCCGTCGTCCATCTACGTAGAAGATCACCCGACCCAGTTCCACTTCATCGCTGGCTTCCACCTCCAGGGTGATCCCGCCGGCGCGCATACTGAGCTGCTGGCCGGCGAGCGGTGAGAGCAGGCGCACCTGTGGAGGGTTGTTGTCCACTGTCACCGGCACGGCGGCCGTCAGCACCCTGCCTTCCTCCCCCACTACCACCAGTTGCAGCGTGTACAGGCCGTTGAGTTCACTCGTGTCCCAGCGCCCCAGGGAACCACCCCAGACGCGCACCTCGTGGTCCTGCCCGATCTGCACCCAGCGGGTGGGGTTGAGGCCCTCGCCATATTGCAGCCTGAAGTAGGCGAAATCATCGGGCCAGGCCGCGCCGCGCACCGTCACGGCGCCGCGCAGCATGGCGAAGGGCTCGGGCGAGGTGATGTTCACCTGGCGGTTGGTGGTCCCGGGGCCGGTGTAGGTGTCGTATTCCTCAGGCGGGCGCTCGATCCCCACCTGGTGCGCCCAGGCCGCGGCCTCCGGCGGCGGGATCAGGTAGACCCGCTCCTCCACCAGTTCCAATGGGGTGAAGAGGGTCGCCAGCTTGCCCGTCTCGCGGTTGACCCGGATGGGGCGGTAGAAGTCGTCGTAGGAGGTGGGTTCTGTGCCCTGGATGAATACCTCGCGCACCACGCGGGGGCAATAGATCGTTGGCAGCAGGCCTGATGGGTCACAGACGTCCAGTGGGCTGATGCCGGGCGGCATGTCCCATCCCTTGGGCGGGAGATCGCGCGTGGCGTAGAGAGCGATCGCGTGCCACACGGGGGCCGCGCCATTGACGGGTGTGATCTCCACCGTGGCGCGGCCCGCGTCGCTCCCAACCCAGACCGCCATGACGCGCTGTGGTGTGAAGCCGAGCGCCCATTGACTGGATGCCTGGGGGTCCTGTGCCACGTAGGCCGCGGCCGGCCGGCCGATTTCCAATGGGTTGCCCTGGCCCAGAGACGGCCAGCGCGCCGCCTCGTCACTGAGCACGTCCGCCGTGAGGTAGGCCAATTGTGGGCTGAGCACGGCGCGCCGCTGGGGCTGGTAGCTGTAGAGCGCCTCCCCGGCCTGCCCCAACACGCTGAGGATGGTTGTGGGCTGGGGCTGGCTTTCGGGCTGCTGGTCGGCCGCTCCCACCATGGTGCCCTGGTTGGCGATCACGCCCAGCGCGCGCGCCAGGCCCAGCGGGTTCACCTGAGCCCCGCCCTGTGCGAGCGCCATCGCGCCGGCCTCATCCATTTCCAGGCTCAGCAGACCCATTTGATGGGCGGCTCGCAGGACGTTCTCGGGGCCAGCCAGGGTCAGCGTTCGCGCCGCGGCCGCGGGGTAGGCGTTGGCCAGCGCGGTACGCATGCGCACCGGGCCCTGATAGGCGGTCAGATCGCCTACCTGCGGGTCTGTGGGCAGGTCGAGCACCATGCTGGCGGGGGTGTAGCCGCGCGAGAAGGCGGCCAGGTAGATGAATGGCTGCAGGGCGGTGCCCGCCGGCAGCGGTTCCTGGGCCCCGGCCCCCCCGTCGGGCGTCGTTGCCAGCGCCATGATCTGGCCGGTGGTGGGGTCCAGCACCAGGGCCAGGCCGCGGTCCAGGCCATGGTCGAGGCCGGCGTCGCGCGGGCGCAGGGGAGGCAACAGCCCCGCGGAGAGGCAGGGGGAGCCGTCAGGGGCGGGCTCCACGGTGTTGGGCGGCTCGCCGGCCATGCGGCGCAGGTGGGTGCGCAGGGTGCAGCTCGTCTGGGCCTGGAGGTCCGGATCGAGGGTGGTTATCACGGTCAGGCCGCCACGCTGCAGGGCCCGCGGGCCGAGGCGCTGGGCCAGTTCAGCGAGCGCCAGCCGCGCGAAGGCATCGGGCGTCCAGGCGGCGCGGATCTCGGTGGCCGGCCGCAGATCGAGCGGCGCCGAGCCAGCCAGGCGGGCTTCTTGCTCGCTGATCAAGCCCTGCCCGGCCATGGCCTGCAGCGCCAGGCGCTGGCGGGCGCGCGCCTGAGTGGGCGAATCTACCGGATTGAAGTCGGGCGCCTGGGGGATGGGGGCCAGCAGCGCGCTCTCCGCCGGGGTGAGCTCCTGGACGTGTTTGCCGAAGTAGATCAGGGCCGCGGCGTCGGCGCCGAAGGCCTGGTTGCCGTAATAGGCGCTGTTCAGGTACCAGGCTACGATGCGCTCCTTGGGATAGCGCTCGGTGATGCGCGCGGCGAGCAATGCGCTGCGCAGCCATCGGGTGAGCGGGGAGGCGCTCTCTTGAGCCAGCGGCATCAGCGCCTGCTCCGCCAGCTGCTGGGTGATGGTGAGCGGAAGCTGCAGTTCGCGCCTCAGTGCGGCGGCCAGGAGGAGTTCCGGGAGATGGCGCGGCTCATAGCCCGGGTTCTCCCAGAAAGCCGGGTCCTGGAAGGCCAGCGTGGCCTGAATCAGGCTGGAGGGCAACGGCGTGGGTGAGGTGGGGTCCAGGCTCGCCCATCTGTAGTCCGCGGCGAGGGGGTGCATCAGGGCCAGCCACGAAGCGCGCCGGTCACGGTCCACCAATCGCGTGGGTTGGAAGCGTTCCTGGCCCGGCGGCCCGAAAACGGTCTCGAGGAGCGCCGGGTCGGGCAGCCCCTGTTCGATGTTGGCGAAAGCCAGCGCGGCGCCCATGGCCAGAGCGCCCAGCAGACAAGCCAAGCCAGCTGCCAGCGCGCTGGCAGCGGTGCCAATGCGGGGCAGGCGGCGCAGCTTCCGGCGACGGGAGCTGCGGGATCGCAGGATCTGGGTCACAGAGGGCATGGGCTGATTCTACACTCGCCGAGCGCTTTCGGCATCGCGGCTATAATGTGTGCAAGAGCCGTGCCGCCTGATCTGCTGGCGGCACGCCGCATCGGAGGGTGCCCCTTGCGCCAGGACCGTTTCTTGCAGGGTTTGGTGTTGGGCCTGTGTCTCTTGGCCGTCGCAGCGGTCGTGCTGGTGGTGAACCGCGCCGGGAGCGAAGTGTACTTCAATCAGGACACGCCCGAGGCGGTGGTGCATGATTACGTGCTCGCGCTGCAGCGCGGCGACCTGGACCGGGCTTACGGCTACCTGGCCGAGGGGGAAGGCAAGCCTGACTGGCTGACCTTTCGGCGCTGGATGTCCAAGGGCGACCTCAAGCGCGGCGAGGCCTCTGTGCGCGTCGGCGAGGCTGAGGTGAAGGGGGATGAAGCCAGCGTGCAACTGACGGTCTTCTCCACCACCTCTGGGCCGTTCTTCGGTGAGGAGATCATGCAGCGGAGCGATGAGGCGCTGCTGGTGCGCCAGGACGGCGAATGGCGGCTGTCCTACATGCCCTTCGAATTCTGGGGTTACGACTGGTACCTGAACGTGCTGCCGCCTCCGATCCGGAAACCACAGGGTTGATGCCCATGACCACATTGCGCAGAGCGTACCTCTACGGCGTCTCCTTCGTGAGCCTGCACGTGGCTCTGTGGACGGCAGTGGGTCTGGGCCAGCTCGCCGTCAACCCACCGGGTGTCGGCGGCCTATCCCGCACATGGCTGGCCGGGCTGCTCTCCACGCTCATCGTGGCCACACCCTTCTACCTGCTGCATTGGCTGCTCGCCCAGCGCCTGGCGGCCCGTGAAACGGCGGAGAGAGAGGCCGGGCTGCGCGGGCTCTATCTGCGACTGGTGATGGCCTCCACCGCGGTACCGGCGCTTGTGGGCGCGGTCCAACTGTTGGAGAGCCCCTTGCGATGGGCGCTGGGAGAGGCAGAGGCGCTCGATGTGGGGATGATGCTGTCGCGCGCGGTCCTGGTGCTCTTCGCCGGGACTGTTTGGGCCTACGCCGCCCGACAGGCCATGCTTGACGGAGTCTCGCTGCAAGAAGGCGGGACACGTGCCACCATCCACCGCGCCTACCGCTTTTTCATGCTGGGCGTGGGGTTGAGCATGCTCGCCGCCGGAGCTCTGTCCTTGCTGGTGATGGTGCTGCAGGTAGGGGTTGTGGGCGCCCGCTTCTGGCAAAGCCGGTTGGCGACCGCGCTGGCGCTCATTCTGGTGGCCACTCCCCTGTGGTTGCGCTACTGGGGCGAGGTGCAGCGCGCCTTTGCCGCGGGAGGGGAGGAAGCCCATTCCACCCTGCGCAAGGCCTATCTCTATCTGGTCACCCTGATCGGTGTGGTGAGCGTGATCTCCGCCGGGGCTGCGATCCTGAATCAACTGCTGCGAGGGATCCTGGGCGAGCCGGCCTACGGAGAACCGCTGCTTGGGTTGCTGGCGCGCCCCATCGCCGTCGCGGTGGTGGGGGGCGTCTTGTGGGCTTTTCACGCGCGCGCCCTGGCGGCCGACGCGGCTGCACTCCCCGAGGCCCCCACGCAGGCGGCAGTGCGACGGCTCTATCACCACCTGGTATCCGCCCTCGGGTTGGGGGCCACGCTGGCGGGCGCGTTGATGCTGGTTGGCGTTGTGGGCAGCGCGCTGGAGGGGGCAGGCCAGTCGGTCCTTCGTCCGGCGTTGAGCGAGGGGCTGGCCGTTCTGACGGCTGGTCTGCCGGTGTGGCTGATCGCCTGGGCCAGGCTGCAAGAGGAAGCCGCGACCCCGGGTGAGGCTGGCGACGACGCGCGGCGTTCCCTGGTGCGTCGGGGCTATCTGTATCTCTTCGCCTTTGTGGGTGCGGTCGGCCTGTTGGGAACCGTCGCCCTCCTGCTCAATGTGGGGTTGCGATCAGTACTTGGGGTCCCACAGGCTGATCCGCTGGCGAAGGTGGCGCGCTGGGGACTGGGTGCATTGATCTTCGCCGGGTTGCTGGCCCATCAATTCCGCGCCATCCGGGCGGACGTAGAGGGAGAAGGTCGTTCGCGCGCTGCGAGCCTGGCGGCCTACCCCGTGGCCGTGATCGGGCCGGAGCGCTGGCGCCGGCTTGTGACGGAAACTCTCGGGCAAACGCTGCCCGGCGCGCCGCTGCACGAGGCCGCGGGAGAGGACCCGGCTCCGGCCCTGGCGCAGGCGCGCGCCGCGCTGCTTCCGTCCTCGGTGTTGCTGGATGCGTCGCCGGCGGCGAGCCGGAGCCTGATGGAGTTCGAGGGCCTGCGCCTGGTGTTCCCCACGGATGCCGCTGGCTGGTATTGGGTGGGCTGCGCCACTGGCGCGCTCAGGCGCCAAATTCAGCGCGCAACCCGCCTCATGCAATCGGATGCCCTTGGACGCCCGCCGCGTGCAGGTTGGCCGACAGGGGGTTGGGTGAACGTGGGGCTGACGCTGCTGGCGCTGGTCCTGATCCTGTGGGCCGCCCCGCTGTTCTTTTGGATCCTGGGATCGGCGCTGGGCGGGTTCCGCCCATGATCGGAACTCCCAAGACGGCGATATCGGTCTGTGAAGTTCGCTGGTTGGGCCGCGTCCCTTATGCCGAGGCCTGGGAGTCGCAGCGGGCGCTGGCGGCGGAGATCGCGGCGGGCGAACGGCAGCCGACCCTGCTCTTGCTCGAACATCCGCATACTTTCACCTTCGGCCGCCGCGGTGACCCCGAGCACCTTCTTTGGTCCCAGGAGGAGCTGCGGGCGCGCGGCGTGGAAGTTCATTGGGTGGACCGCGGCGGCGACGTGACATTCCACGGCCCTGGACAACTGATAGGCTATCCTCTGCTCCCGCTGGGCCGATTGATCCCAGGCGGTCATGTCCCCCAGGGTGATTACGTCGCATACCTGCGCCGGCTGGAGATGGTCTTGGTGGTGGCCCTTGCGCGTCTCGGTGTGGTCGGCAGCCGGGTGCGCGGCAAGACAGGCGTGTGGATCCATCCGGCAGAAACCGAGCGAAGTCCATACTGCCGGCCCGCTGCCAGGGGGCGCCCCGGCAAGGTCGCATCCATCGGAGTCAAGGTGGACGCAAACGGGGTGAGCCAGCATGGCTTCGCGCTCAATGTGGACCCCGACATGTCCTACTGGGAGGGGATCATCGCCTGCGGATTGGCCGACAGCGCAGCCATAGCCCTGGCGGACCTGGTCCGTCCCGTGCCCACCATACCCCAGGTGATCGACGCCGTGGTAGAAGTCTTCGGTGACGTCTTCGGATACCGAATGCGCGAGACCTGAGCGCGCACGGCCGCCCAGCGCGCGGCACGGCTCATGCATCGTGCAGGGAGGCGCACGAGCGAGGGACTCGGCGCGAGACGACAGGCGGTTGGTTTGATCATGAGAACAGTGCTCTCCATCGACGGTGGGGGCGTGCGCGGCGTGATCCCGCTGGCGTGCCTCGCTCGCCTGGAGGCAGAGACCGGCCGGCCGGCGCAGGAGATCTTCGACATGGTGGCCGGGACCTCCACCGGAGCGGTGATCGCGGCCGGGATCGCGCTGGGGCTGCGGGCCCGCACGCTGCTCGCCCTCTATCGCGATCTGGCGCGGCGGGCTTTCCGCCGCCTCCCCTGGTGGCAGGTGTTGCTCAACCTGGGCAATCATCGTTACAGCAACGCTTTCATCGGCCGTCTGCTGGACGAGATAGGGGCTGACGTGCCCCTGAACAGCCTGCCAATCGACGTGATGATCACGGCCAAGAACACGCGCAGCGGGCGGACCGACTTCTTCGTGCGCGACAACCCCGGCAACGCACGCCTGTGGGGTACGATCTCGTTGCGAGACGCCGTGCTGGCCAGCATCGCAGCACCCACTTACTTCCCTCCCCACAGCGCCACGGTCCTCGGTGTGACCCACACCTGGGTAGACGGCGGCGTGGGAGTGGCGGGCAACCCCTGCTACCAGGCGGCCGTCGAGGCGCTGCATTACAGTGATGGCGCCTATCGCCCGGGCGAGGTGCGTATGCTGTCCTTCGGCACAGGGCGCTCGCCGCACCCGATCGACCCCCGACGCGCCAACGCGCTGCAGTGGGGCCGGTGGGTGCTGGCTGAACTGCTGGAGGACCCCGCGGAGTGGCAGGCATATGTCACCCGGCGTGAGTACGGCGCCAGCGGCAAGATCGACTTCCGGCGCTACCAACTGGACCTGGCGCCTGATGTGATCGAAGGGCTGGGGGTCTCCATCCCCCCGGGGGTCGACGTGACCAGGATCGGCCTGGACGCGGTCTGGGCGCTAGAGTTGTTGGAGGAGGTCGGGCGGGCCTTCGCAGCGCGAATCGACTTTGACGCACCTGGGGGGCTGGAGCTGAGCACTTCCAGGGGATGGTGAGATCGCCACGTCGGTCCGTCCAGCGGCGGCCGTGATGCGCTGGCGAGTTTGCCAGGTGTCAGGGCGCCATCAGGTGTCGATCGCCGATTGGGGGTATGCTTGCGCATATTATCGCCCCGGTGCAGGAGTATCTGATGGAGATGGAATCTGAGGAGAAAGGAAAGGTCGGAGAAGGTGGGGATGACCTGCCGCGCCCGTGGCGCCGCGTGCACAGCGCCGTCTGGTTGATCGGGCTGGCCATCCTGGCGTGGAAGGGGTGGTGGTGGCCGGGCATTCTGGTGCTCGTCGCCATTTCAGGTCTGGTGGAAGCGGGGATCAGCCTGGCGTTGGGGCGAAGCGCCGACAATGATGAGCAGGCGCAGGCGTTGACGCCGCCTGCGGATGCCAGTTGGCTGCCTTCCACATGCCCGCATTGCGGCGCGCCGCTCAGTGTGCAGGCGGTTCGTTGGACGGGACCTCGCAGCGCGGATTGTCCCTACTGCAACAGCCATCTGAAGGCCGAGCGGGGCACATAGGCTCCCGCGAAGCATTCCTGCAGTACCACAGCGTAATGCGTGCGACCGCTGCGGTGGGCAGGCGAGAGGCTTCGCCGCGCACGGTGGTTGCACCGCTGCCGAGAAAGGTTTGAGAATGACGATGATCGATGCCGGGCGTGGAACGATGATGCGCCCGTTTAGCCAGCGCCTGGCGCAGGCGCTGTTGCGACTTCTGGGGTGGCAGGTATCGATGCAAAGCCCGCCCCCGCCGCGTTTTGTGCTCGTGGCCGCACCGCATACCTCCAATTGGGACTTTCTGCTGTTCCTGCTGGCCATGTCGGCGCTGGATTTGAGGATTCATTGGGTGGGCAAACACACGCTCTTCCGGGGACCGTTCGGGCGGCTGATGGAAGCGTTGGGGGGCGTCCCCGTGGATCGCCGCGCCAAGGGCGATTTTGTGGCACAGATGGTTGCCGCGTTCAAGCAGCGGGAGGACATGGCATTGGCCATCGCACCTGAAGGGACGCGCTCCGCCGCGCCGTACTGGCGCAGCGGCTTCTACTACATCGCGCTGGGAGCGGGGGTCCCCCTGGGTTTGGGGTTTCTGGACTACGGGCGCAAGGAGGGTGGTATCGGGCCCTTCATCATCCCCGGCGGGGATCCGGAGGTGGACATGGCCATGATCAGGGAGTTCTACGGCGAAATGAAGGGGAAACACCCAGAGAACCAGGGTGACATCCGCCTTCGACCGCAGCCTCTTTTATTGGGCCGATAAGGGCCGCTCGGCAAATGGGGAGATGGCGATGCGCGAACGCGGAGCGCCGCGCGCCCCATGGCCGCTCCGCTGTTTCCGCTACGTGGAAGCATTGCACCCTCAGGGCGGCGGCGGGCGTGGATCCCGGCCCGGGGCAAGGTCATACATCAGGCCGGACGATGCCTCTCAGGCCGTCGTGCTTGCGGTGAGCCGATCGTCGGTCGGGCTGCAGCGGGTTCGCGTGCATGGTCGCTGCGGCTCCGGATGGGTCATGCCTTGATGGTGACCACCTGGCCACCCGTCATGCGCGGCAGGTCGGCGGGGTCCAGGCGGAAGACGGCGTTGGGCGTCCCGGCGGCGGCCCAGATCTCACCCAGGGAGAGTAAGTCCTCGTCGATGTAAGTCGGCAGCGGATTGATGTGCCCGACAGGGGGGACGCCGCCGATGGCGTAGCCCGTATGGCGGCGCACGAAATCCGCGTCGGCTTTTTCTACCGGCTCACCGACCAGCTTCGCCAGAAGCGTCTCGTCGACCCGGTTTATCCCGCTGGCCACCACGAGCACGGGATGCCCCGACGCGGTCTTGAAGACCAGCGACTTGGCGATCTGCGCGACCTGGCAGCCGACGGCGCGGGCAGCGTCGCGCGCGGTGCGTGTCGTCGCCGGAAGCTCCACAACGGAATAGGTGTAGCCCATTGCCTGGAGGGCTTGCTGCACGCGGTGGGCGCTGTCGCTGCTCCCCATCCGTCCGCCCTCAGTCCTCTTCCTGTGGCTTATTGCTCAGGATGGAGTCAATGCGCTCGATCACTTCCGGGGTGAGCCTGGCGACGACTTCTGGCGCCTGGAGATTGTCCTCCAGGTGAGTGAGCTTGCTGGCCCCGGTGATCACGCTGGTGACCTGGGGCAGGCGCAGGGCCCAGCCGATGGCCAGTTGGGCCATGGTGACGCCCAACTCCGCGGCGATTTCGCTGAGGCGGCGGACCTTCTCCAGCCGCTCTTCCACCACCACAGCCTCAGCCCACTTCGGGTCGCGCGTCAGGCGTGTGGTCTCTTTGGGCATGCCCTGGTTGTATTTGCCGCTCAGCAGACCGAATTTGAGCGGGCTCCAGGTGACCATGCCGAAGCCCAGTTGCTCGGAAGCGGGGGCCAGCTCCAGCTCAACCTTGCTGCGCACGAACATGTTGTATTGCGGCTGCTCCACGTAAGGTGGGTAGAGGCCGTGGCGGGCGGCGATCTTGTGCGCGTCGGTGATCTGCCAGGCGCGCCACTCGGATGTGCCCCAATAGAGCACTTTCCCCTGGTGTACCAGATCATCCATGGCCCGTACCACCTCTTCCAGAGGCGTCTCAGGGTCATAGCGATGGCAGAAGTATAGATCCAGGTAATCGGTCCCCAGGCGCCGCAGGCTGGTGTGGCAGGACTCCATGATGTGTTTGCGAGAGAGACCGCGTCCGTTGGGGCCGGGCATGGTGGGCCAGAAGACCTTGCTGGAGATCACCAGGGCCTCGCGCGGCAGATCGCGGATGGCCTTTCCCATCACCTCCTCGGCGCGGCCTTTGGCGTAAATGTCGGCGTTGTCGAAGAAATTGACCCCCTGCTCATAGGCCGCATGCAGAATCTCTATCGCCTGCTTTTCGTCGATCTGGTCGCCGAAGGTCACCCAGGATCCGAGTGATATCTCGCTGAGCTTGAGGCCGGTTCGGCCCATGGTGCGATAGTTCATATGGCGTGCCTCCCTTTATGGGACTGAGGTCACCGGTACTAAAGGATTATACCCGTCGCGCCGGGGCTGCGGGTTATACTGCGATGAGCACCCACATCAGCCGGAGGTGCAGCCCCCAAGTCTGGCTTAGCGACCGGCCCCGAAGGGGTCCGAGGCACCGCGTCGAAAGGCCCAGTGCCGCGTGTAGAAACCCGAAACGGACGCTTCGCTTCCGTCATGGTGACGACCCCCCTGGCGGCACTGAGAGGAGGAGCCATGAGCACCATGCGCAAGCCGCTGTTTGTGATCTCGAGCCTGGTTATCCTCACCCTATCCTGCGCCTTCGCGACCAGCTTGATAGGTGGGAAGTCCGAGTCTGGGGTCGCGCCTGGGACGGCGCCGCCGCCTACGGAGACGACGGAGCCCGAGGCGCAGCCCACGGAGGTGCGGCGCCGCGAGCTGCCGCCGACCCCGACCCCCTTCCACGTGCTCTCTGAAGACGACGTACGCTCCGTGCTCGATCTGAGCAGGCCGGATTACGTGGACTACTTCGACACGCCCGGCACATGGTTCGACTATGACACTGAGGGGCGCGCAGCGTATCGCTTCGAAGATGGTCACCTGCTGGGGGTTGACTATGAGCCGGAGGAGATCTACAGTTGGTGGTCGTACGCCGATCGCCAGTCCGGCAACGTCTATGCCGAGATCAGCGCCACGAACGGCGATTGCATCGGCAGGGACGCGGTGGGCTTTGTCATCCGCGTCGACGCCGAAGAAGCGTTCGGTGGATACGCCCTGGAAGTCTCCTGCGACGGCGAATGGCGCTTCATCCGCCATCGTAAGGGCGGCCAGCCGGAGGTGATGATCGATTGGACGGCCTCGCCCGAGATCAAGACCGGAAAGGGTGCCACGAACCGCCTGGGTATCTGGGGCTACCAGCGGCGCTTCGTGCTCTTCATCAACGGTCAGCAGGTAGGCGAGGCGATCGACCACAACTACAGCTACTCCTTCGGCACTTTCGCCGTATACGTCAAGGCTCTGCAGACCTACGACCTGACGGCCACTTTCGACGACTTCGCTTTCTGGCACATCCCATTCCTGCCCTAGGGCGGCAACGCCTGGTGGGGCTCATCCTGATCGTGGGCGCAGCGCTGGCCGGGTGTACCCGGTCAGCGGCTGCGCCTTCCGTCGAGGAGGTGGCCGCGCTGGTCGCGGCCACTCTCACGGCGGCGCCCCTGTCCTCCGCCAGTACCACTCCGCCGCCCAGTGCCACCCCGCCGCGCTCGGCCACCCCGCAGCCGACCGCCACCCCGCCGCCCAGCGCGACGCCCACAGCGGGGCCCAGCTCCACCCCCACCGCGCCGCCACTGCCTGCCGGTGACCCGCGGCGCGGCCTGAACCTGGCCATGCCCGATTACCAGGATGATTTCAGCGCCCGTTTCAACTGGTACGAGTTCAGCGATCCCCTCGCCGCCACCAATCTATGGGAAGAGGGCCGCCTGCGGACCACCGACAACCTGGCTGACGCCTACATCTGGTGGAGTACCGGTAACCGATCGGCGGCGGATGTGTACGTCGAGGTCAGTGCAGAGATCGGCGAGTGCAGCGGCAAGGACGGCTACGGCCTGGCGTTGCGCGTGGGAGGCGAGAACTACGATCGCGGCTACACGCTGGAGTTCTCCTGCGACGGGAGCTTCCGCATGCACAAGTTCATCAGCGGTGCCGCTCCTGCAACGCTCGTCGGTTGGACGCAGAGCGATGATATCCGCGCCGAGCCGGGAGCTGCAAACCGCATGGGCTTGCTGGCACGCGGATCGACGTTGGCCGCCTTCGCCAATGGGCAGCTGCTCACACAGGCCGAAGACCTGGACTATGTGTCAGGCACCTTCGGCCTCTTCGCCAGTGCATGGGAGACGCCCGGCCTCACGGTCTACTTCGATGACTTCGCCCTCTGGTATCCTAGTGATGGACCAGAGTGAGCGCGGTGGCGGTGCACCGGACCTGTTGGTCTTGGGAAGGCCGATGAGTGTCACCCGAATCACCCCGTCGAGAATCTGACGCTCGGAATCGCCACCGGTCGACGTGAGGGCCTGGCATGTTGCAGCGCGCGCCCCTAGGGCTCATAGCGAATCAATGGCACAGGGTGACGCGTCGCCTGTCCCTCATACTCCTGTTGGCTGGTGCGGCGGCGATGAGCGGGTGCCTGAGCGTCCGGCCGAAACCCGCACCCACGCCTCCGCCCCCGACGGCCAGCCCGACGGCCGTCGTGATCTTTCCGACTCTCGTGCCCACCGCCACGTGGACGCCGCCTCCCACCCCCTCGCCCGCCTCAGATCTCGTGGTCGGGCTGGGGGATCCGATCTACGTCGACGATTTTCGCGCTGACCGGGGTTGGCAATTGGGGGAAGACGCTCTGGGGGCCACTAGCATCTTCCAGGGAGAATTGGTGATAGCTGTTCGTCAGCCAAACACGGCTCGTTTTGCGCTCAGTCCGACGGATCCACTCACGGATTTCTATCTGGAAGTCACTGCGCGCGCCGAGATCTGCGGCCCCGAGGATGAATTCGGGCTGATCTTCCGCTCGCGCGGCATGGACGAGCACTACCGCTTCAGTCTGACATGCGCCGGGCAATCGCGCGTGGTGCGCTTCCTGCCAGGGACGGCCGCGGCCCTGGTGCCCTTCACAGACACCTATCTCGCCCTTCCCGGTGCTTCAACGGAGAACCGGTTGGCGGTGATGGCCAGCGGGGGCATCTTTCGCTTCCTCATCAACGGTATGGAGGCCTTCACAGCGCGCGACCCTCTGCTCTCAAGCGGTCGTGTGGGGGTTTTCGTGCGCGCCGGGGCCAGCGGTCAGACGACGGTGAGCTTCGACGACTTCAGCGTGCGTGCTCTGCTGCCGGCCCCAACGCCAAGCGCGACGGCCACGCGCACCCCGCGTCCGTGAGGTACGTCCATGGCAAAACGCCCTTTCCGAAATCGTCTCAACGACCTCAGCCCGAAAGAGTGGTTGAAATTCCAGAAGTCTTGGTTCATACATAACCCGCCGCCGCGCCGCAAGGACGTGATCCGGCATCCGGCCAAATTCCCGGAGACCTTGGCCCAGGAGTTCATCGAGTTCTTCACCAAGCGCGGCCAGGTCGTGCTGGATCCGATGGTGGGGACCGGTTCCACCCTGGTGGCCTGTCTGCGCTCCGGCAGGCATGGGGTCGGCATCGAGCTCAATCCGGATTATGCGGGGATCGCCCGTCAGGTGGTGGAGGATGAACGCGCTTCCCTGAGCCCGGAGGCGGCGAAGCTGCGCGCCGAGGTGATCACGGGAGACGCGATGCACGCGGCAGAGTACGATCTGCCCCCTGTGGATTACGTCTTCACATCGCCGCCCTACTGGGACATGCTGCGCGCCCGTGGCGCGCAGACCCAGCGCCAACGGCGCACCAGGCCGGACCTGGACGTCTATTACTCCGACGATCCGGCCGACCTGGGCAACATCGAAGATTACCAGGTCTTCCTGGGTCGATTGGTTGACGTCTACGCACGGCTCAGGCCCTTGATCCGCCCCGGGGCCTATCTCACCATCATCGTCAAGAACGTCAAGAAGGGGGGACGCATCTATCCACTGGCGTGGGATTTGGGCAAGCGTCTGAGCCAGTTCTATACGTTGAAGGATGAGCGCATCTGGTGCCAGGACAACATCCGCCTGGCACCCTACGGCATGGGAAACGCCTGGGTGAGCAACACGTTGCATCACTATTGTCTGCAATTCCGCCACGAGCCTCCTGATGGCGCATGAGCCTCCGCAGCGGGGATCTCGTCTGGCTCGCCTATGATGCCGGCCTGACGCTGGCGGGTGTCACCTACGTCTGCCGATCGCTTGGGCGCGCCGCGGCCCGTGTCTCGCGTCGGCCCACCCCCGCCCACCTGCGCCGCGAGGTGGCTGCCGTGGCTGGACGGATGGCTCTGCGGCGTTGGATGGACGCCCAGGGGGTTCCTTACACGCTGTTCAGATCGGCACCCTTCACCGATCCGCTGCACTACAGCCTGCGTGTGGGCGGTCGGCATTTGCGCGTGCTGACCGAGGTGTGCTTCGCGTCGCCAGATCGAGGGTCTGTGAATTATGATGCCAGCTGGCTCCTGTCCACCCAGGTGAGGCTGGACTCTGGGCCTATGGGGCGGCGTGGGCAGTCGGTGGGCGGCCTGCTGGCGGTGGTCTTCGTCTTGGCAGGGGTCGCTTCGCGCCGCGCTCAGTTCGAGCGAGCTTCGGCCGAGGGCAGGCGCGTCGATCTGTTGGCCATTCCACCGGGGACCTTCTGGCATCGCCCCCGACGCTGGAGGCTGCTGAGTCCCGTCTCGCTAATCAGCGAGGCTGCCTGCTCGCTCGAACTGGAGATCGCCGGGCAGCGGCGTGACCGGGCGCCTCACCTGGAATGGGTGTCGCTGGGGCCGCGCGCGGAATGTGTGCTGGAAGGTGTGTTGTACACCTTGCGCTATCTGCGCACATCGCAGCCGCCCGGGAGCGCGCTCGAAGTGCGAAGCGGGGCGACGGGGCGCCGATGGCGCGTGCTGCCGGGGGACTGGTTCAACTTGTGGATATACGGCCGCGCAGTCGTCCTGGCAGGTTGGACGACCCAGACCTTTCTGCGGCGATGGGCGCTGAACGGCGGATTTCCCTTGCGAGGGGGTGCCCCCGGATCACGCGCTGCGCTGGCGCTGCCGCTGAGGGAATTGCGTCCCATGCGTGATCTGGCCTCCCGCCTGTGCTGAGCCCTGAGGTGGGCTTTAAGATGCCGCGCCATTGCGCCGCGTGGCGAATGCGGGTATCCTTGGCCGAGAACAGCCCCAGCATCCCACATCAGGATAGAAAACCGCCATGTACATCGCCATTGAGGGTGTGATCGGTGTGGGCAAGACCTCCCTGGCCCGCCTGCTTCAACCCGTATTCGAGGCAGAGCTGCTCCTGGAGGCCTTTGAGGAAAATCCCTTCCTCTCCGATTTCTACGCCGACCGCAGACGATACGCCTTCCAGACGCAGATCTTCTTCCTGCTGAGCAGATATCGACAGCAGCGCGAATTCGTGCCGCAGGCCTTGAAGCGCAGCAACCTGATCGCCGACTATACCTTCGAAAAGGATGTGCTCTTCGCCCGCCTCAACCTGGAGGGCGACGAATTGGAGACCTACAACCTGGTGCACGAAGCCCTGGCGGAACGCATCCCTCCGCCTGACCTGATCGTCTATCTGCAGGTTGACACCGATGTCGCCATGCAGCGCATCGCGATGCGCGATCGACCCTACGAGCGCAGCATGGACCGGGCCTATATCGAGCAACTCAACCGGGCCTACGACGAGCAGTTCGCCAATCGCCAAGGATCGCCGGTGTTGGTGATCGACACCACGCCTCTGGACTTTGTGGCTCATCGCGATCATCTGGGATATATCACGAACCGGATCCGACGGGCGCTGGGGATCCCGCCTTTCCAGCCGGAATTGCCCTTCGAGGGAGGTCGGGTTGCGTGAGGATCACCCGTGAGAAGCTCATCGAGCTGGCGCGGCGCGAGGCCGAGAGGCGTGCTGCGACGGGCGATGTGATCGCGGGCTACGTCATCGGTTCCGTGGCATGGGGTGAGCCCCTCTTTGGCGGTGGCGCTGACATCGACTTGGTGCTGATCCACGAGGCACGCCCGCCCTTGCGTCGTGAGGTGGTGGTCCTCTCTCAGCAGGTCCATCTCGACATCCTTCACCATAGTCGAAACCTGTATCGCCGCCCGCGGCGGTTGCGAACGCACCCCTGGCTCGGCCCGGCGATGTGCGAGCCCACGTTCCTGCATGACCCGACCCATTTCTTTGAGTGGGCCCAGGCGGCGGCGCGCGGACAATTTCATCGACCTGATCATACTTACGCACGTGCACAGGCGTTCCTGGGACGGGCGAGGCAGCGCGTCGAACGCTTGCGCGACGAACCCTTTTGGATCGAGGGTTACCTGACGGCCGCTCTGGAAGGCGCCAACGCCGTGACGACGCTGTCAGGTTTTCCGGCCTCAGGGCGGCGAGTCGCCTTTGCCATGGCCCGCCGCCTGGCAGCTCTGGGTCATCCGCAGGTCTTTCGCGGCTTCATGGCTTTGCTGGGGGCGGAGGGGGTTTCCAACTGGGATGTCCCCGCCTGGCTCTCAGCCTGGGGACGCGCCTTCGATGCCCTGGCGCAGGATGGCAGGGACCCGGCCCTGCATCCTGCCCGACGAAACTACTACCTCGGCGCGTTCCAGAGCATGGCGGAAGCAGATCAGCCAGAAGCCTTGCTCTGGCCTCTGCTCATCACATGGACGTGGGCCATCCGATCCCTGGAAGAGACGGGGCGCGCCGCGCCGCATCACCCGGCCTGGAAGGGAGCGCTGGAAGGGTTGGGTCTCGGCGCGGCTGATCGCGAGCGGCAGAGCGCGGCGCTCGAGGCGTATCTTGACGATGTTGAAGGAGTCCTTGAAGGTTGGGCCCAGGAGAACGGGGCCTGGCAGCGGCCGGGGAGGCTGGAATGAAGAAGTTCGTCGCGGTTGCAGGAAACATCGGTGTGGGGAAATCCACGCTGGTCGAGCTGCTGGCCGAGCGGCTGGGGTGGGCGCCCTTCTTTGAACCGGTCGGTGAGAACCCCTACCTGGCTGATTTCTACCGCGACATGCGCGCCTGGTCCTTTCAAAGCCAGATCTTCTTCCTCAGCCGCCGGCTGCGCGCCCACCGCAGACTGCTGGACCACCCGACCTCCGCCGTTCAGGATCGCAGCGTATACGAGGATGCGGAGATATTCGCATGCAACCTGTATGTTCAAGGCCACATGGCCGAGCGGGACTACCGCACCTATCGCGATCTTTACGAGGTGCTCACCGAGTTCCTTCCCCCGCCGGATCTGGTGGTTTACCTGCGGGCATCGGTCGATACGCTGCTGCAGCGTATCGCTCAGCGTGGGCGGGATTACGAGCGGCAGATCCAGCCGGAGTACCTGGAGCAGCTCAATGAGTTGTATGAGGCATGGATCGACGGCTTCACCCTGTGCCCCGTGCTTACGGTTCCTGCCGATGATCTGGACTATGTGGCGCACGACAGCCACCTGGATCTGATCGTCAGCAAGATCAAGGACGAGCTGGCGGGCAAAGAAGAGGTGGTCTTCGGCGCCGAAGAGGTCGCCCGCGTGAACGGCGGGCAGGTGCGTCAGGGTAGGGCGAGCGGCGCCGACCTGTGATAGCTTGGGGTTGTTGTATGGACCACTGCTTGCCAGCGCATAGCGAATCCTGTACAATCGCTACGTAGCCGCGCATCGGATCGGGCGACCAAGGTTGCGCCAACGAGGGAGATGGCCCGATGAGCATCATCAAGGTCTCGGCTGAGTCTCGCACCTCCGCCGTCGCGGGTGCCATTGCAGGAGTGGTCCGGGAGCATCAGAGAGCAGAGGTGCAGGCGATCGGAGCCGGCGCGGTGAATCAGGCCGTGAAGGCCGTAGCTATCGCCCGCGGCTATCTACAGGAAGACGGCATAGACGTCGTTTGTATCCCCGAGTTCACATCGGTGGACATCGACGGCAAAGAGCGCACTGCGATCCGGTTGGTCGTCGAACCGCGCTGAGCGGGCGCACCCACCCTTACCGCCAATTGAGACTGCACGGTTGATCATTGTCGCTGGCGGCGCGCTGCGCCTGCCGGCCGCGTGATGTGGCCGGAATCGTCGGGCAGGTCGGCGCGAGGCCGAGGTCGCACAAGGGTGGAGCTCGGGCAGGGCGGCAGCATCGTGTGGAAGAGACACGGGGCCGGCGGCCGCGCTGGGTGTGCGCAGGGGAAGCCGGTGGGGTTCTGTCGCTGTGGTGGATCGGTTGGGGTACGCAGCCTGCTTCAGGTGTGTGGCAGATCCAGCATGAGAGCCTCCATGGTCAGGCGTGGGTTGGCGTTGGCGTCGAGGGCTTCCAGCGCTCTGAGCGTGGCCTGCAAGGCGCGCGTGGCGGAGCCGGGCGGCAAGGTCTGAGCGAGGTTCACGACCTCTGTGGCGACGTCCGGATTGGATGGTTCGGCGGGCACCTGGTAGCTGGCAAGCATGACGTCCCGCCAGATCCCCAACCACGCCTGCAGGAGCGCGCTGGTCTCGCGGCGCAGGGCGCTCGGGTCCTTCTTGCGCTTGCCATGGCGGCGAACGAACTGATCCACGAATCTGAAGCGCGCTCGGCGAGTGATGGGCAGCAGGTCGAGCAGCCCGGCGATGTATTCAGCCCGGCGCTCGATTTGCTCCGGGTGTGCTGCCAGCGATAGGGCCTGCCCGGGGCGGCCCGAGGCCAGCCGGGCCAGCAGCCTTGCCCTCTCGGCGGTTTCGCCGCGTGCCATCAAGGCGGCTTCCACTTCGGCGACTGGCACGCTGCGCAGCGGGATGGATTCGCAGCGCGACACGATGGTCGGGAGCAGGGATTCGGGTGAACGTGCTGTGAGCAGCAATACCACCTGGGGGGCGGGTTCTTCCAGGGTCTTGAGTAGAGCGTTGGCGGCGCTGGCGTTGGCCTCGTGAAAGCGCAAAAGGAGCGCGATGCGCCAGCGTGATTCGTAGGGCGACAGGGCCAGTTGCCGCTGCAGTTGTCGGATCTGATCGACTTTGAGTGTGCCCCCCACTGCCTCGGCGGTGACAAGGTGCAGGTCGGGGTGAGACAGGGCGGGGATCAGCCGGCAGGCGCGGCAGGTGCCGCAGGGTTCGCCGGGGGACGCCGGTTGCTGGCAGTTGAGCGCCTGCGCGTAGCGCAGCGCCAGAGTGGCTTTGCCCACACCCTCCGGGCCGGTGAAGAGATAGGCATGGCGGACCTGAGCCTTCGCCAGGTGTTGCTTCAGAAGGGAGACGGCCCACGCATGGCCGATCATGTTCCAGGACATAGCACCATTGTAGTCGAAGGGGGCTCGGCGTCACAAGCTCGCCTGGGCGCGCGCCACGAAATCAGGTATAAGTGCCCTGGCATGAGCCAACGAGAGCCGACTTTCACGGTGCGCGAGATCCCCATCTACGGCGACCTTATTCTGGCGCCGATGGACGGGTTCTCTGACCTGCCTTTCCGCTCGCTCTGTCGGCGTTTCGGCTCGGCGATGAGCTACACGCCCTTCGTCAACGCCATGGAACTGCTGGCTGGGGCGAGGCGCGCCTGGCGTGAGTTGGCATTCCTCACTGAGGAGCGCCCGGTCGTCTTTCAGATCTACGATAGCGATGAGAGACGCTTGCTCGAGGCCGCGCTGCGCGTGCAGGAGCTGGGGCCGGATGTGATCGACGTGAACATGGGTTGCTCGACGCGCAGCGTATCCGGGCGCGGTGCCGGAGCCGGCCTGTTGCGCGATCCGGCGAAGGTGGGCCGCATCATCCGCATGTTGAGCCGGTCTCTGGAGATCCCCGTCACGGCCAAGATCCGGCTGGGCTGGGATCCAGATCGCCTGACCTACATGGACGTGGCGCGGGCCGTCGAGGACAACGGAGGTGCGCTGATCGCGGTGCACGCGCGCACGCGTGCCCAGGGATACAAGGATGCAGCGGACTGGGATGCGATCGCAGCTATCAGGGGCGCGCTGACCATCCCGGTGGTTGGCAACGGTGACGTGAGCTGTGTGGAAGACATCGAGCGCATGAAATCCCATACCGGTTGCGACGCGGTGATGATCGGTCGCGCGGCGATAGGCAATCCGTGGATCTTCCAGCGGCGCGACAGGAGTTCGGTGCCTCGAACTGAGGTGGCAGCGGTTATGCGTGACCATTTGGACCGGATGGCAGAGCACTACGGCGACGAGCTGGCTATCGTCCTCTTCAGAAAACACATGTTGCGATACCTGGAGCCGATACTCGAGGAGCGCGAACTGCGCACGGCGATCCTGAGGGCTACGGAGCGCAGGACCTTGGATCGGCTATTGGAGAAGGCCGGCCTGCCTGCGCAGGGATGGGTGCCGGCCCGACCTGCAGTATCGTCTTGACTAATCCTCCCCCAGCGCGCTAGAGTCAGGGGCATCTCAGAGTAAGGAGGCGCGGGCGTGCAAGAAATCCAGCAGGAATGGCTGAGTCTCAGCCAGACTGCGCAACTGTTGGGCGTCCATCCCTCGACGGTGCGCACCTGGGCGGATCGAGGCGATCTGCCCGTTCACCGGACGGCGGGTGGCCACCGGCGCTTCCGAAGGGCAGAGCTGGAGATCTGGGCGGAGGCGCGGCGCATCGTTCGACCGGAAGATGCCCATGGCTTGCTCCGCAAGGTGATCGGGCGCGCCCGCCTGGAGATGGCCGAGGGACGGCTCAACGATCAGCCGTGGTACCGCAAGGTGGACGAGTGTCACCGGGCGGCCTTTCGCGAGCACGGCCGGGAGATGCTGCGCGAGATGATGCGGTCGGTCGCTGCCGGCGAGGAGCCCTTGCAGGCTGATCGCCTGGGACGGGACTACGCTCGCATGAGCCTGTCGGCTGGCATGAGCCTGCACGACGCAACCGCGGCCTTCCTCTTCTTCCAGGAATTCCTGTTCGATAGCCTGTTCGACCTGTATGAAACCGCAGGCGTCACATCTCCGAGTGCCTGGAACATGCTGCGCAGCCATATTTCGCTCTTTGCAAATCGGATGCTCCTGGCATTGATCGAGTCCTACGCTGAGCGGTGCGCGAGCGCTAGTGATGGTGATCCCAATGATGTCAAATGAGGAGCATTTCGATGGACATGCTGCAGCGATTCGTCGATCACCCCGTATTGTCGCGCGTCCGCCGCAATCACGGGCTGGAACACGCCACGATCCACCTGCTCAGTGCCCGCTATCCCAACGCCACGCTGATCGGGCGGGCCGACACCCAGGGTTTCTACCTCTATGGAGACGTACCCACCGAAGCCGTTCGCTCCGCCGCGGAGGAGGCTCTC
>JAJRUD010000150.1 GCA_024277995.1 Chloroflexota bacterium
ATCAACGTGGAAACCTTCGAGGTCGGCCAGCCCTATCGCGCCGTGGGCATCCTGGAGGTGCGTGATTCGTTCCTGCGGCTCAACCCGCGTGTGCAGGAGGACCTGACGCGCCTTTACCCTCCGGTACTGGAGATCATCGCCCAGGCGCCCAATTCCGTGGCGCCGGGGGAGGTCTTCACCGTCACGCTGACCGCTGTCAACCACACCTCGGACGTCATGCACGACCTGCAGGTCAGCGCGCCGCTGCCGGACGGGGGCGGCGAGCTGGATCAGGTGCTCGACGGCGGGTCGCTGCAGGGTGGGACCATCGCCTGGCGCATCCCTGTCCTGGACGGGGATGGCGGCCGCGCGGCCGTGCGCTACACGCTGCGGGCGGGCACGGAACCCGGGCAGATCGCCATCGAGGGCTACGCCGCCACGGCGGCGGAATGGCCGCAGGCGGCCTCCGGAGCGGCGGCGCGCGTCTTCATCGGATCGGGCGTCCCCATCTGGGCCCTGCAGGGAGAGGGCTTCGCCTCGCCCTACAAACTGCAGCAGGTCACGACGACGGGCGTGGTGACGGGGGTCTTCCCCGAGTTGGGCGGTTTCTGGATCCAGAATCCACAGCCCGACGATGACCCGCGCACCTCAGAAGGCGTCTTCGTGGAGGGGCAGGACCTGACCTTCACGCTCCAGCCAGGGGACCTGGTGCAGGTCACCGGCCTGGTGCGAGAGGCCTCGCAGCAGACGCTGGTCCAGGTCGACGCCCCGGATGACGTACGCCCTGTCGCCTCCGGGCGACCCCTGCCGCAGGCGGTGGCGCTGGATCCGCCCGCCGACGAAGCGGCGGCCGAGGCTTACTACGAGTCCCTGGAGGGCATGCTCGTGCGCGTCGACGGTCCGGCCGTGGCCGTCGGACCGACCAACCGCTACGGGGAGTACGCGCTCGTCCTGGCCGAGACCGGCGTGGAGCGCGTGTGGCGCGACGATCCGACGGGCATGTTGATCATGGTCGACGACGGAGCCTCCTCGACGCACTTCGATCGCTCGACGCTGGAGTACGCCGTGGCGACGGGCGACCGGGTCTTCGACCTGTTGGGGCCGCTGGCCTTCACCTATGGCCGCTACAAGATCGAGCCGCTGCGGCCGCCGCGTATCGAGGCCTCCGGCCGCCAGCCGGCCGCGCTGCCGCCCCTGGCAGCCGATGAGTTCAGCCTGATGACCTGGAACGTCGAGAACCTGTTCGACATCCTGGATCCCCATCCCTCGGACCTGCCGCGGCCCAGGATGGCCGATTACCAGCTCTCGCTGGAGCGCGTGGCGGGCACCATCCTGGCCGCCGGCGCGCCCACCATCGTCGCGCTGCAGGAGGTGGAGAACCTGGGCATCCTGGAGGACCTGGCGGCGCTGCCGGCGCTGGCGGCCTACAACTACCAGCCCTTCCTGCTGGAAGGCTCCGACGGCCGCGGGATCGACGTGGGCTATCTGGTGCGGGGCGACCAGGCCGCGGTGGAGACGGTGCGGCAGTACCCGGCTCCCGAGGGCCTGACCAGCCGGCCGCCGTTCCTGATCCAGGTCGAAGTGACCACCAGCGCCGGGAGCGTGACCCTGTACGCGATCAACAACCACTTCACCTCCATGGGCGGCGGCGTGGAGGCCACCGAGCCGCGCCGCACGGCGCAGGCAGAGTGGAACGTCACCATCCTGCAGGAGATCCTGGCCGGAGACCCCGGGGCCTACGTCGCCGTGCTGGGGGACCTGAACTCCTTCTACGACTCGAAGCCACTCGATACCCTGCGCGATGCCGGCCTGCGCCACGTCTTCGAGGTCTTGCCCGAGGAGGAGCGCTATACCTACATCTACCAGGGGGTCTCGCAGGCGCTGGACCACATCCTGACGACCCCCTCGCTGATGGGCCTGATCCGGCGGGCGGCGGTGCTGCACATGGACGCCGACTTCCCGTTGCCCGTCCCCGGCGACCCCTCGCCGGTTCATAAGTCGGACCACGACCCCGTCATCGCCGTCTTTTCGCCCGCGCCCTGAGGCGCGGCGCCGATAGGGGAAAGCAAGCGGGTTGCGGCCATGCCGCAACCCGCTTTTCGATCTGGATCGTGCGCTGCACGCTACTGCAGCTCGGCGATGGCCTCCGCCGCGGACTCGTTGAGCTGCTGCAGCAGGGTCGGTATGTCATCCGGCGATCCCTGCAGGATGGCCGCGAAGGTGTCCTGCACCTGGCGGCGCACGGTGCCCCAGGAGGCCCAGCCGGGCTCGGAGGCGCCCAGAGGAGCCAGCTCGACGCCTTCGGCCCACAGCGGGTTGGCGGCGATGTAGTCGCCCAGCAGGTCGACGGTGCTCTGGCGGACGGGCATGTAGCCGCTGGCCTCGATCCACTTGGCCATGGTCTCAGGCGAGGTGAACCACTTGATGAAGAGCCAGGAGGCGAGCTCCTGCTCCGGGTTCGAGCGTACGATGGCCGAGTTCTGGGCGAAGGCGTCCACGGCCAGGTTGCCGTCCTCACCCGGGAAGGGGATGAAGCCCCAGACGTCGTCCTTGAAGGCGTCTTCGGCCTCGAAGGCACTCAGCTGATAGGGCAGGCCGGCGGTGGAGCTCATGGTGAAGAGCGCCTTGCGGGTGGCGAACTCGGGGTTGGGGTAGCTCTCCGTCGAGAAGGCGCAGCCCTCGTCCCACAGTTCCTTCCAGAAGCGGGCCACCGCTTCCACCTCGGGCTTGGTGAAGTCGTAGCCGGTCATGTCGGCGTTGTAGAAGTCGCCGCCGTTGGCGAAGACCCAGGAGGCGACGTTGGAGGCGCCGGTGTAGAGCACCAGGCCGCCCGTGCCGTCGTTGTCAGGGTCATCGTCGGAGGCGTTGGCGGCCGCCGCGGCGCAGGCCTGTTCCTTGAACTCTGCGGCCGTCTTCGGCGGGCCGTCAAAACCCAGTTCCTGTGCCCAGGTGTGGTTGTAGAAGAGCACGTTCTCGGACTGCCCGTGCGGGAAGCCGACGCGGGCGCCGGAGGTGCTGATGCCGTTGCCCCACACGCCGGGGTAGAAGTCGGCTACTTCCTCTTCCGTCAGCCCCCAGTCGGGGTCATTGATGAAGGTGTTGATGTCGACCAGCACGTCCACCGAGTACCAGGTGGAGAGGGCGTTGGTGTAGCCGACGACGATGTTGGGCAGGTCGCCGGACTGGATGGCGGCGTTCATCGCGTCCTCGAGGTCGCGATAGCGGCCCTGGTCGATGGCCTCGACGGTGATGCCCCACTCGTTGGTGGCGTTGAACTCGTCGACCAATGCCTGCATGCCCTCGCCGACGGTGCCCGTGCCCCACACGTGCCAGAAGACGACGGTCTGGCCGCTGGGATCGACGGCAGGGGCCGGCGGCTCGGTGGGTGCTTCGGTCGGTTCCGCTGGTGCGGCAGGGGCCTCAGTCTCGGCCGGGGCGGGCGGCGGCGTCTCCGTCTGCTGGCCCTGACAGGCGCCCAGCGCTGCGGCCAGGAGTAGAGCGGCGATCAGAAGATAGGCGAATCTCTTCTTCGACATGTTCCCTTTCCTCCTCTTTCAGGCTTGATCTCGGGACTGGCTGGAGCCAGCGGGGAAGATGGGTCCTCGAGAAGGGTTGCTCGGATCGGGCGGCACCTCCTTCCAGGACAGCGGATCAGCCTTTCAATCCGCTGCGGGCGATGGATTCGGTGAATTGCTTCTGGGTGATGAAATAGAGGATCAGGATGGGGATGATGGTGATGACCGCGCCGGCCATCATCAGGTTCAGGCGCTGCCCGGCCTCCTCGACGAAGTTGAGCAGCCCGACCGCGATGGGGCGCCAATCGGGTGAGTTGGTCACCAGCAGCGGCCAGGCCAGGGCGTTCCACGAGCCCATGAAGGAGAGCACCAGGATGACCATCAGGGGCGCCTTGGAGATGGGCAGCACCACCATCCACAGGAAACGCAGGTGGCCCGCGCCGTCGATCTGGGCCGCGTCGAAGAGCTCGTCGGGGATCTGGGCGAAGAACTGGCGCAGCAGGAAGATGGCGAAGATGCTGCCCATGAAGGGCACCGTCAGGGACGGCCAGTTGTTGATCCATTTGATGGGGCCGATGCGCCCCAGCCAGGTCACCGTCAGGAAGTTGGGGATGATGAGCACCATGGCGGGGATCATCAGTGTGCTGAGCAGCACGCCGAAGATCAGATCCCGCCCGGGGAACTTGATGCGGGCGAAAGCGTAGGCGGCCAGGATGCTGAAGGTCAACTGGCCGGCCAGCGTGATGGCGGTGATCTGCACGCTGTTTATGAAGTACTCGGCGAACTGCGCCTCGCGCCAGGCTTCGACGTAGTTCTCCGGATGGATCTCGGAGGGGAAGAAGCGCACGCCGGTGGCGTCACCCAGGGTCATGAGCGAGGTGGAGATCATCCAGATGAAGGGGACGACGGCCAGGAACCCGCCGATGCAGAGGACGGCATAGGTGCCGCCGTTGCGCAGCAGGCGGCGCAGGCGCGCCAGCCTTCCCTTGCGGCCGGCGGAGGTGCTGCGGGAGGAGGGGATCACTTCAGCCATAGAACACTCGCGATCCTTGGATTCGGTTGTTGACGAAGGTCAGAATGAGGATGATGGCGAAGAGCACGAAGGCCAGGGCCGAGGCGTAGCCGTAGCGCACCTTGTCGAAGAATTCGATGAAGATGGTGACGCTGAAAGTGTCGACGGTGCCCAGGGCCAACTCGTGGCGCATGACCCAGATGTGGCTGAAGGCCTTGAAGGTTCCGATGATGGCGATCAGCGACAGGAAGTAGGTGGTCGGAGAGAGCAGGGGAAAAATGATGTAGCGGAAGACCTGCCAGCGCCCGGCGCCGTCGATCTGGGCTGCCTCGATCTGTTCGCTGGGGATGTTCCCCAGGCCCGCCAGGTAGATCACCGTGTCGTAGCCCACGTAGACCCAGATGGAGTAGATCATGATGACCACCAGCGCCAGGCTGGGGCCGCTCGCCCAGGCCGGCAGGTCAAGGCCGAACCTGGTGGCGAGCATGGTGAAGATGCCGGTCGGCTCCTGCAGCCAGCGCTGAGGCTCCAGGCCTAACAGGCGCAGGAACTGGTTGACGGGAGCCTGGGGCCGTACGGAAAACATCTGGCGGAAGACGGCCGCGCTGGCCACGAAGGGCGTCACGTAGGGTAGGAAGAAGAGCATGCGGAAGAGCTCCGACCCCGCCAGCCGCTGGAAGAGCAGCACGGCCAGGAAGAGCGAGATGGCGAGCTGGAAGGGGACGGTGCCCAGGGAGTAGAAGACGGTTACCTTCAGCCCGGACCACATGCGCTTGTCGCCGGCGGCGATCACAGTCGGCAGCTCGCCGATGAGCAGCCAGGCCCCGACGAGCAGCACCAGCGCGGCCAGGATGCGGAACCAGAAGCCCCCGCCCGTGTCCTGCCGCTCGGCGCTGCGCCAGACCAGCCACGCCAGACCCATCAGCACGACGCCCGTGCTGATGGTGATGACCTGTGGCCAGATGCCGGGGTCGGAGCCCTGTTCCAGCGCGAGCTGGTAGGCCCTGCCAGCCTCGCGGTAGGTGAACCAGCCCAGGATCAGGCCGGCGATGGCCGAGAACCACGCGACGGCCAGCATGCCCTGGTGGGCGGCGTTGCGCGGGCTGGGCCACCGCTTCAGGGCGGCCGCGCCGGAGAGCATGGCGGCCAGCAGGATGGCGGCGAAGGTCCAGAAGGCCGGCAGCACGCTCTCCGCCAGCACGGCCTCCCGCAGCAGTTGCATGAACAGCGCGCGCGTCTTTTCCACGCCCACGATCTTGCCGGCGATGTCCAGCACCTGCGGCAGCAGCAGCACCGACCAGCGCAAGAAGGCCAGCGCCGCCGTGGCGTGCAGCAGGGCCGGGATGGACAGCGGCCACAGGCGCTCGCCATGTTCGCGAGCCTGCGCACGCGCACGGCGTGTCAGATACCAGGCCAGGAAGAGGGCGCCCAGGGCGATGAAGAAGAGGGCGACGTAGGCCAGGTTGCCGGCGGCGCGCGTGTAGTTGGTGATGCCGATGAAGTCGCCCCGCTTGAGGCGCCACTTGAAGAGGCTGACGTAGAGCGCGAAGCCGACGGGGAAGATGCCAAAAAGGAAGATGAGCCCCGTCGCGGGAAGGATCATCAGATAACCGGTCAGGTACTCGCGCAAGCGCCGTCCTCTGCGCCCGCTGAACCACCGCGTGAGCAAAGGGCGAGGGGGGGATGTGAGGGGGCGTTGCGAAGAAGCGACCTCAGTCTCCTTCAATGAGCCTCCATGTGTCGAGGTCCTTCAGGTGGCAACTGGAGATGGATTATAGGACAGCAAGGCCAGATCGTCCAGCGCTATCGGGCGTGGCTGCCGATCCTCTTCTTTCGATGGGACGCACACTCAAGGCGGGATGGCAGGTTGCCACTTGCCAGGTGGCCAAATGGCGTGTATTATGGGGTCAGATGGCCTGATGGATCGGGGCCGAGAGGAGAGGTCTATGGCGAAGGTGTACACGCAGACGGCGAAGAGCCGCCGTCGAAGAGGGTTGAAGGAGGCCTCCGCCATATCCTACGCGGCGCGCATCGGCGTGCAGGCGATGGACACGCGGGCGCTCATCTTCGAGGTGGAGCAGGGCTTTTCTTACGCGGCCTTCGAAACCCTGCGCCGTCAATTGGGACTGTCGCCCGCCGAACTGGCCGACCTGGTGCAGATACCGCGGCGCACGCTCACGCGGCGCAAGCAGGCCGGCAGATTCACTGCCGACGAATCCGAGCGCATCCTGCGCTTCTCGAAGGTGCTGCAGGCCGCCGTCGAACTCTTCGAAGGTGACGCGCAGGCGGCGACCCGCTGGCTGCGGTCGCCCAATCGGGCGCTCAGCGGCGAGACGCCGCTGGCCATGACCAGGACGGAGATCGGCGCGCGCGAGGTGGAGGAACTGATCGGCCGTCTGGAGTATGGCATACCTTCATGATCCTGCACTGCTGGCGCATGGTCAAAGGCAGGTACGCCGGCGAGGCCTTCAGCGGCGAGGGGGCGAGGCGTTTCGGAGGGCGCTGGAACAGCCCCGGCGTGCCCGTGGTGTACTGCGCCGAACACGCCTCGCTGGCCGTCCTGGAGGTGCTGGCTCACCTGGAGGCCGTCTCCCTGCTCGCCAGCTACCTCTTCTTTCGCGCCCGCTTCGAGGATACCCTGATGGAATCCCTCGAAGAGACCGTGCTCCCGCCGGACGCGCGCGCCTATCCGGCCCCGGCCGCTTTGAAAGCGCTCGGCGATGGATGGGCGCGTGAGGGGCGATCAGCGGTCCTGAGCGTGCCCAGCGCCATCATCCCCCACGAGCGCCTGTTCCTGCTCAACCCGCGCCATCCCGACTTTCAGCGCGTTCAGGTGGAGGGGCCGCTCTCCTTCGCGCTGGACCCCCGCCTGATCAAGAGCTGAGGGCCGGCCCGCGTGGGGCCGCGCCAGGGGTGTGTGCTCCTTTCCACTCCCCGGTGTGGTTCGCAGCGCGACGGCAGTGGGTGCCGGCAGGCCCCGGGAGCGCCTGCGGAGCATCCGCCCTTCGTCGGTGTCTGGATCCCGCAGTGCATGATCTTCTTCCCCGGGTACCGCAGAGCTGCTGGCCTTGCGGAAGAGACTGGGGCCCTAAGTGCAGGCTGGCCAGGTGATATGCGTCACCTGCAATCGAACGGTGAAGGCCCGGCGGGCCGGGTATGAATCCCGAGCGGACATCTTCAGGTGAGAGGGGGACCAGAGACGGCGGGCCGCGCGTCTCGGGTCCGATGGAAAGCAAGACGTGCCTTTGCAGCATAACCCCTGAGCTGTATCCTCTCCTCTGGATCTGGGCGACTGCGGTTGCAGCCTAGAGCAGGAGCCCTTCCCGGGCCAAAGCGTTGCTCGATTGCCCCTTCCCTGATGCCCTATAATGATTGAAGCATGAGCGCTTCCACGGTCGTGTTGACAAAAATCATCCCACCGCGCCCCGGCGTGCGCCACGTTGCGCGCCCGCGCCTGCTTCGCGCGCTTCGCGCTGCCAACGAACACCGTCTGACGCTGGTCCAGGCCGGCGCCGGCTACGGTAAGAGCACACTCCTGGCCCATCTGGCTCAGGAGCACCAGCCCGTAGCCTGGTACCAGGTCACGCGCAGCGACGGCGACCCTCTGGTGTTTCTGCTGCACCTCTGCTACAGCTTGCAGCGGGCGCTGCCGGACCTGGATGGGCTGCCGACGCCGCTGTTGGAATCATGGGAGGGTACCCAGGGTCCATTGCCGGCGCTGGAAGTGGTCGGGCGCGTGCTCAACGCCCTCAGCCGGCAGCTGGCGACTCCCACCTTGCTGGTGCTGGACGACATCCACCTGGCGCTGAACTCTCCGGACTCGGAGGTCGCCCGCCTGCTGGATCACATGATCGGGCTGGCGCCGCCCGACCTGCATTTCATCCTGGCCTCCCGCGTGCCCATTCAATTGCCCTCACTTCCCCGCTGGCAGGCCCGCGGCCAGGTGCTCGGCCTGGATCAACGCCTGCTGGCCTTCACCACAGCGGAGATCCTTCAGCTATTCGAACATGGCTATGGTCTGCCCCTGACGGCGGAAGAGGCCACTCGCCTGTCCGAGCTCACCGAGGGTTGGGCCATTGCCCTGCACCTCGTCTGGCAGAACTTGCGCAGTGAGCGGGCGGCCTCGATGGAAGAAGCCCTGATGCACTCCAGTGCCTCTCTGGACGGGTTGTTCGAGATGCTGGCGCAGGAGGTCCTGGGGCAGCAGCCCGCCGACGTGCGCGAATTCCTGATCCGCTCGGCCACGCTACAGGAGCTCACGCCCGAGGCCTGCGACGCCCTTGGCGAAATCTCTGGCAGTGAGGCCATGCTTTCCTATCTCAAGCGACGTGATCTCTTTGTGCTCTCGCAGGCCGATGGCACCCTGCGTTTTCACCCCATCTTTCACCGCTTCCTGCGCCAGCAGGCCACGCCTGAGCAGCGCGCCGTGTGGCACCGGCGCGCCGCCACCCACTTCCAGGCCCAGGGGGATCCCGCTTCCGCTGTCTATCATTACCTGAGGGCGCAGGACTACGAGGGTGCGGCCTCCCTGCTGGCAACCTATGGGCAAAGACTGTTCAACCAGGGCCGCCTGGACACCCTGGCTGCCTACCTGGATCGTCTTCCCCCTGATGTGTTGCGGGCGCACCCTGTGTTGCTCTTCCAATTGGGCGAACTGGCCCGTATGCGTTCGCGCTTTCCCGAGGCCCTGGGGTGGTACCAACAGGCAGAGGCGTTGTGGCGCGAACGCGGGCAGACCGAGGGTGTCGTGCGCGCGCTGCGCGGCCAGGCTCGTGTCTATCTGGACACTGTCGATCCCAGCCAGGCCGAGCGCTTGCTGCAGAAGGTGTTGCGCCTCAGCGACGGCATCGAAGACCGCGAGGCCCGCGCCCGTCTCTATGAACTGCTGGCGGAAAACAAGCTCAACGCAGGCAAGCCCGCTGAGGCCGAAGCATTGCGCAAGCAGGCGGTTGCCTTGCGCAGCGAGGGCCCCTCGGACTCGCAGCTGATGTTCCGCGTGCTCTTGCGCACTGGCCGCTTGAATGAGGCCCGTCGACAACTGGCGCGCAAGGCCGAGCGCGAGCGGGATACCCCTGTCCAGACTCCGCGCGCGCACCGCGAAACGCTGCTCCTGCTCTCCCTGATCGATGCTTTCATGGGCGAGGGGGAACGCGCTTACCAGGCCGCGCTGGAAGGCACTCGACGCGGCGATGCGCTGGGATCGCCCTACGTCAGTGCCGTGGGCTACATGCGCCAGGGGCACGCCCTGACGCTCCTTCCAAAGCCCGATCGCTACCAACTGTCCCTGGCCCAATTCGAAAAAGCTGTCGAACTCAGCCGTGAGCTGCACGTGCCCCGGCTGCGGGTGGAAGCGCTGTGGGGCATATGCCGCGTCTTCGGTCTCTTGGGCGATCTGACCCAGGCACAGAAGGCGGTGGAGGAGGCTATTTCCATCGCCACTCGGGCTGGCGATGAGTGGATCGCCTCCCTGGCGCGATTGGCCATGGGATCCAATCTCATGCTGGCCGGGCGCTATGAAGCCGCGCACCACTGGTTGAGCCGGGCGCATCAGGGTTTCCAGGAGTGCGCCGATCCCTTTGGTGCCACGGCAGCTCAACTGTGGCGTTGCCTGGCCTGGCATCAGGAGGGCGAGGCACTCAACTTGCCGCAGCACTTGCCGCGTGCACTGCACACGGCTCATGCGCGCGGCTACGATTTCTTCTTCCTGCGCCCCACTCTGCTCGGTCCTCCCGACGAGCGCCTGCTGGTGCCCCTGCTTATCCTGGCGCGGGACCACGGATGGGAATCTGCCTACGTATCCCGACTGCTCGAATCCTTGGGGTTGCCCAACATCTGCTTCCACCCCGGATACAGACTGCGCGTCTTCACCTTGGGCGACTTTCGTGTCCTGCGCGGACAAGAGCCCATTCCACCGGATGGTTGGCGGCGCTTCAAAGCTCGTCAACTCTTCCAGCTCCTGGTCACCTTCCACCCGCAGCCCCTTGAACGGGAGCAGATCCTGGAGCATCTCTGGCCCGAGGTGCCGCCGCAGGCGGCGGCGCGCAACTTCAAGGTAGCCCTCAACGCCGTGTACAACGCGCTCGAACCCACCCGCCCCCCGGGCCACGAATCCGCCTACATCCAGCGCCAGGACACCACCTACCGCCTGCGCCCGGGCGCCGACCTGTGGCTCGATGCCTCGGCCTTCAGGGCCGACCTGGATGAAGCGGATCGGCTCTGGGAGCGAGACCCGGACCAGGCGACGCGACTCGCCGCCCGGGCCTTGAGTCTCTACCAGGGTGAATACCTGCCCGATGCTCGCTATGAGCCTTGGGCCACAATGGAGCGCGAGAACCTGGCCGTACGTTTCCTGCATGCCGGCGACCGCCTGTGCCAATACTTGCTCTCGCAAGGCCAATTGGAGGAGGTGATCGAGCTATGTGGCCGCTTGCTTCGACAGGACAATTGCTGGGAGCGTGCCTACCGCTACCTGATGCAGGCATACGCACGCTGCGATGACTTCGGCCAGGTGGCGCGCGTCTATCGCCGGTGCGAAGATACCTTGCAGGATGAACTGGGCGTGGAGCCCTCGCCCGAAACGCGCCAACTCTATCGCCAACTCACAGCCCCCTCCCCGTCGATGCCCCGCGAGCAGACAACCTCCTGATCACTGGGTCTCCGTCGCTCGGGCCCTCCGGTATGCCTGGTAACTCCAAGGTAACCCTGTGGGGTAAAGTGGAAGCGGGAGGAGCGTCATGCGCGCCCATGAGCCCGCGCCGGAGATCGCCTCCTTTGTCATTCGCTTCGTGCGCGATCCAGACGCCGCCGGATACTGGGGCTGGGTGCGACACGTCCAGTCGGACACCGAGATACGCTTCACGCACTGGCAGGAAGCCCAGGCCTTCATCGCCCGCTTCGCACCGGCGGCCCTGGGCATCGAGGCATCGACGTCGTCAGGAGGCCAGGATGCGCTTGAAAGATAAGGTTGCCATCATCACTGGCGGCGCGCGCGGCATCGGTCGCGCCACCGCCTTGCGCTTCGCCCGCGAGGGCGCCGCCGTGGCCATCTGGGATCTGGCCGACGAGGCTGCCCAGGAGGTCTTGGCAGCCCTCTCGGATCAGGGAGGCACGGCCCGCTATTGGCACGTAGACGTCAGCAACGCGCAGGCCGTGGAACAGGCCGCGGCCGAGGTGGTACGAGCCTGGGACCATGTGGACATCCTGATCAACAACGCCGGCATCCTGCGCGACGGCCAGTTGGTCCGCGCCAAGGATGGCGAGGTCAAGGGCCGCCTGCAGGACGAAGATTTCGACGCTGTGATGCAAGTCAACCTGCGCGGTGTCTTCGTGTGCACCCGCGCAGTGGCCCCATACATGATCCCGCGGCGCTGTGGGCGCATCGTCAACGCCACCTCCGTTGTGGCGCTGTACGGCAACTTCGGCCAGACGAACTACGTGGCAGCCAAAGCGGGCGTCATCGGTATGACCCGCGTATGGGCGCGTGAGTTGGGGCGCTTCGGCATCACCGTCAACGCCGTGGCACCCGGGTTCATTGAGACGGACATGACGCGCCTGATGCCGGAAAAGATCCTGCATCGCATGGTCGAACGCACGCCATTGGGTCGCATCGGGCAGCCAGAGGACATCGCCAACGCGTACCTGTACCTGAGCAGCGACGAGGCCGGCTTCGTCAATGGGGCTGTGCTCTCGGTGGATGGCGGCATGGTGATCGGGACCTAGGGGGCCGGGGATGAGCGTTGTGGACTGGCTTGGGCGCCGCGCGCAGCTATCGCCACACAAGACAGCCCTGATCGATACCATGAACGGCGGGCGCGCCATCACCTATATCGAGTGGGATGCGCAGGCCAACCAGACGGCGCACTTCCTCAGCCAGAAGCTGGGCGTCCAGCGCGGTGATCGTGTGGCTGTGTTGGCCAAGAACAGTGTGGCCTACCTGGACATCTGGTTCGCGCTCAACAAGCTCGGCGGCATATTGCAGAACCTCAACTGGCGCCTGACCCGCCATGAGTTGGGAGGCCTGATCCGCGAGGGCGAGCCGCGCGCTCTGTGCTACGACGCCGAATTCGCGCCAGTGGTCCAAGCGCTGCGTGATCACCTGGGCCCGGCCATGCCGCGCACCGTCTGCATCGACGCCGCGCCGGTGACAAGCTCCGACCTGCCGTTCGCCCAGCGTGCGTCTTTTCCGAGCCATGCCCCGCCCTTCCCCGACCTCGACCGCGAGGACCCATGGGTGATCTGCTACACGGGCGGGACCACCGGCACACCCAAAGGAGCCGTGCTCCCCTATCGGGCCATCGCCGCCAACGCCATAAACACCATCATCTCCTGGGGACTCTCGCCGCAGGATGTGACCATCCTCAACGCGCCGCTGTTCCATGCAGGCGGGATGAACGTATTCACCGCCCCCTTGGTTTACCTGGGTGGCACCAGCATTGTGTGCCGAGAGTTCGATCTGGAACAAACCTTCGACCTGCTGGAACGAGGCGACGTCACGGTGTACTTCGGCGTGCCAACCATGTTCATAATGATGCAGAACCACCCCCGCTGGGAACGGGCCCGCTTCGAAAATCTGCGGTTCATCATCAGCGGGGGAGCCCCCTGCCCTGAGCCGGTCTTCCAGCGCTTCTGGGCCAAGGGCGTGGATTTCAAGACGGGGTATGGCCTCACTGAGGCCGGCCCGAACACCTTTTGGCTTCCCCCGGAGCAGGTGCAGGCCAAGCCCGGCGCGGTGGGCTACCCCCTTTTCCACGTGCATGTGCGCGTGGTCGACGAGCAGGGTGAGGACCTGCCTCCTGGCCAGGTAGGTGAGCTGCTCATTCGAGGCCCGCACCTCTTCAGTGGTTACTGGAGGCATCCGGAAGCGACGGAAGCAGCCCTGCGTGGTGGTTGGCTGCACACGGGGGACCTGGCTGCCTATGACGCGGATGGTTGCTATAGCATCATGGGCCGCAAGAAGGATATGATCATCTCTGGCGGCGAGAACGTCTACCCCGCTGAGATCGAATCCGTGCTGCACGGCCATCCGGCGGTGGCTGAAGCCGCGGTCTTCGGTGTCCCTGATTCCAAATGGGGTGAGGTGGGATGGGCCGCCGTGGTGCTGCGCCCCGGTGCAGCGGCAACCCCGCAGGAATTGAGCGAGCACTGCCGAGCGCGCCTGGCCGGCTACAAACTGCCCAAACGTTTCTTGCTGGTCGACGCATTGCCCAAGACCGGCGCTGACAAGGTGGACAAGCACGCCCTGGCCGCTCGCTATGGCCCGCTCGAGGCCTGACCACCGCAGCCCTGGAGGTTGTGATGCCCAGCGTGACAGCCAATGGCATTCGAATCGCCTACGAAACCCGGGGAGAAGGGCATCCCCTGCTGCTCATCAGCGGGGTGGGCTACGGCCGCTGGTTCTGGCGCTGGGTGGCGCCAGGCCTGGCCCAGCGCTACCGGGTCATCACCTTCGATAACCGCGGGGCGGGCGAGAGTGATAAACCCTCGGGGCCATATACGGTGACGATGATGGCCGCTGACACCGCCGGCCTGCTGGACGCTCTGGATATTCGAGAAGCCTATGTGCTGGGTCATTCCCTGGGCGGGTTCATCGCCCAGCAATTGGCCGTTGCGCGGCCGGACCTGGTGAGCAGGCTCATTCTGGCCAGCACCAACCACGGCGGGCCGAATGTCGTGCCCATCACACCGGAGGCCCTGGAAGTGCTCACCCAGCGCGAGGGTGATCCGCTGGACCTGGTTCGCCGCGGCATCAGCGTCGCCACGGCGCCGGGTTTCAGCGAAGGTCATCCCGATCTGGTCGAGGCGCTGCTTCAGTACCGGCAGGGTAATCCCGTGCCCCCGGAGCAGTATCAAGCCCAGGTGATGGCTGGGGCGGGCATGGCTGCTCTCACCGAGCAGCAGGTCGAGGCGCGCATGGCGGCCCTTACCATGCCCGTGCTCATCCTCTTCGGTGAGCACGATCGCGTCGTGCCCCCGAAGAACGCTGAGTTGCTCAAGGCAAAGATCCCCCATGCCCAGGTAGTCATCCTGCCCGAGACCGGCCACATCTTCCCCATCGAGGACCCCGAGGCCACCGTGCAGGCTGTGACCGCATTCCTGAGCTGACCCCGGAGGCGCGCGGGCCGACTCCGACGCGGCCGCGGCCCTCCAGGGGGCGCGGGACAATTTTCCGTCAATGGATCCGCGCCCTTATTGCACGAAGGAGCTGCCATGACCCGTCACCCTCAGATCCTGTCCACCGGTGGTTATGTCCCGGACCGTGTGGTGACCAATGATGAGATCGACGCGTTGTTGGGGGAATCCACCAATGAGTGGTTGATCCAGAACGTGGGCATCCGAGAGCGCCGATGGATGCGCGAGGATCAGACCACCTCCGACCTGATCGTGGAGGCTTCCCGCCGCGCTCTGGAGAAAGCCGGCCTGGGACCGGAAGACCTGGATCTGCTGATCGTCTCCACTGATACCCCTGACTACATCTCCCCCAGCACCGCGGTTGTTGTGCAGAACAAGCTTGGCGCGCGCAACGTCGGCTGCTTCGATGTGAACAGTGCCTGTGCTGGCTGGGTGACGGCGCTGGATCAAGGCGCCCGCTATCTGATGACCTCTCCCGAGATGCGCTACGTGCTGGTCGCCGGTGGCTACGCAATGAGTCGCTTCCT
This sequence comes from Chloroflexota bacterium, assembly GCA_024277995.1. Taxonomy (GTDB): domain Bacteria; phylum Chloroflexota; class Anaerolineae; order Anaerolineales; family E44-bin32; genus JAJRUD01. The sequence continues at coordinate 15,162 of JAJRUD010000150.1, forward strand.
GGACCTGAAGGATAAGTACACCGCCAACATCTTTGCCGATGGGGCCGGCGCAGCGGTGCTCACCACGGGCGACAAGCCCGGCTTTCTGGCAACCACGCTCAGGGCCGAGGGGTCATTCTATGATGGCTTGGGTATCTACACGGGCGGCGCCTCCCGCCCCTGCACTGCCGCCAATCTGCAGGCCTTCGGCCCGCCGCGCGTGCAGTTCGTGCGCAAGTTCCCCAAGACCTTCAACCTGGAGCACTGGCCGGCGCTCATCCGCCAGACGCTCGACAAGGCCGGGCTGACCACAGACGACGTGGCCCTGTACCTCTTCACCCAGCTCAACCTGCGCACTATCGAGGCCGTCATGCAGGAGCTGGGCCAGGGACTGGAGAAGACCCATTGGGTGATGGACAAGTGGGGTTACACCGGCTCCCCTTGCGTCGTCATGGCACTGGATGACGCCATCGCGCAGGGGCGTGGCCCGAAGGTGGGTGACCCGGTGCTCTTTTGTACTTCCGGCGGCGGCATCTCCTTCGCCGTGTCCATCTGGCGCTGGACGGCCCGCTGAGCGCCTGAAAGGAGGCCGGCATGTACATCGGTGATTACCTGGCGCGTCGGGAGTGCTACACGCCGGACCATCCGGCTTTCGTGGACCACGGCAAAGTTCCTCCGCTGCGCCTGACCTATGCACAGGCCAACGATCGCGCCAACCGCCTGGCCCACTGGCTGCGGGCGCATGGTGTCGCCAAGGGAGATCGAGTTGCCATCCTGGCCCGTGACGGTATGGAGCATCTGGACCTGTTCTTCGCCTGCGGCAAGCTGGGCGCCATCCACATCCCTTTCAACTGGCGGCTGCATTGGCGGGAGCTGACCGAACTCATGCGCCGCACCACCCCCAAGGTGCTCCTGTTCGGCGAAGAGTTTCGCCTGGCTGTCGAGCAGGTGGCCGCCGAGCTTCACGACACCCCCGCTGAGTTTCTGCACCTGGTGCACCTGGAGGGCCCTGGGCTGACCGGGAGCACCGACTTCTCCCAGGTCCTGGCCCAGGCACCTCCCGCACCCGTTACCTGCGATGACCTTATCGAGGAAGACACCGCCGCTTTGCTCTTCACCGGAGGGACTACCGGCCTGCCCAAGGCAGCCCAGATCTCCCATCGCATGATCGCCTGGAACACACTCAACACCGTGATTCATGACCTGCGCCACGAGGACGTATACCTCAACGTCTTTCCCCTCTTCCACACGGGGGGGCTCTTCGTCTATACCCTGCCGAACGTCATCCTGGGTGGAACGACGATCCTGATCCGGGAGTTCGACCCCGAGAAGGTGCTGGACCTGCTGCAGCGGGAGCAGGTCACCATCTTTGCCGGCGTGCCCACCATGTACCAGATGCTGACCCAGGCGCCCAACTGGGAGGCTGCCGCCTTCCCGGACCTGCGCTTCTGCACCTCGGGCGGCGCGCCGCTGCCCGTCCCATTGGTCAAGCAATACTCATGCGAGAAGGGCATCCGATTCAAGCAGGGGTTCGGCATGACGGAATTCGGCCCCGGCATATTTGCCCTGGCGCCCGAGGACGCGATCCGCAAGGCGGGTTCCATTGGCCGGCCCAACTTCTACATCGAGGCGCGCATCGTGGACGACGAGGGTCGGGTCCTGGGACCCGAGCAGGTGGGCGAGCTCGTGCTCAAGGGGCCCTCTTCCTGCTCCGGCTATTTCAACGATCATGAGGCCAGCGCCCAGGTTGTGGACGACGAGGGGTTCTTCCATACGGGTGACCTGGCGCGCTACGATGATGAGGGTTACTTCTACATCGTGGACCGCAAGAAGGACATGTTCATCAGCGGCGGGGAGAACATCTACCCGGCGGAGATCGAAAAGGCCCTCTACGAGCACCCGGCCGTGCACATGTGCGCCGTGGTGGGCATCCCTGACCCCAAGTGGGGCGAGGTAGGCGTGGCGTGTGTGGTGCTAAAGCCGGGGCAGTCGCTCACGCAGGAGGGCTTGTTGGATTTCATGCGCAGTCGCCTGGCCCGCTACAAGGTTCCCAGGCAGGTGCGCTTCATGGAGCAGCTTCCCATTTCAGGCGCCGGCAAGATCCTCAAGCGCGAGCTGCGCGCGAGCCTGGAGCGAGAGCGCGATACGTGAAACCGAGGGCAATTGCCAACGAAGAGAGAAGAGAAGACGATGAGCACGATTCCGACGCTGGAGGGGATCGCCTCGCGCATGGTTGAGATGGCACGATTGCGCATGCACATGCTGGCACCCGGGCCTGAGGAGGCCGTCCCCGTCCTTTTCATCCACGGCAACGGTTCCGGTTCGACCTTCTGGGAGGAGACCATGCTGGCCCTGCCGGAGGGCTTCCGCGGCCTGGCGCCCGATATGCACGGCTGCAGTGACACCGAGCCGCTGCCCGTTGATGCCACGCTCGGACGGGGCGACATGGTGGAAGACGTGCGCTCACTGGCCGAGGCCTTGGCATTTGAAGGCTTCCACCTGGTCGGGCGATTGCAGCTCCGCGCATGCGTACTAAGGACGCCGAGCGAGCGACCCCCGTCTCCCTTTGAGACCCAGCAGAATCCACCGCTTCCAGGCTCCAGCACGAAAGCGGCCGCCTGTGGACAAATGGCTAGCGGGCCATGCTGTAGCCACGCCTGGGGTTCTGCCTTCGCGGCCGGCGATCGGGACGCTGTGCGCGCCGGGTAACCCGCATGTAACCACGCTCTGCTATAAAGCAGACAGCGTCCCTTCCCAGGCTCCATGCGAAAGGAGCCGGACCGCGCTATGGAGGAGAAACATGAAATCGCGCAACGTGCTATATCATTTGCTGGCCGGACTGATGCTTGCCGCGCTGCTGCTGGCTGCATGCGCGCCCCAGGCTGGGCCCGAGACCGAGGCTCCCGCTACTGAGGCCCCAGCAGCCACTGAGCCCATGGCCGAGGCGCCCACGCAAGCACCCACAGAACCGCCTCCCCCGGCTGAACCGCTCAAGATCGGCGTCATGTCCGATTTGAGCGGCCCGCTGGCTCTCTTCGGCAATGAGATGTGGGAGGGCTTGCAGCTGGGTTTCGAGTACGCCACCGATGGCAGCATGACCGTGGCCGGGCGACCTGTCGAACTCATCGTCCGCGATGATACCAGCGACGTGGACGCCGGTACGGCTGCAGCGCGCGAGCTGATCGAAGCCGAAGGCGTGGATCTGTTGATCGGCAACACCAGCTCGGCCGTGGCCCTGCAGGTGCAGCAGATCGCCGATGAATACGGCGTGGTGTACTTCGCAGCCCCCGCTGCGTCGCATGACATCACCGGCAAGAACTGGAATCCGCACACGTTCCGCGTCTGCCGCGACTCCGCCCAGGATGCCCTGACCATCGCCGGCTGGTCCTTGGAGAATGTGGGGAACAAATACATGATCCTGGCTGAGGACTACGCCTTCGGTCAGGCCACAGCCACCGGTTTCCAGGCTGCTTTCACCGCCCTCGGCGCAACTGTGGAGGATCCCATATTCGCTCCCAGTGATACTACTGATTTCACTCCCTACATCCAGGATGTGCTGGCCAAGCAGCCCGACGGCCTGATCCTCATCTGGGCCACCAACACCTCGGCACAGATCCTCTTCGATCAGCTCACCACCCAGGGCGTGACCGGCAACATCCCCTTCATCACCGGTTTTTCGTCCAACGACCTGACCAAGCTGCTGGACCCGGGCGTGACTGGCTCTGTGGGCCTGATCGTGTACCATTACACCTTGCCAAACACAGATGCCAACGATGCCTTGATCCAGGGCTATAGGGAGCAGTTCGATAAGCTCCCCGATCTCTTCAGCGAGTGCGGTTTCGCCACCGCCCAAGCGGTGACCGCGGCCCTGGAGGCCACGGGGGGCGATGCCACCGACACAGTCCTGATCGCCGCCCTGGAGGGCCTGAGCTTCGAAGGGCCCAAGGGGACCTACACCATCCGGCCCGAAGATCACCAGGCCCTGGCCGCCATGTACGTCGTCAAGTTGGTGAGCGTCGACGATCCCGAGGAGCGCTTCTTCGAGCTCGTGCAGGAGATTCCACCAGAAGAGGCCGCGCCGCCGTGTGACGCGCCCAACTGCCAGTAGCCGATCTCCGCGCTGTGGGGTGGAAGGCCCCTTCCGCCCCACAGCGACTGTCGACGAGGCGCCCGCATCCCTGATGAACGTGGCTCCGCTCCTGGCAACTCGCAACCTGAGCCGCCACTTTGGCGGCCTGCGTGCCGTGGACGGCGTGGACCTGCACATCCACGCGGGGACCTTACACGCCATCATCGGCCCTAACGGCGCGGGCAAGACGACGCTGCTCAATATGCTCAGCGGCGCCCTCAAGCCCACCGGTGGGCGTATCCTCTTCCAGGGGCAAGACATCACCGGCCAGCCACCCCATCGCATCGCCCATTTGGGCATCAGCCGCTCCTTTCAGATCACCAATCTGTTCCCCACCCTTTCGGTGCTGGAGCATGCCCGCCTGGCTGCCCAGGCCCTGGGATCGGACAACCTGCGCCTGTGGCGCGACTTCCGCAAGTTCGACACCTACCTGAAGCGCGCCTGGGAAGCCCTGGGCCACGTGGGGCTGGAGGGGCAGGCCCATATCCCGGCAAGCATGCTGCCCCACGGGGACCAGCGGCGCCTGGAACTGGCGACGCTCCTGGCGCAAGACCCGGCGGTCATGCTTCTCGACGAACCGACGGCTGGCCTTTCGGCGGAGCAGGTGCCCGCCTTCGTGGACATCATCCGCGCCATCGCCGAAGAGGGCGACAAGACCATCGTGCTGGTGGAGCACAACATGGGCGTGGTGATGACCCTTGCGCAGCGGATCACCGTGATGCATCAGGGGCGCATCCTGGCCGAGGGCCCACCACGCGAGATCGCCGCCAATGAGGCGGTGCAACAGGCCTACCTGGGCCAGTTGTATGGCGATTTCGCCGATGCGCTTGGGGAAGCCTCGTGAGCGCGCTGCTGGAAGTTCAGGGACTGCACACCTACATCGGCCAGTACCACATCCTGCAGGGCGTGGACCTGACCGTTCCTGAGGGCTCGGTGACAGTGCTCCTGGGCCGCAACGGCGCCGGCAAGACAACCACGCTGCGCAGCATTCTGGGTCTTTGGAAGCCGCAGCGGGGGCGAATTCGCTTCGACGGCCGGGATATCCAGGGATTGCAGACCCACGCCATTGCCCGCCTGGGCATCGGCTACGTGCCGGAACACCGCGCCATTTTCCGGCAGCTCACCGTCGAAGAGAACCTGAAAGTCGCCGAGCGCAGCAAGGGCGATTTGCAGGCGCGGCAAGCCTTCCTCTTCAAGCTGTTTCCCGATCTGCAAAAGCAATATCATTGGCCCGCCGGCCAGCTCTCCGGCGGCCAGCAGCAGATGTTGGCCATCGCCCGCGCGCTGGTCCCCGAGAACCGTCTGTTGCTCATCGACGAGCCCAGCGAGGGACTGGCACCGGTGATCATCGAGCAGCTGATGGAAGCCCTGCGCTCTCTCAGCGCGTCAACCACCGTGCTGCTGGTGGAGCAGAACTTTCGCGTGGCCAGCCTGCTCGCCGAACGCTACACCATCATCGAGGACGGGCGCTCCGTCCATCAAGGGCGTATGGAGGATCTGCTGCGCGAGCAGGATCTGATCCAACGCTACCTCGGAGCGGCATGAGATGCTCCCTCGCTACCGCCGCTCCCTGCTGATCTCTCTTGCCTTCCTCGGGGGACTGGCGGCTCTCGACCTGATCCTCTTTCCCGCCGGACAGGTGGGCGTGATCCTGCTCTCGGGGCTGTACCAGGGGATGCTCTTCTTTCTGGTGGCCGCGGGCCTTTCCATCGTCTTTGGCCTGCTGGATGTTCTCAACATGGCGCAGGGCTCCTTCTTCATGCTGGGGGCCTACCTGGGTTTCGCCGTCTACGGCGCTTTGCCTGAGGGCACCCCGGTTACCTGGCGCTTCCTGGCCGCGCTGGTCGCCGCCACGGTGGGAGGTGGCCTGCTGGGCGCGCTCGTCGAGCGCAGCCTCATCCGGCCGCTGTACGCCCGCCCGATATTCCAGATTGTGCTCACACTGGGATTGGCCACAGTGGCGAACGAGATCGTGCGCGCTATCTATGGGCCGGCGGGGTTGATCCCCATTACCCCGCCGGCGGCACTGGACACCACGATATCTGTCCTGGGCGGTCGATTCGAAACGTACCGCTTGTTCATCATCGGCATGGGCGCGACCTTGATGGCCCTCACTTTGCTGCTTCTCCACCGTACGCGCCTGGGCATCATTATCCGCGCCGGGGTGGAAGATCGGGAGATGGTGGAAGCGCTCGGCGTTCCCATCGGGCGGGTCTTCACTCTGACCTTCGCGCTGGGATGCGCCATCGCTGCACTGGGAGGCATCACCGCCGCGCCCTATATCGGCGCATATCCTGCCATGGGCGATGCCTTCCTGCTCAACGCCATCATCGTCGTGGTGCTCGGTGGCATGAGCAGCTTCGAGGGCACCGCAGTGGCCAGCATACTGGTCGGCCTGGCAAGGGCTTCCGCGGAGCAGGTCTCGCTGGAATACCTGGGATCCCCGCTCCTGGCCACGGTCTCCATCCTGCTGATCATGATCCTGGTGTTGCTGGTGCGCCCGAGCGGCCTGTTTGGGAGCGAGACCTCATGAGTGGGCCCATGGCCGACTCCCGCAGGAGGGGCCTCTGGAGCCCTGGCGCACTGCTGGCAGGCCTGGCGCTCCTGGCGGCACCTTTCCTGGTGGCGGGGTTCTTGGGCGAGGGGGCGACCTTCCGCATGGCCGCCGCGGCGATGATCTGCGCCGAAGGCTACACGCCTTTCGTCGGCGCGGCTCTGGGGACGTGGCTGCTGTTGGGGATGGCGGTGCTTGGCGCCCGCCGCGTCGCCGGCGCGAACGGTCCCCTGACCGCGCTGCGCAACCACGGCGCACGGCTGTGGATCCTGTACCTGCTGCTCATCACACCTTTCCTGCTGGCCTGGGCTACGGACTCCTCGGCTTGCATTCGCGGCAAAGCCTTCTTCTGGCAATCGGTCTTCATCGAAACTTTCATCCTGGCTATCTTGGCTGCCAGCTACAACTTGATGTTCGGCTTCAGCGGTGTGCTCTCCTTCGGCCATGCAGCCTTCTTCGGCTTGGGAGCCTATGGTGTGGGGCTGCTGATGAAGCACGCCGGAATGGACCTGGTCCCAGCGATGGTGATCACCATCGTCGCCAGCGCCGTCCTGGGGTTGATGGTGAGCGGTATCGCGCTCCGGGTGCATGGCCTGTACTTTGCCATCTTCACTCTGGCCATGGCGGAGATCCTGCACCTCCTGGCGGCCAACCGCATCTTCGTGGACCTGACGGGGGCCGAAGACGGTTTCACCTTCGCCGTGCCCGACTGGATCAACGCAGCCTCCAACCGCATGACCTTCTACTATCTCAGCCTGGGCCTGCTGATCTTGACCTTTGCAGTGATCTATCGCCTGATCTATTCCCCGTCCGGGCGCGTCCTGGCCGCCGTGCGGGACAACGAGCAGCGGGCGCAGATGTTGGGCTTCAACACCTTCACCTACAAGACCCTGGCCATCGTCCTGGCCGGGGCGCTGGGGACAATGGCGGGGATCCTGCGCGGCCTGCTGAATAAGGGTGCCAGCCCCAATGTGCTCGGCGTGGGCTTCACCGTAGACCCGCTGCTGATGACCATCATTGGCGGCACGGGAACCTTCGACGGCCCTATCGTGGGCGCGTTCCTGCTGCGGCTGGCGGAGCAATTGCTGCGCGACACCGTGGTTAGCCTGGGACCCTGGCAGGTGAACATCGGCGAACGCTGGGCGCTTCTGCTGGGGGTGCTGTTCATCGCCAGCGTGCTTATCTTTCCGAAGGGGATCATAGGGAGCCTGCGCTTCCGGAGCAAGCTGTCCGCCTCCAGAGAAGACGAAACGATGTGATCTCGCGGTGCGTGCTTCCGCATCCCCCAGCGTCACCATGCTGGCCAGAGTCATGCGGCCGGCCATGACAGATCGCGCTGCGCTCCTTCTACCCCGCCTTGCCAGCAATGCACGCTTTGCCAAGAGGCCCTGAAACGACTGCGTTCTTCGTCTCCATACCGTCCTCATGGGGATGACCTTTTCCGTGCCAGCGACCAGACTTTCAGGCAGCGTGAGGCCGAATTCGAAACGATCGGCGCCATCACCGGCCGACGCGGGGCCCGCATTCGCGAAAACTTCCCCGGAAGCTGCTGGCTTCCGGGGAAATCGACGGTAAGCCCCGCGATGTATCGCGGATGCCGGATCTCCTGACGCTCAATCCCCCAGCGCCACCTGCGAGGCGCGCTCGACGTACTCCAGCGACTGATGCCGGAAATAGGTGTTGTACAAATCGGCGTAGTGGCCGCCGGCGGCCATCAGCGAGCGGTGGTCGCCCTGCTCGATGATCCGGCCGTGGTCGAGCACGATGATGCGGTCGGCGGCCTTCACCGTGGACAGGCGGTGGGCGATGAGCACCGAGGTGGTCTCGGCCAGGATCAGGCGCAGCGCCTGCTGGATCTGGGCCTCGGTGAAAGGGTCGATGCTGGCCGTGGCCTCATCCAGGATGAAGATGGCCGGGCGCTGCACCAGCACGCGCATCAGCGACACCAACTGCCGCTGACCCATGGAGAGGTGCACGCCGCGCTCGCCCACCTCTGTGCCCAGTCCCTGCGGCAGGCTTTCCAGCCACTCTCCCTCGCCAATGCGGCGCGCCAGGTCTTCGATCTCGGCGTCGCTGGCCTCCGGGCGCGCATAGCGGATGTTCTCGGCCACCGTGCCCGAGAAGAGGAAGGGCGTCTGCGAGACGATGCCCAACTGGCGGCGATAGGAGCGCAGGTCGAAGGTGCGGATGTCCATGTCGTCGATGAGCAGGCGGCCGCCCTGGAATTCGTAGAAGCGGGCGATGAGCTTGGCGATGGAAGACTTGCCGGCGCCGGTGTGGCCCACCAGGGCCAGGTTCTCGCCGGCCCCGATGTGCAGGTCGAAGCCCTGCAGCACCGGCTCTCCGGGTTTGTAGAAGAAATCCAGCTTATCGAAAGTGATTTCCCCCCGCAGGCGCGGCACCGGCCGGCTGTCGGTCTGCACCACGGCGTGCTCGGCGTCGATGAGCGCGAAGACCGGCGCGGCGGCCGAGAGTCCGTTCTGCACCTGGCTCCAGAAGGCCGACAGGTTCAGCACCGGGAACCAGAAGCGGTCCAGGCTGGTCAGGAACAGGTACCAGGCGCCCACGCTGATCACGCCCTGGGCCACGCTCAGCCCGCCCACGTAGACCAGCAGCGCCGTTCCGGCGCCGCCCAGCGCGTTCAGCGTCGGGAAGACCATCGCCAGCACCAGCCCGCGCAGCACGTTGATGCTGTAGGACTGCTGGTTGACCTGCGAGAACTCCTGGTAGATGGCGTGTTCCTGGCGGAAGTTCTTCGCCACGGCGATGCCGGTGACGGCTTCCTTGATGATGGCGTTGACGTTGGCCAGGGCGCGGAAGCCGCGGCGGGTCACGGCGCGCGCCATGCGCCGGAAGGCCAGCGCCACGGCGAAGAGCACGGGCAGCGTGGCCACCAGCCACAAGGTGAGGCGCGGCTCGATACTGACCAGCACCGCCAGCAGGATCAGGGCCTGCAGCACCTGCCCCACCAGGTCGGTGATCAGCACCACCACCTGGGAGAAGTCCTGCGTGTCGGAGGTGATGCGGCTGACGATGCGCCCGGAGGCGAATTCGTCGTAGAAGGAGAGATCGTGCTCGGCGGCGGCGCTGAAGGCGTCCTCGCGCAGTCTGAGCATCACGTCGGCCACGGCGCGCGTGGTCAGGCGGCGGCGGACCCAGTTGGCGCCCCAGACCAGCAGGCCGATGGCGAAGAGCGCCCCGGCCAGCAGGTATACCAGCTCCCGGCGGCCGCTCTCGGCCATCAGGTCCACGCCGCGCGCCACGATGAGCGGCGTGGCGGCGCCGGCGGCGGAGTAGGTCAGGATGGCCAATACGATGATCACCAGGCGCCTGACGTGGGGGCGGAAGTAGGCCGCCATGCGCAGCGTCAGCTCGCGGTCGCTGTAGCTTCGGTCGTAGGCTTCGGCCTCCAGGCCGGAGAAGAATCCCATGGTCTAGTTCTCTCCGTAGCCGGTGAAGATGCGGCGGTAGGCCTCGGATGTTTCGAGCAGCTTCTCGTGATCCCCCATGGCCGCGATGCGCCCCTTGCGCAGCACCACGATCAGGTCCGCCCAGCGGATCTGCGACAGGCGGTGGGTGATGATGAAGGCTGTGCGCCCGCGGGCGGCGTGGAAGATGGCGCGCTGGATCTGGTCCTCGGTGGCGCTGTCGATGGCGCTGGTGGAATCGTCCAGGATCAGGATGCGCGGGTCGGTGAGGAAGGCGCGTGCCAGGGCGATGCGCTGGCGCTGGCCGCCGGAGAGCGTCACGCCGCGCTCGCCCACCACGGTGTCGTAGCCCTCCTTGAAGCTCATGATGAAATCGTGGGCCTGCGCCGCCCTGGCGGCGGCCTCGATCTCCTCTCGCGTGGCATCCGGGCGGCCGAAGGCGATGTTCTCGGCGATGGAGCGCGTGAAAAGGAAGATGTCCTGTTCGATGATGGAGATCTGGCGCCGCAGCGCCTCCAGGTCCCATTCGCGCACGTCCACGCCGTCCACCAGCACCTGACCGCTCCCCACGTCGTAGGTGCGGTTGATGAGTTTGACCAGGGTGGTCTTGCCGGTGCCCGTCTGGCCGACGATGGCCACGCGCTGGCCGGGCTCCACGTGGAAGCTCACCTCCTCCAGCACGGGATCTCCCGACGGGTAGGCGAAACACACCTGGCGCAGTTCCACCTCGCCGCGCATGATGCCGTGATAGCCGGAGGGGTTGCGCCCCAGTTCGGTGCGGCGGTTGATGAGCTCCAGGATGCGCCGCGCCCCGGCCATGCCCAGCGAGACCTGGGAGTAGGCGAAGAGCGATACGAAGGTGGGGAAGCCGAAGAGCTGGATCAGGCCCACGTAGGCCACGACCTGCCCCACGTCCAGCAGACCGCGGCGCTGCAGGATCATGGCGTGCAGGAAGGCGCCGGCCTCGGCCAGGCCCAACAGCAGCAGGGGCAGGAAGCGGGCTTCCACGTCGCCCTGGCGTACGAAGGCGTCGCGGAAGGCCCGGGCGCGCCTGGAAAAACGGCCCACCTCTTCCTGTTCCTGGGCCGTGCCCTTCACCACCTCGATGCCGTCCAGGGCCTCCGCCAGGCGCGAGTTGAGCGCGCCGAAGGTGTGGCGCACGGCCTCGGAGATGGGCTGCAGTTCGCGCAGATATTGCCAAAGGGAGAGGGCGTAGGCGACGGTGAAGAGCGCCGGGACCAGGATCAGCGAGGGGTGGTAGGTGGGCGCCACCAGCAGGGGCATGATGAGGAAATTGCCCGAGCCGATGACCAGGTTGATGCCGGGGTTGAACATCAGGTTG
>JAJRUD010000151.1 GCA_024277995.1 Chloroflexota bacterium
ACGTCGCCGGGGAGCTGTGGACGGCGCGCGCCTCCCGCGAAATACGGCCCGGGGCCAGGGTGCGGGTGATCGGGCGCGATGGATTGATCCTGGAGGTCGAACCCCTGAAGCATGAGGCGGGCACGGGCCGCGCCGTAGAGGCCGCCCGCCGAGAGGAGGCAACCACATGAACAACTTCACGGCACTGGCCTGTTTCGTTGGCATCATCGGCCTGCTGGGCGCGGCGCTCATCGCCAGCGCCGTCCGCATCGTGCAGGAATACGAGCGCCTGGTGGTCTTCCGGCTGGGGCGCTGCGTGGGCACGCGCGGCCCGGGTCTGGTGCTGCTGGTTCCTTTCATCGACCGCGGCGTGCGGGTAGACCTGCGCGAGAAGGTGCGCGAGGTGCCGCATCAGACCTCCATCACCAAGGACAACGCCCCCATCGCGATCGACTTCATATGGTACTTCAAGGTGGTGGACGCTGTGCAATCCGTATTGCAGGTAGGTAATTTCGAGTCGGCGGCGGAGGGTATGGCCACTACCACGCTGCGTTCGGTCATCGGCGGCATCCCGCTGGATGACGTGCTCTCACAGCGCGATCACATCAACGAGGTGCTGCGGGTCAAGCTGGACGAGGTCACCGAGCGCTGGGGCGTGAAGGTGACCAATGTGGAGATCCGCGAGATCATCCCGCCGCGCGAGGTGCAGGAGGCCATGAACCGGCAGATGACGGCCGAGCGTGTGCGGCGGGCCGTGGTCACCGAGTCCACCGGCCAGCGCGACGCGGCCATCAACGTGGCCCAGGGCGAGAAGCAGGCCGCCGTCCTGCGCGCCGAGGGCGAGAAGGAAGCCGCCATCCTGAGGGCCGAGGGCGAGCGCCAGGCGCAGCTCCTGCGTGCCGAGGGCTTCGCCGCCGCCCTGGAGCGCATCTACACGAGCGCGCGCGAGGTGGACCATAACACCATGACGCTGCAGTATTTCGAGACGCTCAAGGCGATCGGGTCCAGCCCCGCCACCAAGTTCATCTTCCCCATGGAGTTCACCAGCATGCTGGAGAACTTCCGCAAGGGCGGCGATGGCGCGGGCGCCTGAGGCCGGCTGAAGGACATGGCGGACGAGACGGCTTCAGCACAGTCGGGATCGGATGCCGCGCAGGATCCCACCGCGGGCCCCCGGCCCGATCGCGCCCGGGTTGATGGGACGGCCGCGCCCCGCGGCCGTCCCATGCATCAGGAGGACGGCGAGCCGACGCCGACGGGCCACCTGGAGCAGGCCGATGCCGCCTCCCTCGAGCGACTTCAAATCCTCCCCGCCACCTGGCGCGATTTCCGCTCCGTCCAGCGGCTGGAGCGGCTGTGCTTCCTGCATGACGCCTGGCCCTGGTTCGACGTGCTGGCCGCGCTCATCTTCCCGCAAACGGTGCGGCTGAAGGCGGTCTGCGCCGGGCAGACGGTGGGGTTCGTTGTGGGGGACCGGCGCCGAAGGCAGGACCTGGGCTGGATCGCCACCCTGGGCGTGCACCCGGACTGGCGGCGGCACGGCATCGGCCGGCGGCTGCTGCGGGCCTGTGAGGCCGCGCTGGGGGTGGGGCGGGTGAAGCTCACCGTGCGGGCCTCGAACCACGCCGCCCGCGAGTTGTACCGTCAGGAGGGCTACGTGGTGGTGAACACCTGGCGGCGGTATTACCGCAACGGCGAGGATGCGGTGGTGATGGAGAAGTGGATGCGGGGCGAGCCCGGCCCCCAGCCGCCGATGCGATCTCCCCCTTCGTCGCGAGAGGCAGTCCATCCAGCAAGGAGAGACCGAGGGATCTCCGGGCCCAGGAGGGAGATTGCTTCGCTCCCTGCGGTCGCTCGCAATGACAGGTCTAGGGTGCAGATCCCTGCGCACACAGCGGTCGTTCGCAGTGACGGCTGTGCGAGGGGAGACCCCTACGGCCTCTACAAGCCCGCTGAATCTGTAAGTGCCGGCCCAAGGCCCATCACAGGCCCGTGACCAGGGGGCGAGCACGCAGGTCCGCCCCTGCGCCGCCCACGATCGCGGTTGTAGAGGCCGATCCGTGCGCCGGTTCATGGGGGCTTCCGCGCGGCCCTGAGATGGTGTAATGTGGGCACAGGGAGACGATCATGGATCGCAGGTCCTTTCTGAAGACGCTGGCCGGGCTGGGCGGCGCGGCGCTCAGCGCCGGGTTGGCGCAGGCATGCAGGCTGGCCACGCCGGCCCGTGCCACGGAGCCCCCGATGGCGACGGGGTCCGTGCCCTCAGCGACCGGCACGGCGCCGGAGGCCACGCCAGGCCAGGAGCCGCAGCCTGAGATCGCCCCCACCTGCACGGCGACGACGGGGCCGGAACGGGCGCGGGTGGCCTTCGTCAAGACCGACGACCGCGCCGCGGGCGTGCGGCGCGCCCTCGAGGTGCTGGATTTCAAGCTCGCTCCCGGCCAATCGCTGTTCCTGAAGCCCAACTTCAACAGCGCCGACCCCGCTCCCGGTTCCACGCACAACGACACGCTGCAGGCCATGGTAGAGAAGCTGCGCGCCCTGGGTGCGGCCTCCATCACCGTCGGCGACCGCAGCGGCATGGGCGACACACGCGCCGTCATGCAGCGCAAGGGGATCTTCCGCCTGGCGCAGGAGCTGGGCCTCGAGGTGGTGGTCTTCGACGAGCTGGATGCGGCGGACTGGGTGCGCTTCCAGCCGCAAGGGGCGCACTGGAGCCGGGGTTTCGCCGTGGCGCGGCCCCTGCCGGAGGCCGATGTGTTGGCCCAGACCTGCTGCCTGAAGACCCACCGCTTCGGCGGCCATTTGACGCTCGCGCTGAAGAACTCCGTCGGGGCCGTGGCGAAGTTCATCCCCGGCGAGGGCTACAACTACATGCGCGAGCTGCACGCCTCGCCCGACCAGCGGAGCATGATCGCGGAGATCAACGTGGCCTGCCGGCCGGACCTGATCGTGCTGGACGGGGTGGAGGCCTTTGTGGAGGGCGGGCCGGATAGGGGGCGCAAGGTCGCTGCCGAGGTGGTGCTGGCCGGGACGGATCCGGTTGCCATCGACGCGGTGGGCGTGGCCCTGCTGCGCTACTTCGGCACCACGCCTGCTGTGAGCCGGGGGCGCATCTTCGAGCAGGAGCAGATCGCGCGCGCCGTCGAGCTTGGCCTGGGCGTCTCGCGGCCGGAGGGGATCGAACTGGTCGCGGATGACGAGGCAAGCCGCCAGTACGCGGCACAGATCCGCGAAGTGCTCATGCAGGGTTAGGGGCCACAGATTGCACAGAAGGCAAAAGGGCCGCGGATTGCGCGGATGACGCGGATTGGCAAAGGGGGAAAAGTTGTAGAGAGGGGTCTGAGGGGGAAAGGGCGCGGAGACAGAAAAAGAATCCCCCCGCACGTTCCCTTCGCGAGGGAGTGCGGGGGGATGACGCGAGCCAGCCTTCAGCCGTTATCCGATCGCCGCCAATCCCGAAGGCTGGCTTGCTCCCATCAGTGGGTGGAAGATCAAATCAGTCATGGTCTTCATCGTGATGGTGCTCATCGTGGTCGTCATCGTCGTGCTCATCACGCTCGCGGTGGCGCGGCGGCGGCAGTTCATCCATGTGGTAGATCACGGTGATGCTCACCACGGTGATGGATCCGTCGTCACCGGCGCAGACCTGGACCACGACCACGGTGGCGACCTCGACCTTCCCCTCGACCTCGACATCGTCATCCAGTTCGATGGTCTGCCAGTTGAGCAGCACGATCTGGTTGGCGCTGACGTCCCTCACCAGGGCCCGCGTGTTGAGGCATCCCTGCGTGTCCTCTCGCAGCTCGATCTCCTTCGCCAGCCAGGTGCCGTCCGCCAGGATCCATCCCTCGACCTTGACGACGTCGCCGACCGCGATCGGCCCCTCGACTTCGGTGCGCTCGTCCACCGCCAACGTCGTTCCGCCTATGATCCAGGGATCCAGGCTGCTCACCAGTCCCACGAACTTGAAGCGCAGCGGCTTTTCGTCGAGCCCTTCGATCTCCTCAGCCAGCCAGGTGCCGTCTTCCAGCACCCGCCCCTCGACCTTCACTCTGTCGCCGACGGCGATGCCCTCATCAATCTCCGTCCAGGGCCTGGTCTCCAGGGAGACGCCTTGCACGACCCACGGGTCTATGCTTTCGACGGTCCCCGCCACTTCGAACTCGCGATCCTCCTCCGCCGGTTTGATGGATTTGGCCCACCACCTGCCGTCTGCGAGGAGGTAGCCTTCGACTTCGACCACGTCGCCGACGGCGGGCTCGCCGTGGATCTCCGTATCCGGGTCCACGACCAGAGCGATGCCGGCCACCTGCCAGCTCGCTTCCCCGGTCTGGTCGACCACGCCGACGAACTCAAACTTGCGTCCCTTGCGCTCGGCTTCGAGCCTTCGAATGCGCTCCGCTGAGAAAGCCCCATCGGGTAGGATGAAACCCTTGACGTCGACCAGATCCCCGAGAGCGATGTCGCCGTCAATGGCGGTGGTCGGGTCGATGCGCAGCGTGCGGCCGGAG
>JAJRUD010000152.1 GCA_024277995.1 Chloroflexota bacterium
CTCACCAGTGCGGGCTGTCAGGCCACTGCTCGCGATCCGCCACGTACAGCATGCCGTCCCCTTGCGAGGAGAGCACCTCGAGGCCTTCGACGAGCCGGGGGACCTGGGGTGCATAGGGTTGCTCCCAAATGGTATCGAAGAGAGCGATCACACCCTGCTCCTCCGCAAGACGGGCGCGCATGCGCCGCACCCATTCCACATACTCCGGATCGCGGCAATCGGCGCGGGCCTGCGGCTCCAGCAGCGGGTCATCCCCCACACATCCGAAAGGCAACCGATACGCGGTCCGCCCGGTCAGGAGGAACAGCGCCTCGACCTCGTTGGAATAGATGGGGCGATCCGCCGGTATCAATCCCACCACGTTCACCAGAGGGGATTGCCGCCAGGCCCGGCTTGAAAAGCCCAAGCCGTCCTGCTGCAGCTCAAGCGCCCCGATTGTGCCGCGCATCAGGTAGACGGCTGCCAGACCCACAGCCAGCAATCCCAGGGCCCTCCGCGGCCAGCGCCGCCGCACGCCGTCAGGTGCCAGGGCCCACCCCATCAGGCCATAGAACAGCAAGAGAAGCAGGAGGTGAATGGGCTCAAGCGTGCGCAGATTCATGTCGATGCGCGGCACGAAAATCGAACGAATGGCGATCAGCCCAATCGCATAGGCTGCACTCAGAAGCAGGAGCAAGAGCAGGGCGCGCGAATAGTGCCGCGCCCGCTCACCACCGCGGCGCTGCAGGAGAAGCCACAGCAACGCGCCTGCCGCGAAGAATGCGCCCAGCATGAGGCCGCGTAAGATCAGCGGAATCCGCTCTGGCAGGAACCAGAAGGTGACCACGTCCAGGACTTCTGCCAGAAGACGCGCCGGTGGAGGGGCAAGAGAGAGCTCGCGGAAAGTCGATGAGCCGCCCAGCGATCGATTGCGCACCAACCAGGCGAGAAATGGCGCCGCCGCCAGGGCAGCGAAGCGCGTCGCCCGACCCAGTCGCTGATCGAGTTTCCCCCTTGCGATCGCGAGCAGCCAGAGGGCAGCCCCCGCAATCAGCAGGATGCCCGCGTAGCGGGTCAGGGCCGCCAGGCCGAGGCTGACCGCAGCCGCCAGGTCCCAGGGCGCGGCGGGCTTCTCCGCGCCCTGCCACAAGGCAGCTAACCCCAACAGACTTAAGGAGAAAAAGAGCGGCTCCGAAACGATGCCGGTGTGTAAGAAGAAGAAAGAGCGCGAGAAGAGAACCGTCAGGGCCGCCAAGGCTGCAAGGCCCCGATCCCTTGTGAGCCTCTCCACCAGCAGCCAGACCAGCGCCACGTTGAGGCCAAAGAGCACCGCCGACAGGTAATGCCCGGCGGCGAGGGTCGGGAGGCCGAGGGCACGGAAGACGGCCAGCACCACGGGGTACAGGGGCGCGAAGATGACCAGGGGCCGGATGTCGCCCTCGGGCCCCAGCCAGCTGATGCCTTTCCCGGCCACCAGGTTCTCCGCTGCCCCAAGATACACCACGCTGTCCGAGCCCATGAACGGACCATAGCGAGAATTGACCAGCGCCAGGACGATCGCGAGCGCCGCGAAGAGCACCATCCATAAGGACGATCGGGCGCGCGCCCACGCGCGCAGGATGCCCCTCATCGCTGTGTACCTACCCCGCAGGGCCGATAGCCTCGCAAACTCACGGTTCAGCCTCCTGCCAATGGCTTGGCCAGCCCCAAACCTGACCCAGATCGCTGTCATAGATCAAGGTGAGGCCCTCCGTGATCTCGGGCAGGGTCAGGTAACGTTCACCCTGAGCAGCCAGCGTTCGAAAGAGGACGACCACGGCGCCCTGCTCTTCCAACCTCTCGCGCATGATTTTCATGTTCTGCGCGAAATCCGCCCGCGGCGCCCCGCGCACGCTGTCCCACTTGAGCGGCAGGCTGTAAGCCGGACGCTCTGCGAGCAGGTATAGCGCGTTCAACTCATTGGTGTAGATGGGAACATCCTGGGGAAGCCCCTGGATCCAGCCGATGAGCGGATCCGCCTGCCACGCCCGGCTGGCGAACCCCTGGCCATCCTGAGCCAGTGTCATCGCCTTGCGTGTCCCGCGGACCGCGACCAGCAGGGTGAATGCGATCAGACCGATGGCTCCCGCGAGCTTCATCGCCCGGCGCATGTCGAGTCGGTCGGCGAGGAGATCCCAACCGGCCAGGCCCAGCAGCAGGCCCGCCGGGTAGAGGGGAGATAGAATGCGCGTGTCCGGCTGCGTGGCCGCGTCCAGCAGGAGCATGGTCATCAGAAGGATCCCTGAATACGCGCCGATGAAGAGGGCAGTGCTCAGTACCAGGGCCTGCTTTCGCTCAGCCTTCCGCGAGCGCGGTCGCGCGGGGCGGATCGCGGTCAGCACCGCTGCGCCGAGCAGGAAGACCACCCCTACCAGGACCGCCAGCCTCAGCGGAACCGGGATCGCCTCCGGCAACAGCCACTGGGAAAGCGACTCCGCGCCCAGCCCCATGCGGGGGAAAAGGGTGTCCCAGTGCCAGCCCATGACCCGATTGGCCACCATCCCTGAGAGACTGGCATTGCGCCACGACCACAACAGCGGCAGGGGCAAGGCCGTCGCGAAGTAAAGGATGGCATCCTTCAGGCCACGCCGCCTGGAATCCCGCCGCACCCCCTGTGCCAGAGCGGCCAGCACGCCGGCCACGATCAGCGCTGCGCCTGCATAGCGCGTCAGGTAGGCCAGGCCGGCCAACAAGCCCGCCGCGACCAATGCCCGGCGGCTCTCACGGGCCAGGTAGGAGGCCAGCGATCCCAGACCGCACAGCAGGAGGAGCAGAAAGAGGGGCTCAGAAAGCGCCCATGAATGCACGAGGATCATTGGCGGGGCGAAGCCCAACAGGATCGCCCCCAGCACAGGCCACAGACCGCGTCCGCTCGCCCAGCGCAGCAGCGCAAAGGTGACGAAGGTCGAGGCCGCTAGTGCCAAAGCCGCCTGCCAGCGCGCCGCGTCCAGAGGCTCGAAACCCAGTCTCGCCCACAGCGCCAACCAGCCGGAATACAGCGGCGGGAAATGGGTGATCGGGATGAAGGCGCCGCTGCCCGTTGGCCGCGCGAAACCCTCGCCCGCGAGCATCCCGCGCGCGCCCCCCACGTAATAGAAGGAATCCCGGCCCAGGCCCAGGCCGTGAGGCGTCGCCTGCAGCGCGAGCAGAGCCGCGCCCAGGGCCAGCGCGGCGCCCAGTAACCATGGCAGCGCGCGGCCGCCGAGGCGTGAGGCTTGAGAGGCTGGCGCGGGCTGCTGGCCAGGGCTGGTCATGGATCCCCCTGGTCAGCCGCCACCCCGCCATGCTCCGTCGCCTGCCCGTATCTGATGGGTGTCCCGTCGCGGCGGGTGGCAGCCTGCGGCGATCTGGGGCTGAGTGGGTAGTAGAAGGAGTACTTGAGTTCATCCGTCAGAGCCGTGGTGCGGAACCCCTGATAAGTGCCCAAGAACTGCATCGAGCGGAATTGCAGAATGCCAGGCGCGGCGCGGCGCAACTTGCCCTCCTGCGCCGCGTGCCAGAAATCGCTGATCACATTGCCCCCCCAGAGCTTGAGCACGTCCCAGAAAGACAGCTTGGCCTGCGGGCGCAACTGCGCAAGTGCCATGGCCTCGCGCCGGTAGCGATTGCGCACCTGATGTGGTGCCTCCTGGTGAACGTGGACCACTTCGGCTTCGGCGACGTAGGCCAGATGGTAGCCTTGCTGCAGTGCCCAGATCGCCCAGGCCAGATCTTCCAACCCCGAGAGGCTCTCATCGTAAGGGTGTTGTATCCAGAGATCACGCCGGATCGCCGCGTTGGCATTGTTGCAGAAGGGGGTTTGCTGGCGCAGGTTGCTCCTGTCCGGGAACCATTTCTTGAAAACCTGCTGTTCGCTGAATCTGGTGCGCTGATCGCCGCGCTGCTTGCCGTAGGTCAGCGCGACCCTGTGATCCTCGAAAGGTGCAAGCAGCTTCTCCAACCAGTCGGAGTAGACGGGATAGGCGTGCGCGCTGACCATGACCAAGAATTCCCCGCGCGCCGCCCGACAACCGATGTTCAGCGATCGACCGAAGGTGAACTCCTCCGGGTCGATGGTCACGATGCGCACGGGAAAGCGAGAGGCGATGGCAACCGTGGCATCCGTCGACCCGGAGTCCACCAGGATGATTTCCACATCGCTCACGTTCTGCTCCAGGATACCCGCCAGCAGGCGCCCGATGTGGCGCTCCTCATTGTAGGCGCGCACGATGATGGAGCAGCGCGGGGTTGGGCCATGCCGGGATTCCCGGCGCTCATCCTGTTCTGCGGCCATTTCGGAGGACGTCTTTGGGCTCAAGTGGCTCTCACCTCCACGCAAGACAGGTCACGGCGAGTATCGCTCCTTCAGGCCGAGGACGACCCAGTCGCCGGCCATGCCCAGCTCGGTGTAGCGGTCTTGGAGCAGGTCTCGGAATTCACTCATCTGCTGGTAAGTCTGCGGCGTACAGTGACGGCAGAACCGCGATTCCTCCGCCAGCGGGTAGGGAAGCCCCACCGACGACTTGGGCTGCGCCACGACGATCACCGGAGGGGTGGCGCGGACAGCCTGCAAGAACTCCCGAAAGCGCTCTTCTCCTCCCACCGAAGTGAAGAAGGGCAGCGGTGAATAGTAGCGGCTGGGGGAGCGCCGACCGGTCACGAAATAAATTTGGGCATGAGGCGACCAGACCAGGATGATGTCCTGGGGATCGGTGAGTTCCAGGACTCGTTGCTCCACGGGGCTCATGCGGTAGCCGCCCGTCACGAGACTCTGTAGGAAACCTTCTACTGTGCTCCTGGAGGGGATTTCCTTGGCGGAGGCATCAAGCACGAACCCCGTCAGGAGCAGTGCTATCAAGATGGTGGGCAGCATGCCTGCAACCCGATCGCGGCGAAGCACGGCCGCGAGCGATTGCAGTGCGAAGGCCACGCCCACACTGAGCGTGGGCGCCAGGCCAATGAAATAGTGCCCCAGATTGCGACCAGACAAGAGCGCAGCCGCCATGTCCAGGGGAAGGGCAAGCGCGGCGAGCAGGACGATATCGCGGGGGAGCGGGCCGCCAGCGCCCGGCCCACGCCGCAGATTGGCCTGCAGCCAGCGTCGGATCCGCCGCCAATGCCGGATCAGATACGTACCAAAGGCCCCCATGCTGATCACCGAAAGCGGCGCAAGGGGCTGCAGGACGAGAATCCGCCGCATCCCACCGTAGAGGCTGGTGAGCGTCGGGCCTCCCTCAATGTATGCCAGGTTGTACAGCAGCACGGCATCCACCAGGTCATAGAACGCGCCCGACAGCGCGAAGACGATGCCAACCGCGGCCATCGGGATAAGCACGCCGGCGATGAACCCCGCAAACTGAAGCCGCCGCCTCGTCCCTGACGGCGCATCAGAAAAGAGCAGCACAGCGAGCAGAAAGGCCGCTCCCAGGCCGACGGAGTTCTGGCGCAATAAGAAGGAAAGCCCCGTCAGCAATCCCGCCAGGAGCATGACCCGGGGGCCGGCCCGATGCAAGCCGCGTGCCCCCAGCCCCAGGATGAGAAACTGGGGCAGCAGGGCATAGGTCTCCGTCATGTTAATGGCGAAGATCGCCGGGTGCATGACGGCCAGCAGGAGACTTACTGTCCCCGCCAGGGCTGGTGCCCGGCCGAAGCGATGCGCCAGGACCTGCCAGGCGACCGGCGCCACGACGGCGAGCCACACGAGATTCAACATCCATTGGCCCCAGGGGTTCGGCCCGAACGCCGCAACGGCAAGCGCGTTCAGCCCATAGACACCTGGAGGTTTATGATCCCAGAAGTCAGCATAAGGTGTTTCACCCTCCAGGATCAAGGCGCCGGCTGTGGCGAAAACGCCGCTGTCCACCGACATCACCTCTATCCCGGGGTGCCACGGGATGTGCAGCAGCAGCACCAGGGCGAGCAGCCCCGCCCCTGTCATGCCCATCAGGGCGCGCTCGCGCCAGAGACCAGCCTTCATACCTCGGAATCCCGTTTGGGCAAGTCCTCGGGTGCTGAGCTCAGCGGGTAGCGAAACGGCCTTCCTTCCAGCATCCCCTTCGCCAGCAGGTCCAGCAGATCGCCCGACCTGCCTATCATCCGCCAAGGCTCTTCCCTGCGCAGGCCGACAAAGCCCGCCAGAGTGGGGTCTGCGCGCAAGAAGCCCGAGAAATCCAGGGAATAATGATGCAGTTCAAGATAGAGAAACGCCCGCGCCACGCGCTGATAGGGTTCCTGTTCCGGCAGGCTCTCAGCGGTCAAGAAATCCTCCAGGGTGCGCAGGTAAGCCTCGCGCTCGGTCGGAAAATGCACGCTGGGAACCTGGGAATAGCGCGCCTTGCCGGCACAGAGCACCGGCGTTCCCAGCGCCGACGCCTCCAGGCCAACGGAGGAATTGTAGACCATGACGAACCTTGCCCGTGCGATCAGTTCGTAGGAACTCACATAGTCGCGGGGCGCGAAGAAGACGACGTTGGGACGATCGAGCAGGCCGGACCGCTGCATCCAATCTGCAACCGACTCCCGGCTCCGCTTCCCCGGTCGCTCCTCGTCCGGATGCGCACGAAAGACGAAGAGCACCTCCGGATGCGCACGCACCACGCTGGCCAGGACATCCAGCCAATGAAACATATCTTTGAACAGGGTGTTCGCGTGCACCTGGCTGGTGTCGAAGATGACATTGGTAAAGACGGGAACCAGCGCCTCGTGTTCGGCGATGCGCGCTTGAAGCCAATCTGGCAGAGGTTGGATCTTCGGCCAGAAGCGGATGCCCGCCATGGTGAAGTGCCCTTGAGCCCTGCGCCTCAGGTACTCTTCCAGCAGGTGCTCCTGTTCCTGCGTCAGGGTGAATCCCTCAGGGATTGGAACCTCGCGCAGGGTGGCCTCGCCGTGGGTGAAGTAGGCCGAGAAGGGTCGCAGACCCACCTCATGGGTGATCACCGGCACTCCCTTGGACCGCGCCACGGCGCGCGCCACGGCCTCCGGAAAGGCGATGCCGTTGAAGATCACCAAAGCCCTGGGATCCGTCTCCTCCAGGATGCGGCGCCATTGGGCAGCCATGCTGGCCGCCGAGGCCAGATAGCGACGCATCAGCGAGGCCACTTCGGCCTCCTCCGGCAGGTTGTGCCGGCGCAAGACCCAGCGCAGGCCGGGCAGCACCAACGCGCCCAGGGGCAGGCCTCCATGCTCCCACGCCACCAGAGCCTGCAGCGAGAGGCCCTCGAGTCCGCGCGCCACCTGGGCGACCTCTCGGCGGTCGAGAGTCAGGGGGAGGCTCAGCACCTCCGGGAAAAGTCCGCGGCTGAAGCGAGTGCAATTCGCGCAGGGCGGATCACCTTCCAGGTTCGACAACCTGGTTCCCAATGTACACTGCAGCATGCCCTGGCTGCAGACGACGTAACGCACGGGAGCCCCCGCCGCCCGCACAGCCCAGGAAGCGATCAGGCCAAAAGCCGCGTTCAGGCTGAGGCGGTCGATGCGCGTCGAAGCATTGAAGAAGAGCACCGGCCGGCCGCTGGCGGGGCGTGAGGCCAGAAAGGCGTGCACGCGCCGAGCCTGACGGAAACTGTCCCGGTCCATGGCCCAGCGCTGCGCCCGAATGCGGGCGCTGCGCGCTTTGCGCAAGAGCCGCCTAGGCATCCATCCTCCGCAGCTTGCGCAGCGAACTCAGCTCACTCTCGTATACCCGCTTGACGCCATCCCCCAAAGCCTGCTCCGTCACACGGATGTACTTCACCAGCTTGGCAAAACCTCCCGGTTCCACCGAGGCCGCCTGGTCGCTGCCCCACATGGCCCGATCCAGCGTGATGTGCCGCTCCACCAGGCAGGCCCCCAGCGCCACGGCCACCGCCGAAGGCACCAGTCCCACCTCGTGTCCCGAGTAGCCGATAGGGCACGGGAAGTGCTCGCGCAATGTCTCGATCATGCGCAGGTTCAGTTCATCCGGCTCACAAGGATAGGTGCTGGTGGCATGGGTGATCAACAGATCCTCCGTACCCAGCACCTCCACCGCCGCCTCGATCTGCTCCATGGTGGACATGCCCGTGGAGAGGATCACCGGCCGCCCCGTGGAGCGCACTTTGCGCAGCAGCGCATGATCTGTCAGTGCAGCCGAGGGGATCTTGTAGCAGATCGGATCGTAGGCCTCCAGGAAATCCACCGAGGGTTCATCCCACACCGAAGCAAACCAGGAGACGCCCCGCTCGCTGCAATGCCGATCGATCTCGGCATATTCCTGATCGCCGAACTCCACCTTGTGGCGATATTCCAGGTAGCTGATATAACCCCAGGGCGTCTCGCGCATCTTGTCCTGCTGCTCAGGCGGCACGCACAGCTCCGGCGTGCGCTTCTGGAACTTCACCGCGTCCACGCCCGCCCATAGCGCGGCGTCCACCAGCCGCCGCGCCAGCTCCAGGTCGCCATTGTGGTTGATGCCCACCTCGGCCACGATGTACGTGGGATACCCATCCCCTACCAGGCGCTCACCCAGTCGAATCGCTCTCGCCATATCGCTCCTCACTCCGCACTTGGTGCGCGTGGATTCATGCCGATTCCGCCACTGCCTCTTGGCAGCTCAGCGGCGGTCCTTCGCCCCATCCCGGCTCTCACCTTCGCCGACAGAGGTTCACCCATCACCGGTCACCTCGTCCTGCATATACAGTCGGTAATCGCCGATCTCCCGCATCGGCGACAGTCCACGCAGGCGCCGCCATGATTCCGGACAACCCTGGCAGATGATGGCACAGGGCCGATAGCTCTCATCAGCATACCGCGCCGATGGCGTGCCCGCCACGATCCATTCCATCCACAATTGCTGGCGCGGTGCACCCAGCAAGGCCCAAAGCGGATACTCCATCGTCGATCCCGAAAGCATCAAGCCCACCCGCGAACATCCGGTGTCCTCCAGAATCCCGGCGATCTCGCGGAAGGGATCTTCGACCTCCGGTGCGTTGGCGAAATACAGTTGGTCTCGCGGCACCCTCAGGATGCTGCCCGGCGCAGTCTGCCCAGGACGGGCTATCAGCGGCCTGGCCGATATGCCGACGAGCCATGGCCAGGAAGCCACCACCAGCGCCAGGCCGAGCAACGGGACCAGGGTGCCCCTCCACAACTCGGCGAAGACGAATGCTACCACAGGGGCCACGAGGACGAAGAAGGGCAGATGATACCTGGCGCCGAAGATCTGCCACTTGAACACGAAGCTGAACAGCACAAAGGATGTCGCCACGGCCAGCCCATAGAGACGAGGCGCCCAGCCAAAGCGGCGCGGCAGCCCCAGGAGCAGCAAGACCGCGAGCAGAGCCAGCAGCGCGTGCAGCGGGCTGGGCGAGGTGCTCTCTTCGGTGACGATGCGCACGATGCGGAACTCGCCATGAGCCGTGGTCTGCGGATCGTTAGGGTCAATCCCCATCTTCGCATGCACCGCGAAGACCGCCCGGGTGAGCAGTTCGTTGACTCCCCGCCACGGGGTCACGGCCTGCAAGCCGGCGTTGCGCAGCACGTTGGAGATCAGCCCGGGCAGGTCCCGCCGCTGGTTGGCGTGCACACTGACCTGGTCGGGGTTGAGCACACTGCCGTAGGTTGCATAGGTTCGAGCCAGATGGCCGGCGTTCACGCTCAGCGCCAGCGCCAGCCCGATGCTGCTCCAAATCAGCACCCGGCGAAGCGGGCGCCGCCGCGCAAGGCCGATGGCGACCAGGACGCCGAAGGGCAGCAGATAGGCCAAGGCCGTCGGCTTCGTCAGGGCCGCCAGGCCCGCGCCGAGCCCGGCAAAGGCGGCCCCGGCCTGCCAATCGCGGCCGCCGCGCAGCAGGTCCAGACTCTCCGCCGCCACGCACACCATCCAGAAGGCCACCACGTAGTCATTGGCCACGCCCGAAGCCTGCGCGATGCCCATCGGGATCGAAACGGCGAAAACCGACGCCAGAACCTGGCCCTTTTCATCGCTCCCAAGCTGCTGCGCCAGCAGCGAGACCCCCAGCACACTGCCCAGCATGGCGAACCACTGGACGAAGTTTACCCACCGGTCCCCCTTCCCCAGCAGGTACACGTTGAGCATCGCATACTCCGCCCCCGGCGGCCGCGAGTTCTGCTGCTCGATGCCGGTCGCGAAATGCTCCACGCTTCGCTGCTGTGCCCAGTGAGCGACGCGCGGCACCCGGTAATGCAGGGCATCCCGGTCCTGCGGGGGTGCGAGCCAGGCCACCACACCGACGACCAGCATTACGGCCAGCGCCAGCGCTGCCAGGCTTCGGTTGAGCCATCCCTGCGGCAGGCGCGGGCGCGGCACCTCCCTCCATCCGCGCCGCGCCAGCCAGACCGCCGATCCGAGCATCAACAGCAGCCACGCGGCAGCCATCCCGGCAGTGGTCAGCATGTGTACCTGGCTTAGAGACTCGGTAACGAAGACGAGATAGCCCCCCCACAGCAGTCCGGCGCGCAGGAAGGTCCTCCGCCATCCCAGCTCAGGCCTGCGTGCCAGAAGCGCTACCCACAGGACTGCAAAGGCTGCGACGGGCAGCACGATCAGCATGGCACACCCCTGCGAGGCGCAGCCCGCCCTGCCATCAAACCATGTACAAGAACGATTATTCCCATGTGTCTGATCATATCCTCGCCGGCGTGGGCGGCATTGCATACTGGTCGATCTGGAACAGCATCGATCTGCTCGAACCCAATTCTCATCAGTATGAGGCGCATCACTCGGGGCTTGCGCCAGCTCCAGGTCACCGTCCTGCCTGATGCCAGCTTCAGCAGCGCTGTGGCCGGATGGCCCGCTCCTGCCAGCCAAGCGCACAGCCTCGCATCGCTAGAGGTGTGCTTCTGACCCTGCCATTCTGTTCACTATCAGGTCGCACAACTCGCGCACCGCACCGCGGCCGCCGGGTCGGCTCAGGATCAGGTCCGCCTGCGCCTTGGCCTCCGGATGGGCGTCTGCGACCACCGCGGCACATCCCACCAGCGAGAAGCACGCTACGTCGTTCACATCGTTGCCCACGTAGACCACCTGGGCCGGTTCGAGCCCGCGCTCAGCCACGAGCGCCTGCAGCACGCCCGTCTTGTCCACCAGACCCTGCACGGCGCGGATGCCTAGCTTCCGGCAGCGCGCCGCCACGACGGGGTTGGTCTCCGTCGAGAGCACGATGACCTCGACCCCCAGTTCACGCAACTGACGGATACCCCAACCGTCCCCGCGGTGCGCGGCCACCCACTCGTGCCCCTCGGCATCCACCCAGACGCGGTCGTCGGTGAGCGTGCCGTCGAAATCCATCACCAGCAGGGCCACCCGCTGCGGGAGTGGCCGCGGCGCGCGCCCCGGTCGCACGATCTGCAGGTCGCCGTGGGCGAGCTGCCACTGGGCGCGGTCCCAATCCTGCTCCGAGTCGATGTCCACGCTGTAGCGCGCTTCCATCACCAGGGGCAGGATGACCTGGCCGGTCATGGAGCCCGTCTGCATGATCGTGCGCGAGCGGACGGCGTCCAGATGGCCCGTCTGCCAGTAGGTCGGCGGCAGCTTCTGGCGCGGCATGTTGTACGGCTCCTGGAAGCCGTCACGCAACAGCGGCTCCATCCGGCCGTCCTGGCGGATGCGCCACATCTTGTAGGGATTCTGACCCGAAGGCACGACGGCCCGCACCGAGTCCGCCTCGGGGTTGGCTCGCAGGACCTCCACCGCCCGGTCCACCAGATCGGGAGGCCGGAGCGGCGAGGTGGGGCGCAACTGGACGACGATCTCCGGCCGATAGCCTTCGTGCTCCTCCAGCCAACGCAGCGCGTGCTGGAAAACCGGCAAATCGGGCGTGTCGTCCAGAGCCAGCTCGGCCGGGCGCAGGAAAGGCACCTCGGCGCCGTAGCGCCGCGCCACCTCGGCGATGGCCTCGTCCTCGGTGGACACGATCACCCTGTCCACTGAACGGGCCTGCAGGCCGGCGGCCACGCTGTAGGCCAGCAAAGGGTGGCCGGCGAAGGGGCGCACGTTCTTGCGCGGGATGGACTTCGACCCACCGCGCGCCGGCACGATGGCGAGGACCTGCGGCGAATTCACCATGCCGTCCAGCCTCCATCCACCACCAGGTTCGCTCCTGTCATGTAGGAAGAGGCGTCCGACACCA
>JAJRUD010000153.1 GCA_024277995.1 Chloroflexota bacterium
CTGCACCTCCGATCCCGATCAAGTGCACACGTCTCGTCATACGAACACAACGATGATGAACACGAACACCACACCTACAGCGAAGTAGACGTGGGGTATGGGCAATACGCTGGGCGGCAGATACTGCACGATGTCGGCGATACGTTGGGCCAATTCCGATCCCTGTTCGGGGCGGATGACCAGATCCGTGGGGTAGCCGGTGGCATCCAGGTAATACCAGAGCGTCCCCACGAGTAAATATCCGTTCAGTGCGCCCATCACCAGCCCCAGGAGCATGTCCTGCAGGCGCTCGCGCGCCACCTTGGGCTGCAGCGCGCGTATGTTGGGCGTCTGATAGCCGAAGAAGGCCAGCAGCACCAGCAGCGCAGCGCGCACCATGAACTGCGTCGACCCGGGCTGCATGTAGAGCGCCGTGCGGTAGGGTGTGATGTAATCCTCCAGGATGGTGTTCAGGAACAGGCCCAGGATGATGGCACTGGTGACCAACAACTCCTTCGCCCAGCCGCGCATGCCGCCGATGACGGAGAAGAGCACGACGAACATCCAGAACACCACCACCAGGCTAAGCATGCGCGCCGCCTTTCCCCTGTACCAACCTGACGATCTCCGCGGCGATGGCGGCCGCCGCTCCGGGGCAGGCCAGCGAGCGAGCCGCGTCGGCCATGCGCTCCAGCCGCTGCGGGTCCTGCAGCAAGGCCAGCACCGTGGGCAGCAACTCGGCCTGCAGGTGCCCATCCTCCAGCATCTGCGCCGCGCCGCGACCCACCAGGTATTCGGCGTTCACTTTCTGATAGCGCCAGGCATACGGATAGGGAACGAGCACAGCGGGCAGGCCGAAGAGCGGGAACTCGCCCAGCGTCGAGGCGCCGGCCCGTGAGAGCGCCAGGTCGGCCGCCGATAGCGCCGCCGCCATTTCTTCCCCATGCAGGTAGCGGTACGGATGGTAGCGCCCCGCCAGAGCCTCGGGGAGCGCCGCCCGCACCGCTTCCACGCGCGGCCAATCGAGCTCTCCCGTGATGTGCAGCACCTGCGCGTGGGGCAACAGGTCGCCCAATGCGGCCCACAAGGCCTGGTTGATGGAACGCGCGCCGCGGCTGCCTCCGAAGACCAGCAGCACACTCCCCGCCGCATCGATCCCCAGGCGGGCCCGCGCCCTGGCCCGGGGCATCGGCTGCAGTTCGGGGCGCGTCGGGTAGCCGGTGACCACCACCCGCCTGCCGGAGGGCAGGAAGCCGCGGCCGGCTTCGCTGCTCACGGTGATCGTGTCCGCCAGCCGGATCATCATGCGCAGCGCCAGGCCGGGCTCCACGTCGGGCACGAAGACGGCCTTCGGCAAGCGCCAGCCGGCCAGGGCCACGGGAACGCCGACGTAGCCTCCGGTGAAGAAGAGCGCCTGCGGCTGGAAGCGCCGCAACACCCGGCGGGCAGCGATCACGCCGCGCAGCACCCGCAGCAGGTTGCCGGGCAGGGCGCGCGCGCCGACGCCGTGCACACCAGCCGCAGGGATGGCCTCGAAAGCCAAGCCAGCCTGGCGCACCAAAGACTCCTCCATGCCAGACTCAGCGCCGACCCACAGCACTTCAGCCCGCTCGCCGAGGGCGGCTGCGACGGCCAAGGCGGGATACACGCCGCCGCCGGTACCGCCAGCCGATATCAACAGGCGCAACGTAGCCTCCGACCTCCGTATCGCGCATCGTGCTGCGCGATACGCTCAACAAGAAACCCACACCGGTCAGGGTCGTGATCAGGTGAGAACCGCCGTAACTGAAGAAGGGCAGGGCGTTCCCGGCGAAAGGCAGCAGCCCCAGCAGGACGGACATGTTCACCAGCGCCTCCAGGCCGATCCAGAAGGTGATACCGCCCGCCAGGAGCATGCCCAGCCGGTCGGGCGCCTCCATGGCAACGCGGAACCCTCGCCAGAGAAACATGCAGAACAGCGCCAGGACCAGCAGCGCGCCCAGCAGCCCGAGCTCCTCGCCGATCACGGCGAAGATGCTGTCGGTGTGCGGCGCGGGCAGCAACCCGAACTTGCCCCGGCTCGCACCCAGTCCCCGACCCAACAGGCCGCCCGAAAAGAAGGCCTGCAAGGACTGCTGCACGTGGAAGGAGGCGGCGTTGATATCCACCAGCCCGGCCTGAAACTCCGCCAGCCGCTTTCGGCCGGTGGTGCTGAGCTGGATCAGGATGAATCCCACGCCGGCGCTGCCGGCCGTGAGCAGCGCCAATTGCGGGATGTTCGCGCCGGCCAGGATGAACATCACGAAGGCCACCGCCCCGACGGTGATCACGGCGCTCAGGTCCGGCTGCAGCCGAATGAGGCTCCCCATGACGCCGACGATCACCGCCAATGGGAGCAGTCCATAGTCCCACTCCTTCAACCGTTCGCCCTTCGAATCCATCCAAACCGCCAGGTAGATGATCAAGGCCAGCTTGGCCATCTCCGAGGGCTGCACTGAGCCTCCCAGGAAAGCCCGCCGCGGCCCGCCGCCGACGTGGATCAGCAGCACGGCCACCAGGGCGGCGATGGCGGTCAGGATGATGGGCAGCGCCAGGAGCTTCAACCATCGTAAAGGCATGCGCGCCGTGATCATCATCAGTGACAGGCCAGCCAGGGCGAAGAGCAGCTGGCGGCGAAAGAGGAAATTGGGGTCGTGATGCAGGCGGTAGGAGACGTCCCAACTCGCCGAGTAGACCATGACCAGCCCCAGGGCCACCATGGTGGCCACCAGGCCCAGCAACCACGGGTCCAGCCCGACCCGGCGCAGGCGGCGGGACACGGCCGTCGAGGTCGACTTCAAGGGCGCGCGCGACACTGCAGCCTCGGTCATAGCGACTCCACCAACGCACGAAATCGTTCGCCGCGCTCGGCGAAATCCACAAACTCGTCGAAGCTGGTTCCCCCCGGGGCCAGGAGCACCACGTCCCCCGCCTCAGCCAGGCGCGCCGCGGCTTCCACCGCATCCGCCAACCCGGCCACGATATCCAGCGTGTAGGGGCGTTCCCCTTGCCGCGCGGCGCGCACTGCAGCGGCGATCTTCTCCGCCGCCTCGCCGAAGATGACCAGATGGTCGACCCGCTGGCAGACCAGGCCGGCGAAGGCCTCCCATGGGAGGTCCTTGTCGCGACCTCCGGCCAGCAATACCAGCGGTTCATCGAAGGAGCGGATGGCGGCTATGGCCCGCTCGGGGGAGGTGGCGATGGAGTCGTTGTACCAATCCGCACCGCGCACACTGCGCACGAATTCCAGCCGATGTTCGACACCTTTGAAGCCGCGCACGCCGGCCTCCATGGCGCCCACGGAGAGACCGGCCGCCGCCGCCACCGCGCAGGCGGCGGCCACGTTGAGCAGGTTGTGCCCACCGCGTAGGGCGATGGCCTTCAGCGGCAGCACGCGCAGCTCGGCGCCGGCGATCCGCAGCCAGATCCATCCCTCTTCCACAAAAGAACCATCCCCGGCCTCAAAGGGCTCCAGACCGAAGGTCAGCAGCCTGCCGCGCACGCGCTCGCGCAAGCCCCACGCGCCGGCATCCTCGCGACCCAGAACGGCGGTGTCGGAATGGTCCTGGAAGTCGAGAATGTGCGCTTTGGCCTCGGTGTAAGCCTGCATGGTCTTATGACGATCCAGGTGATTGGGGGTGAGGTTGAGCACCGCAGCCACCTGAGGCGAGCGGGTCATCAGCTCCAATTGGAAAGAGGACAGTTCCAGCACCACCAGGTCTTCCTCGCTGATGTTCGGCAGGTCGTTGATCAGTGGACGGCCGATGTTGCCCCCCACCCACGCCTTACGCGCCCGGCCCTTGAACTCGGCAGCGGCCATGCGCCCCACCAGGGTGGTGGTGGTCGTCTTGCCGGCTGAGCCGGTGATGCCGACCACGGTGGCCGGGCAGGCTTCAAGGAAGATTTGCGCCTCGTTGGCGACGGGTATCCCGCGGCGGCGGGCCTGCTGTGCCAGCGGCAGATCGGCGGGAACCCCGCCGGAGAGGCACAGCAGGTCCGCCCCGTCGAGCAGCTCAGGCGGATGGCCGCCGAGGGAGAATTCAAGCGGCAGGTCGGCCAATTCCTGTCGCGCGTCGCTCAGGGCCTGAGCGGGCTTCACATCGCTCACCACCACCCTCGCCCCGCGCTGCGCCAGGTAGCGCGCCAGGGCCTTGCCCTGCCGGGCCAACCCCAGCACGACCACGCGCTTGCCTTCCCACTCGCTGATCTTCTCGGCCGCAGACACCAGCCTCAACGTCTCCCTCACGCTGCCTTGCGCCGGCTGGCTTTCTTGCGCGCAGGCTTCTCGTCGATGCCGAGCCAGAAATGATCCGGCATCACCGAACGGGCTGACTTCAACTCCACGCCAGCCACCTCACCGTCCGCGCCGTCCATGGTGCTTGGGTGGATCAGGCACAGGGTCGGCTGGCGGCCGTACTTCTCCGTGTAGTAGCCCACCGCCCGCTGCAGCTTCTCCGCCAACGGCCGCGGGCTGTCATCGAACCAGAGCATCCCAATTTCCATCGGCCTGTCCTTTCTCAAATCAGGGCCAGCGCTACCCCGGCCATGGCCGCCAGCAGGCCCACGAGCCAGAAGCGCTGCACAACCTGCGTTTCGCTCCAACCCAGCAGTTCGAAATGGTGATGGAGCGGAGCCATCTTGAAGAGCCGCTTCCCTTTGGTCAACTTGAAATAGGTCACCTGCAGGATGACGCTCAGCACTTCGCTCACCGGCACGATGGCGATCACCGGCAGCAGGGCCCAATGGCCGGTCATCAAGGCCACCACGGCCAACGTGCCCCCCAGAGCGAGCGAACCGGTGTCGCCCATGAACAATTGAGCGGGGTGGACGTTGTACCAGAGGAAGGCGAAGAGGGCGCCCACCAGGGTGAAACTGAAGCGCTCCAGAAAGACCTGCCCCTGCATGGCCGCGATGGCGCCATAGGTGGCGAAGGCGGTGGAGGCGATCAACCCCGCCAGCCCGTCGAGGCCATCGGTGAAATTGAGCGCGTTGGTGGACCCGACGATGACGAAGGCCGCCAGCGGGATGTACCAGACGCCGAGCGGTATCTCACCCGGCACGTTGGGCAGGTAGAGCTCGGGCGCCCGCAGGCCATACTTCAGCACGAAAGCCGCCCCCAGCGCGATGAGCACCTGCCAGAAGAGCTTCCAGCGGGCGCGCAAGCCCTCGCCGTGTCGCTCGCGCCGCAATCCCATCCAATCGTCGTAAGCACCCAGCAGCGCATATCCCAGCAGCACCAACATGGGCAGCAGGGTTGAGTTGCCCATCACCGTCAGATCGCTCAGGATGGAGACCAGGTGCAGCACGCCGGTTACCGCCAGGACGGCGATCACCACCAGCCAGCCCCCCATGGTGGGG
Organism: Chloroflexota bacterium; assembly: GCA_024277995.1. Taxonomy (GTDB): domain Bacteria; phylum Chloroflexota; class Anaerolineae; order Anaerolineales; family E44-bin32; genus JAJRUD01. Next base: position 5,356 of record JAJRUD010000153.1, read on the forward strand.
GTGCCGAGCTTGGTGATGTGCCGCTGCGGACCTTCGATGCGAATCTGCTTGCCGATGTGCAGCATGCGCAGCACCTGGATCATGGGACCGCCCCAGATGACGGTCAACAAGAAGGTCAGCCCGCCGAGCGAGAGCGCCATGGCCGTCTGGCTCATGTCGCCACCTCCAGCGCGCTCACAATGCGATCCATGCGCATGCCGCGCGATCCCTTCACCAGCACGATGTCGCCTTCCCCGATGCGCGTCTTCAGGTAGTCGATGGCCTGCTCGCTGTCTTGCAGCGTCACCACCTGCTCGGAAGCCATGCCAGACTTGAGGGCTTCGTCCGCGATCCAGCGCGCCCGCTCGCCGACGGCCACCAGCAAATCGGCCACGGCGGCGGCGCGCGACCCGACCATGCGGTGTCCTCGCTCCTCGTAATCCCCCAGCTCGAGCATGTCACCCAGCACGGCAATGCGGCGCCCGTCGAGCTCCGCCAGCAGGTTGAGCGCGGCGATCACCGAGGGGGGAGCGGCGTTGTAGGTGTCATCCAGGAGCAGGGCACCTCCCGGCCCATGAACGGCCACCAGCCGGAGCTGGGTGTGGCTGCTCTGCAGGCCGGCGACGATCTCCTCCCAGGTGAGCCCCTCCACCAGCCCCACCGCGGCCGCGCGCAGTGCGGTGTGCACCGAGTGGCGCCCCAACAAGGGCACGCGCACGTGGACGGATTCGCCGCAGTAGTGGAGCACGAAGCGCACGCCCTCCAGGCCCAGCCCCTGCACGTCGCTGGCCCACAGGTCCGCCTGCTCTGAAAGCCCGTAATAGAAGATCGCCGCCTGGGTGCGATCGGCCATGGAGCGCACCAGCGGCTCATCGTAATTGAGCACCGCCACACCCTCGGGCGCCGGCGGCAGACTCTCCACCAGTTCTGCCTTGCCGTCGACAATGGCCTGCAGGCTGCCGGCACGCTCCAGGTGAACCTGGCTGACGTTGGTGACCACGCCCACCTGAGGGCGCGCGATCTCGCACAGGAAGGCGATCTCACCGGGCACGTAAAATCCCATTTCCAACACGGCGCGCTCGTGCGCCTCCGTGGCGCGCAACAGGCTCAATGGCAACCCGATCTCGTTGTTGAGGTTGCCCGGGCTCTTGATGGTGCGAAAGCGCTGCTCCAGGACCTCCGCCGTCAGCTCTTTGGTCGTGGACTTGCCCACGCTGCCCGTGATCCCCACCACGCGCAGCGAGAGCTGCTGCCGCCAATGGCGCGCAATCTGCTGCAGAGCCTGAAGGCTGTCTTCGACCCGCAGGCAGAGCGGCGGTTCGAGATCCTGCCACACGTCCTGAGGGATGTCCTGCCGCAGATCCAACACGCTGAACTCGGGCGGCGTATCCTGCTGCACCAGCTCGAGATTCGCCCCGTGCTCGAAGGCGTCGGCCAGGAATTCGTGGCCATCGACCTTCTCGCCCGGAAGCGCGACGAAGAGCGCGCCGGGGATCGCTTTGCGCGAATCAACCACGGCGTCAGTGATCACCCAGTCCGCGCCGGGCGCCGGGCGCCCTGTCAGCGCTTCGATCACGTGGGCGAAAGTCAGGGTCAAGACAAGCGCTCCTATTGTCCGCTTCCACCGGCCGCCAGTTCTTCGCGAACTGCGTCCGGCGGGATCTCCAGCAGTACCACCAATCGTTCCACCACTTCCTGGAAGACGGGCGCCGCTACGACCGACCCCCAGGGCGAGGTCTCCGGCTTGTCCAGGCGCACCAGGATGACGAAACGCGGGTCGGAGGCCGGTCCCCAACCGATGAAGGAGGCGATGGTCCAATCCGGGTCATACCCCATTTCGGTGGGGATCTGGGACGTGCCGGTCTTGCCCGCCAGGCGGTAGCCCGTCACACCTGCGAAGCGCGCTTCCCCTTCCAGTGATTGCACCAGCATGTCCGTCAGCGTGCGCGCCGTCTCGGGCCGGATGGGCCGCCCGAGCACGGTGGGCCGGGGCCAATACACTCCCTCCGGCCCGACGACTTCGCGCACCACATGCGGTTGGACGATCACGCCGTCGTTGGCCACCGCGCCGACGGCCGCCATCAACTGGATGGGCGTGACGGAAACGCCCTGCCCGAAGGCGTTGGTCCCCAGATCCGGCTCCGTCCAATCCGGATGGCGCGGCGTGCGCAACTGGCCGCTGACCTCGCCCGACAGGTCAATGCCGGTGAGCTGGCCGATGCCGAAATCCTGCAGGTAGCTGTAGAACAAGGACGCCCCCAGCTCCTCTGAAGCGATGTATGCAAGGCATACATTGAGCGAGTATTCCAGGCACCCCACCATCGTCTGGGGCCCCCAGGCGCCGCCGTTCCAGTTGCGAATGGGGTGCCCCCCCACCTCGATGAGCCCGGTATCGACGTAGATATCGTCCGGCTTGACTTTGTCCGCATCCAGAGCGGCAGCCATGGTGAGCACCTTGAAGGTGGAGCCCGGCTCGAACTGGCCGGCAACCGCCGGCGTGATCACGCGCTCTTCCTCGGCCTTCCCACCATCTTCCTCCGGCAGCCACGGCTCGTAGCGGTTGGGGTCCAGGGCAGGCCAGGCCGCCATGGCCAGGATCTCTCCGTTGCGCGGGTCCATGATGATGATCTGGCCTCCCTCGGCCCCGGTGTTCTCGACGGCCTCCCGCAGGGCGATCTCAGCCGTCTGCTGGATCTCAAGGTCCAGCGTGAGGACCAGGTTGACGCCTGCCGGCGGATTGGGCTCCAGGCGCGCCTCGGGGGGCAGGCTGCTGCGAGCCACGGTGATCGGCTTCCCCGAGAGCCATTCGTCGTAATAACCTTCGACGCCGAAGAAACCCCTCCCCTCCTGGTTGACGAAGCCCAGCACGTGCCCGGCCAGGCTGCCGTTGGGGTATACGCGGCGCGGCGCCGGCACCAGGTCCAGGCCGCTCAGATCGGGCGCCTGTGGATCGTTCAGGAAATCCTTCAACACATCGGCCACCGTCTCGTCCACGGCGATGGGCAATCGCCCACCAGAGACATCCTCCCGCGTGAGGCGGATGCGCAATTGCCCCTGCGCCGCCCAGTCCCGCTCCAACTGGCTGAACAGGTCCTCGAAGGGCAGGACCAGCAACTTCGACACCACAGAGGCAATGGCCTCGCGGCTCGTGTCGCTCAGCTGACGCACTTCGACCTCCAGGTAGTACTGCGAGGCGTTGGTGGCCAAGAGCCGACCCTCCCGGTCGTAGATCAGGCCGCGGGCAGGGACGACCCGCTTCAGGTAGCCCGTCTGCAGCTCAGCCCGGGCGGCGAAGATCGGCGCGAAAGGACCGAACTGCACCCGCACCAGTTGCACGATGAGAGCGCCGGCCGCCAGCACCATGACGCCTGCGATAAGGCGGATGCGCCCACTCACCTCCCGGCCCGGCGTTATCAAGGTGAAACCTCCGTTGCGACCATCCAGCGCGCCAGCCACTCGCCCAGGGTCTCCGTGTAGGCCGGCGACAGCGCCCCTGGCCCTCTCGGTGAGGCCGCCGGCGGTCGCGGCGCGACGAAGGGCGTCGGCGGCACGTACCCCTCCACTTTCAGGTATTCGACCTCGGCCGGGCCCGCGGGGTGGAAACCGAGCGCGACGGCCCGGGCCCACATCTGCTCCGGCGTCGTCAGCTCCGCCAATTGGGCGGCCAGCGAAGCGTTGGCCCGTAGCAACTCGTCCTTGCGGCGCTCCAGGTTGATCACCTGGCGACCGGCCTGCGCCAGCTTGGCGTTCACGGCCAGGTACATGCTGCCCACGATGAGCAGCGCGACGACCCACAGCAGCGTGCTGCTCGTGGCACGGATCCTGAGCCGCCATTGGGCCTGGGGCTGGGCATGTCTTCGACGGTTGCGCACAGATCGCTCTCCAGGTGCAATATTCCTCCGCCGGCGTGCAAGGTTCATGCCTATTCGAGCCGCTCGGCTACGCGCAAACGGGCGCTGCGGGCCCTGGGATTGGCCTGCACCTCGGCCTCGGTCGGGCGCAGGGGCTTGCGCGTCACCAGCTTCAAGCGCGCCTGATGCCGACAGGTGCACTGCGGCTGCCGGGGAGGGCAGAGACAGTCGCGCGCCTCACGCCGGAAAACCTCCTTCACGATACGGTCCTCCAGGGAGTGGAAGCTGATCACAGCGATCCGCCCACCCGGCGCCAACAACGCGACCGCCTGCTCGAGCCCCCGCTCCAACGCCATCAGCTCTTCGTTCACGGCGATGCGCAGCGCCTGGAAGGTGCGCGTCGCAGGATGGCGGCGACCCTTCCGGCCGCCGACGGCCCGCGCCACCACCCGGGCCAGTTCCTGCGTCGTGCGCAGCGGCCGCGCCCGGACAATGGCGCGTGCGATGCGCCTGGACTGCCGTTCCTCTCCAAAGCGATAGAGCAAGTCGGCCAGCTCCGCCTCGGACAGCTCGTTGACCAGATCAGCGGCCGTGCCGGGTTGAGACGGATCGAAGCGCATGTCCAATGGACCGTCGTGCGAGAAGGCGAAGCCGCGCGTGGGCTCGTCCAGCTGCAGCGAGGACAGGCCCAGATCGAGCAATACGCCGTCCACCCGGCCCCACCCCAGGTCAGCCGCGTGCCGGCCCATCTCAGCGAAGGAGGCGTGTCTCAGGAAGACCCTGCCCTGGAAGGGCTCCAGCCGGCCGGCCGCCGTGCGCAGCGCCTCAGGGTCGCGATCCAGCCCCAGCAGCAACCCGTCCGGCGCGCTGGCCTCGAGGACCCCTGCGGCGTGCCCGCCTGCGCCGATCGTGCCATCAATATAACGGCCCCCCGGGCGCGGTTGCAGCGCCTGCAGGACCTCCTGGTAAAGTACCGGGGTGTGTGATCCGGCGCCCGGGGCGTCCGTCGACGCGCCCATGGCTTACCCCGCGGACAGGTCGAAAGCCGTAAACCGCCGGGCGTTGGCGTCGGGGTCGGTCACCGCTGCCAACTCCCGCTCCCAATCCTGCGCGTTCCAGATCTCGAAGTACTCCCCCGCTCCGACGATGGCCGTCTCACCGTCCAGGCCAGCGTAGTCGCGCAGAAAGGGGGGAATGAGGATGCGACCCGCACTATCGAGGCCGACCTCGGAGGCGCCGCCGAAGATGACGCGCCGCACGGCGCGCGCCTCAGGATCGGTGGTGCTCAAGGTGCTGGCCCGCGAGGCGAGCCGCTGAAAGCTTTCCGTGGTATAAACCATCAGGTTGCGCTCGAAGCCCTGCGTGATGAAGGCCCCCGTGGCCAGGAACGCACGAAATCGGACCGGGATAGTCAGCCGGCCTTTGGCATCGATGGTGTGTTGAAACTGGCCCAGGAACATCTGTTCTACCCGGTCCTTCAATGGCGAACGCCGGGTTCGCCCGGCGTCCCACTCGGCCCCACTTTATCCCACAAGTGCACACAGTATATACCACTTTTCCCCACCTGCGCAACC
>JAJRUD010000154.1 GCA_024277995.1 Chloroflexota bacterium
CGATCACGGCGTCGCGTTCGCCCTGGCCTCAAATACGCGCAGAGTCCGGAGCGCCATTCAGTATGCACCGCGCTCGCCGAATCGGGAAGCCCCCTTCCCTGCTCTGTTCACGGGCCCCTGCGGTGCTTCCAGGGGCCTCGGCAAGAGCGCGGCTCATGACGATCTCAAGAACCGCCCGGCTGCACGAGGTCCAGGGGCCCCGACCCCGCCTCGCGGTGGCATTTCACGCAGGCCGGGTAGACGATGCCGACCAGGTTCAAATAGCCCCGCAGCTCTGAGCCGGGCAGATTGATGTGTGCCCGGTGACAGTCGACGCATAGGACGGTCGTCTCGCTGGCATCCAGCGCCAGCCTCTGTGACGGCAGATCAGACGGCGCCACCAGGGTTCCGCCGGCCTGCCACGCCCGGAAGGCGTCGGGGAGCTTGTTGTGGAAATGATTGTCGAAGCCCGCCACCAGCAGGGCCTGCGTGTGGCACTGCAGGCACGGCTCCGTGAGCAATTGCGGCGCGACCAGGGTGGTCTTCTCGATGGTGGGATCGGCCTGTCCGGCCGCCCAGATGAGCGCATCGCGGGCGCCGAGCGCCAGGGTGGCCAGACGGTGCGCTAGGCTCCCGTCACCGCGGTGGCAATCGATGCAGCGAAATCCGCCCTCCGCCAGGCCGTAATGGGCGCTGCTCAGATCGAGATAGGGCTGCTCGCCGGCCAGAGCCTGCTGCGCGCGCTGGTAATAGGTGAGTTCCGGCGTGGTGTGGCAGGCGATGCAAAAGCTGTCCCGCTCCTCCAGCCGCGATACCCCTGCCCCGGCCGCCAGGGCCAGGGTGAATAGAAAGACCGCCGCGCCCGCCAGCACGCTTGGGCCGCGCCTGCCTCTCATAGAAGGCCCTATCCGTACACGTTGACCACGACGTCGTGGATATCCGAGGTGCCGTCAGGGAACGCGCTCGACAGCACGGTGCCGCTTCCGGTGCTCTGCACGAAGCCCTCCTCGTCCGTCGCACGCACGGCCACACGGTAGCGCCCCGGCGGAGCATCCCAGGAGAAAGACCACTGGGTCCACACAAGCGGGGAATCCGCCTGCATCAGAACCGCCGGCTGCCATTCGCCGTCGTCGACGCGCACTTCCACCTTGACGATGCGCCGCAGCCCGGCGAAGGCCACACCATACACGGGCAGCGCCCCGGCGGGCAGGTCTTCCAGCTCCCTGGGGCGCCGGATGATGCTGTTGGTTTGCACCGTACCCTCCTCCGACCAGCCGCGGCTCTCCCAATAGCCCACGTGGGGGCGGTCGATGAACTCGATCTCCGTGATCCACTTGGGCATTTTCTGACCATATAGGCCGGGCATCAGGATGCGCAGCGGGAAACCATGCTCCCGGGGCAATGGCCCCCCGTTGACCTCGTAAGCCAGGAGAACCCCCGGTTGTGTGATCCATTGCATCGCGACGCTGGTCTCATAACCGTCAGCGGCGCCGAAGCGCGCCTTGACGGCCTCGGGGCGAAGGCCGACCTGATCCCAAAGATGGCGCGCCTCGAAGCCGCCCCAGACCACATTGCCGATCAGGGGCCCGCCCACCGGGTTGCCGATGCATTCCAATGTGCGGACCTGCTCCACCTTGGGGAAAGCGCGCATGGCATCCATGTCCAGCTCCGCCGCCTGTCGGACCAGGCCGTGGACCTTGAGCCGCCAGGAGTTCCCATCGACGGCGGGCACTTTGCTGTAGGATTGAGTGTAAAGCTCCCCCGTGGGGGTGATCAGGATCTCCGTGGGAGGGGATGGCGGTGCCTGCGGCGCACGCGGCGAAGACGCCTGATCCGCCGGGGCTTCCGCCGGGCCTGCCGCCTGACAGCCGCTCGCCAGCGCAACCCCCGCCAGCCCGGCCACCTTAAGAAAGGCCCTTCGCGTGAGATCTGACATGCCTTCTCGCCTCCCAGTGGATCGCTTTTTCAAAGTCAACCATACAGGTCCCAATTATATCATCCGCTCCCAGCAGGCTGTAACGACGCTTACCTCCCAACCGAGAGTCCTATGTTATCCTGCCGCCGAGGAGAGCGCCATGCAAATCAAACTGATGATCTACGTCGAACGCAACTGCGACAACTGCGAGCAGGCCTACAACCTGGCTCACCTGATCGGCGAGCGCATGCCGCAGGTACAGGTCCTGCTGATCGACCTGCTGGACCCACAGGTTGAGCGGCCGCCGCAGGTGTTCGCCGTGCCGACCTACGTGCTGAACGGCGAGACCATCTCCCTGGGCAACCCGGCCGAGGAAACATTGCTGGCGCGCCTGGAGGGAATGGCCGGATAATACTGGCATTGCGATCAGACAGAAAGGCTGGGGATTATGAGAGAGACCAAGCTTCAGGCGCTATCCGAAATCGAGATCTTCCAGGATCTGACGCAGACGGAGATCACCGAGATGGAGCGCGCCACGACGATGAGCACCTGCGAGGCAGGCCGCGTTTTCTACGCGCCTGAGGAGACGGGTGAGGTGCTCTTCCTGCTCAAGAAAGGCCGCGTCCAGCTCTACCGCCTCTCGCCCGAGGGCAAGAAACTGGTGGTGGGCGAGCTGGAGGCCGGCGCCATCTTCGGTGAGATGTCCATCATGGGCCAGGGGATGCACAACACCTTCGCCGAGGCGGTGGAGCCCTGCACACTGTGCGTCATGAGCCGGGCCGACGTGGAACGCCTGATCCTGAACAATCCCAAGGTGGCGCTGCGCCTGATGGAAGCCATGGCCCGCCGCCTAAGCGAGACGGAAGCGCAGCTCGAAGAACTGGCCTTCATGAGCATTTCCGCGCGCCTGGCGCGGCTGCTGCTGCGGCTGGCGCAATCCGGGCCCGACGGGGCGACGCTGGTCGGCTACACCCACCAGGACTTGGCCGAGATGCTCGGCACCTACCGCGAGACCACCACCCAGACGCTGAACGAGTTCAAACAGCGCGGTTGGGTGGAGATCGGACGCAAGCGCATCGTGCTGCTCGACCGCCAGGCGCTGCAGGTCCAGGCCGAAGGCTGAGCCTCGCGCGGTCCCGAGCCCGGGCATGGTCCAGGCGCCCGGACATGCAACTCCGCCCTTCTCGCGCCGGCGGCGACGCCGGTTGTGCCCCCCACAGACACCTCCCGCCTTATAATGGGTGCACCACATCGCAGCGCGTGACGAGGTCACCCATGTCCCAACCATTGATCGAATGCATTCCCAATTTTTCCGAGGGCCGCCGCCCGGAGGTCGTGGAGGCCATCCGAGACGCCATCGCTGGCGTCCAGGGCGTGCACGTCCTGGACGTCCACGGCGACCCCGACCACAACCGCTCGGTGATCACCTTCGCCGGCCCGCCGGAGCCCGTCTTGCAGGCCGCCTATGCCGCCATCGCCAGGGCAGCGGAGTTGATCGACCTGGATCAGCACCAGGGCGAACACCCGCGCCTGGGCGCCACGGACGTCGTGCCCTTCGTGCCGCTCTCCGGCGTGAGCATGGAGGATTGTGTCGAGCTGGCGCGGCGGCTGGGCGAGCGCGTCGGGCGCGAGCTGGAGATCCCCGTCTACCTGTACGAGCGGGCTGCCACACGGCCCGAACGCCTCAACCTGGAGAACATCCGCCGCGGGGAGTACGAAGCGCTGAAGGAGACCATCGCCAGCGATCCGGCGCGCGAGCCAGACTACGGCCCGCGGCGACTGGGCAAGGCGGGGGCCACGGTCATCGGCGCTCGCGCCCCGCTCATCGCCTACAACGTTTATCTGACCACCGACGACCTC
>JAJRUD010000155.1 GCA_024277995.1 Chloroflexota bacterium
CCCAAGAAACTGGGTATCGACCAGGCGATGGTCTCCGCCGACAAAGCGCTGGCCAAGATCGGGGCCCAGCCGGAGCCGCAGGCGCCGGCACGCCCGCGTCGCAGGAAGAAGGACAAATCGTTGCCGATGCCTGGGGCAAGGGAGGGCTGACATGGCCGAAAGAGTAGGCGTCTACGTCTGCCATTGCGGCAGCAACATCGCCGGCGTCGTCGATGTCGAAGCGGTTGCCCGTTGGGCTGAGGCCAACCTGGAGGGCGTGGTCGTCGCGCGCGATTACAAGTTCATGTGCTCCTCGCTGGGCCAGGAGCTCGTCAAGGAAGACATCGAGAAGGAAGGTCTGACGCGCGTCGTGGTGGCGGCCTGCTCGCCGCACCTGCATGAAAAGACCTTCCGCCGGGCATGCGCCGCCGGCGGCCTGAACCCCTATTACTTCCAGATGGCCAGCATCCGCGAGCAGGTCTCCTGGGTGACCGAAGATCGCGCGCAGGCGACACAGAAGGCCAAAATGCTCATCGCCGGCGCCGTGCAGCGCGTGCTGCACCATCAGGCCCTGGAGCCCAGCCAGGTCCCCGTGAACGAACACACCATGATCGTGGGCGCGGGCATCGCCGGCATCCAGGCCGCCCTGGAACTGGCCGACGCCGGCCACCCCGTCTACCTGGTGGAGCGCGAGCCCTCCATTGGCGGGCACATGGCCCAGTTCGACAAGACCTTCCCCACGCTAGACTGCGCGGCCTGCATCCTGACGCCCAAGATGTCCGACGTGGACGCGCACGACAACATCAAGCTGCTCTCCTATTCCGAGGTGGAGGAGGTCTCAGGCTTCATCGGCAACTTCCACGTGCGGCTGCGCAAGAAGGCGCGCTACGTGGACGAGGATACCTGCACGGGCTGCGGCATCTGCATCGAGAAATGCCCCAAGAAGGTGGTGGACGAGGTCTTCGAGGCCGGCCTGGGCTACCGCAAGGCCATCTATCGGCCCTTCCCGCAGGCGGTGCCCAAATACCCGGTCATCGACACCGAGTCCTGCATATACTTCGAACGCGGCACCTGCAAGGCCTGCGAGAAGTTCTGCCCCACCGGCGCCATCGACTTCGAGCAGCAGGACAGCATGATGGAGCTGGATGTGGGCAACATCGTGTTGGCCACCGGCTTCCGGCTCTTCGATTGCACGCGGATCCCGCAGTACGGCTACGGCCGGCTGGCCAACGTATTCACCAGCCTGGAATTCGAGCGCATGGGCAACGCTGCCGGTCCTACCGGGGGCAGGATCGTGCTGCGCGACGGCGTGACCGAGCCCAAGTCAGTGGCCATCGTACACTGCGTGGGCAGCCGCGACAGCCGGCATCATCCCTATTGCTCGGCCGTCTGCTGCATGGCGGCTCTCAAATTCGGCCACCTGGTGCTGGAGCGCACGCAGGCTGAGGTGTATTCCTTTTACATCGACATCCGCACGCCGCAGAAGGGCTACGAGGAGTTCTACGACCGGCTGCAGGAGGAGGGCATGCACTTCGTGCGCGGGCGGGTGGCGGAGATCACCGACGCGGCACGTTCCCCCGGCGAAGAGGGCAAGCTCATCGTGCAGGTGGAAGACACACTGATCGGCCGACAACGCAGGGTGCCGGTGGACATGGTGATCCTGATGGGCGCCATGGAGCCGCGCCTGGACGCCAAGGAAGTGGCCGTCAGGTTCGGCATCTCTTGCAGCATGGACGGCTGGTTCATCGAACGACACCCCAAGCTGGACCCGGTGGCCACCATGACGGACGGTGTCTTCATCGCCGGCACCTGCCAGGGCCCGAAGGACATCCCCGGGTCGGTGGCGCAGGGCGCGGCGGCGGCGGCGCGCGTGCAGGGCATGATCAGCCGCGGCACGGTGCTCATCGAGCCGGTGGTGGCCAGCATCGATGAAAGCAAGTGCTCCGGCTGCCGCATCTGCAACGACCTGTGCCCCTTCAACGCCATCGACTATCTGGAGCAGGAGGGTGTGAGCCGCATCCAGACCGCGCTCTGCAAGGGCTGCGGCACCTGTGTGGCGGCCTGCCCCTCCGGCGCGATCACGGGGGCCCACTTCAATGACGAGCAGATCATGGCCGAGATCGAGGGTCTGCTCTACGACGTGCTGCACACCAACGGCGCCCAGGCCCCGGCCGAAGAGCCGGCGCCGGCATAAGGGAAGGGAATGCCCATGAGCGACGAAACCTTCGAGCCGCGAATCGTCGGTTTCCTGTGCAACTGGTGCTCCTATCGTGCCGCCGACCTGGCCGGGACGGCTCGCATCCATTACGCGCCCAACGTGCGCATCATCCGCACCATGTGCACCGGGCGGGTCGACCCGACCTTTGTGCTCAAGGCCCTGGCCCTGGGCGCCGACGGCGTGATGATCGCCGGTTGCCATCCCGGCGAGTGTCACTACCTGGAGCAGAACTTCAAGGCCCTGCGCCGCTACCAGATGCTCAAGCACACCCTGCGCGCCCTGGGCATCGAAGAGAAGCGCCTGCGCCTGCAGTGGGCCTCGGCGGCCGAAGGGGCGCAGCTGGCGGCGGCCATCAGTGAGATGACCGAGACCGTCCGCCGCCTGGGGCCGCTCAACTGGCGCGACAACTGGGATGAGGGTGATCGATACGAGCAGGCCATCGAGAGCCTGGCCAGGGAGCACGCCGAAGCCTTGGAGGTGCCGGCATGAGCGAACGCGAAGCATCCCCCAGTGGAAAAGGCAAGCTGGCGCTCTACTGGGCGGCCTCCTGCGGCGGCTGCGAGATCGCCGTGCTGGGCATCGACGATAAGATCCTGCAGGTGGCGGAGGCCTTCGATATCATCTTCTGGCCCTGTGTGATGGACGGCAAGGTGCGCGACGTGGAGAAGGTGCCCGACAAGGGGATCGACCTGTGCCTCTTCAACGGCGGCATCCGCACCAGCGAGCAGGAGTACATGGCGCGCCTGCTGCGGCGCAAATCCAAGGTGCTGGTGGCCTTTGGCTCCTGCGCCCACGAGGGCTGCATCCCCGGGCTGGCCAACCTGAGCAGCAAAGAAGAGATCTTCCAGACCGCCTATCACGATACACCCAGCACCGATAACCCGCAGGGCGTGGAGCCGCAGCCGGAGACCAAGGTCCCTGAGGGCACGCTGCACCTGCCGGTCTTCTACGACACGCTGAAGACGCTGGACCAGACGGTGCCGGTGGACTATTACCTGCCCGGCTGCCCGCCGGAGCCCGAGCGCATCTGGGACGCGCTGACGGCCATCCTGCAGGGCGAGCTGCCGCCGCCCGGATCGGTCATCGGCGCCACCACCACCGTCTGCGAGGAGTGCCAGCGCACGCGCCATGAGAAGAAGATCAAGGAGTTCAAGCGCACCTGGCAGATCATCCCCGACCCCGACACCTGTCTCCTCGAGCAGGGGCTGATCTGCGCCGGCATCGCCACGCGCGCCGGGTGTGGCGCGCTGTGCCCGCAGGTGAACTCGCCCTGCATCGGCTGCTATGGGCCCAACGAGGGTGTGCAGGACTTCGGCGCGTGCATGATGTCCGCCATCGCCTCGGTCATCGACTCTGACGACCCCGAGGAGATCGAGCGCATCATCGAGCAGGGCATCCCTGATCCGGTAGGCACCTTCTACCGCTTCAGCCTGGCACACAGTCTGTTGCGCCGCGGCCGCCTGAAGGGCAGCGGAAATGGACGGGTCCCCGTCGTGGCCGACGCGGCCGTGGAGGAGGGGTGAGCATGGAGCGCATTTCGATCGATCCCATCACCCGGTTAGAGGGCCACGGCAAGATCGAGATCTTCCTGGACGAGAAGGGCGGGGTGGCCAACGCCTACGTGCAGGTGCCTGAACTGCGCGGTTTCGAGCGCTTCTGCGTCGGCCGCCCTGCCGAGGACATGCCCAACCTGACGGACCGCATCTGCGGCGTGTGCCCCGAGGCGCACCACATGGCCTCCAGCAAGGCGCTGGACGCCCTCTTCCACGTCGATCCGCCGCCCACGGCGAAGAAGCTGCGCGAGCTGCTCTACAGCATCTTCTACGCCACCGACCACACCACCCATTTCTACGCCCTGGGTGGCCCCGATTTCGTCATGGGGCCCGACGCGCCGCCGGCCGAGCGCAACCTGTTGGGCGTGATCAAGAAGGTGGGCATGGAGGTGGCCGGCAAGGTGCTCAAAATGCGCCGCGATGGCCATCACCTGATCAAGATGATGACCGGCCGCCCCGTGCATCCCAACTGGGGGCTGCCGGGAGGCGTCAGCCGCGGTATCACCGCCGAGCAGCGCGAGGAGATCGAGCGCCTGGGGCGGGAGGCCATCGAGTTCGCCAAGTTCTCGCTGAAACTCTTCGACGACATCGTGCTCGGCAACCCGGACTACGTGAAGCTCATCAAGAGCAAGGCCTTCACCCACCGCACCTACAACATGGGCACGGTGGACGAGAACAACCGCGTCAACTTCTACGACGGCATGATCCGCGTGGTAGGTCCGGACGGCAAGGAGCACGCCAAATACCACCCGCGCGATTATCGGGAATATGTGGCCGAGCACGTAGAGCCCTGGTCTTACCTCAAGTTCCCTTACCTGAAGAAGATCGGCTGGAAGGGGTTTGTGGACGGGAAGGACTCGGGCGTGTACAAGGCCACGCCGCTCTCGCGCCTGAACGCCGCCGACGGCATGGCCACGCCGCTGGCTCAGGCCGAATACGAGCGCATGTACGACACGCTGGGCGGCAAGCCGGTGCACCACACGCTGGCCACCCACTGGGCGCGGCTGGTGGAGCTGCTCTACGTCACCGAGCGCTGGGTGGAGCTGTCCATCGACCCAGAGATCATCGGCGAGGAGTACCGCTCCCTGCCCAGCGAGACGCCCGACGAGGGCGTGGGCTGCGTCGAAGCGCCGCGCGGCACGCTGATCCATCACTACTGGACCGACGAGCGGGGCGTGCTCACAGGCGTCAACCTCATTGTGGGCACCACCAACAACAACGCTGCCATCAACATGTCGGTCAAGAAGGCCGCCCAGGGGCTGATCCGCAAGGGCAAGGTCGTCACCGAGGGGCTGCTCAACACCATCGAGATGGCCTTTCGGGCCTATGATCCCTGCATGGCCTGCGCCACCCACACCCTGCCCGGCCAGATGCCGCTGGAGGTGATCGTGCGCGGGCCGGATGGGGACGTGCTGAAGCGGTTGACGCAGAATCTGTAGGGGGGGCGATAAGGGAGCAGGGAAAAGGAGCAATCAATGTGGAGTGATAGATATTGAGTGATCACTGATCGCTGAATACTGATCACCACTCACTCCTCTCTTCTCCTCCCGGGGTGCACTTGCCATGAAGACTCTCGTCCTCGGTCTCGGAAACCCCCTGCTGCGCGACGATGGCGTCGGGTTGCAGGTCGCGGCGCGCCTGCGGCGGATCCTGGATGGTCAGCCAGGGGTGGTAGTGGCCGAGGATTACTGGGGCGGTCTGCGCCTGATGGAGCGCATGGTGGGCTGCGATCGGGCGATCATCGTGGACGCCATACAGACCGGCGCGTCGCCGGGGACGGTGCATCGGCTGCGCCTGGGCGAACTGCCCACACAGCGCAGCGCCTCCGCTCACGACGTCAACCTGACGACGGCCCTCGAGCTGGGGCGCTGCATCGGCGCCCGGCTGCCGGCGGATGACGACATCCTCATCATCGGGATCGAATTGCAAGATGTGACGACCTTCGACGAGAGCCTATCGCCTGCCGTGGAGGCCGCCGTTCCCAGGGCCATCGCGACAGTACTGGAAGCTCTGGGTGTCGCAGAGAGGGAAGCCTTATGATCTCACCCGAACGACTGCGCCGCTATCCGCATTTCGCCGGCGTGTCCGAGGAAGGCCTGAAAGAAGTGGCCATGATCAGCGAGGAGCGCGAATTCCAGGCCGGCCAGGTACTCTTCAACGAAGGTGACCCCGCCGAATATCTGATGATCCTGGAACGCGGCCAGGTGGACATCCGCTATGAGTTGGGCGACGGCAGTCAGGTGACCGTCGACACGCTGGTGGGCGGCGACCTGATGGGGTGGTCGGCGCTGCTGGACCCCTACATGCTCACCGCCTCCGGCGTGGCCAAGACGAGCGGCCGGTTGATCGCCGTGCGGGCCGAGCCGCTGCGCGAACTGTGCGACGAGAACCCGGCCTTCGGGTATCGCATCATGGAACGCGTGGCGCAGACCCTGCGCAGCCGGCTGCGGGGGACGCGCATTCAACTTGTGGCACAGGCCTAGCGCTCAGCCTGGCGACGGGGGAGGCGTCTGAGCGGACCTGCCTGCAATGCGGCCCGTTTGGTCTCCCCATGGAGTGTTGCTTCCTCGAGCGAGGCACTGAGGCCTTTCCCCCTCCCGTGCCCGCGCTCATGCCCTGGAATGGGCGCGGGGTGTGCGCGGCGCCTGGGTTGTGCCCGGGCGCCGCGCCTCCTATAATGCGCTCTATAGCCGCTCGTCCTTTTCCCATCTCTGGGTCCAGCCCCATCAGGGGGGGTGATGCGTTGTGATGGTTTCCTGATTACAGGTTGCTATTGATCCGGATCAGACCACCGGACGGGCCGCTCTAGCCCGGTGGTGGTTGGCGAGGAGGCCACCATGCGCGTTGGGAAACCGGTCGTTCTCGGCTTGACGGCTGTGCTGCTGGCAGGTCTGGCCTGCAATATCCCGCTGCCCACTCCGACCGCGGCGCCTCCCACCGGGATCGCCCCGGCGACGGAGGCGCCGCTGGCGACGGCCACACTGGCGCCGACGCCTGCAGCGGAGCCGGATGTGGTTGTGCTCCAGGATGGACAGGTGCAGGTTGTCTCCTTGGACGGCACGCCGGTCGCCACCTGGCCCATCGGGGAGGCGGAGTGGCCGCGCTCCAACACGGCGCAGGTCGTGGGCGACGCGGTCTATTATCTGAAGAAGAGCACGAGTGCGCCCCTGGTCGGCGTCGTGGCTCGCGTCTCGGCCGGCGGCGAGCAGGAACTGGCCTTCACGCAGCACGATTCGTTGACCGGTTTCGCCGTTTCCTCCGACGGCACGAAAGTGGCCTGGGCCTTCCTCTCGCCGCTGCCTGCTGGCGGCTACCAGTGCGAACTCTGGACGGCGGCCATCGACGGCTCGAACGCCAACCTGGTCGCGGCGTGCGACCCCAACGATACCATCGAGGACTACTACACCCTGGAGCCGGTGACCTGGCTCGAGGATGGATCGCTGGTCTACGCATGGCAGATCACCGGCATCGGGGGCTACATCCTCTACTTCGGCTTCTCGAGCCTGTACCGCCATGACCCCGTCAGCAGCGTCAGCACGGCCCTGATCGAAGTCCCCGCCAACGGAGGCGCGCCTTGCTGGAACACGCTCTCGCCGGATGCGATTTACGCCGCCGGCGGTTGCGGCTCGGGTCCTGCGGGGGCTGCGCTCGTGGAGCGCGAGCTGGCCAGCGGTCTGGAGACCATCCTGCCAGCGCTGCCGGAGCAGGGCCAAGTGGGCGGCGCCTCCTATTCGCCTTCCGGGGCACGTCTTGCCTACGGCGTGGCGCGCGGGAACATGGACGACGAGGCCGGGCAGGTCGCGGTGCGGCTGGCGCGCGGCGACGCGCCGCAGTCGCTGGCTTCCGTCACGGGCGGCTACTTCGGGCGCACCATGTGGGTGGACGAGGCGCGCCTGCTGGCCCAGCGCTTTCAGGGCAGCACCAAGCAGGTGGTCCTGCTGCAGCTGGACGGCACGCTGGTCCCGCTGGCCGATGGGATGCTCGTCGGGCTGATGTGGCCGTAATTGGCCGGCCCGACGCTGAGCGTTGGAGGGGCTCTCCCTGATCCCCGTTCCGCCTCCAATCTTTTAAGCTTCTTGTCCCTTGACTCGCGCCTCCTTTCCCCTACAATGTGCGATAGCGATATGACAAGTTGCAACCACCTCCCGCCAACCGCCGCCAGCCCAGGGGCACAAGCCCCTCGGCGGGCATTTTTTCAGCCCCTCGGAGAGCCGCAAGGCTCTCTTTTTTTGCGCCATGGAGACGCCCAGCGGAGCGTGCGCGCATGCTGAGACTGCCCGGGTTGATCGATCCCCACGTGCATCTGCGCGAGCCGGGTGCCATCCATAAGGAGGACTTCGAGAGCGGCACCGCGGCGGCGCTGGCGGGGGGCTTCACCGCCGTACTGGCCATGCCCAACACGGACCCGCCCCTGACGGACGCGCTCTCCCTGGCCCGGGCGCAGGCCGCCGCGCGGAGCAAGGCGCGCTGCGACTACGGCCTGTACCTGGGCGGCGCCGAAGACAACGCGCCGCAGGTCGCCGGCCTGGCGCCTTCGGCCTGCGGCTTGAAGCTCTACCTGGATCAGACCTACGGCCCCCTTCGCCTGGTGGAGACGACCGCCGTCTGGGCCCACCTGCGCGCCTGGCCCAAGGACCGCCCCCTGGCTGCGCACGCCGGAGGCCGTAGCCTGGCGATGGTGCTGCTGCTGGCCGCGCTGGAGGGCCGCTCGGTCCACGTCTGCCACGTCAGCCGACGCGAGGAGATCCTGCTCATCCGAGCCGCCAAGGAGAAAGGCCTGCCGGTGACCTGCGAGGTGACCCCCCATCACCTGTTCCTGACGCAGGCTGACGTCCCGCTCCTGGGGAGCGGGCGGGCGGAGGTGCGCCCGCGGCTGGCGACGGAGCAGGATCGGCAGGCGCTGTGGGAAAACCTGAAAGTGGTGGACTGCATCGCCACCGACCACGCGCCCCACACCCTGGCGGAGAAGGACGGCCCCCAGCCGCCCCCCGGTTTCCCGGGCCTGGAGACCGCCCTGGCCCTGATGCTCACCGCGGTGGCCGAAGGACGCCTGAGCCAGGAAGCGATGCTTCGTCTCATGCACAGCGGCCCGCGCTGCATCTTTGGCCTGCCGGAGCAAGAAGAGACCTGGCTGGAGGTGGACCCCGATGTGCAGTGGGAGGTGCGGGGGGAGGCGCTGCAAACGCGCTGCCGCTGGTCGCCCTTCGAAGGGATGCGGTTGCGCGGGCGGGTGCGGCGCGTGACCCTGCGCGGGCGTCTGGCCTTCGAAGATGGCGAGGTGCTGGCGCCTCCTGGGTTCGGGCGTGACCTGAGCCCGGCGGCCAGGGAGCAAAGAGGAGGGGAGGGCGAGCGCGGCCCGACATAGATCGGCCGGCGGCCGCGACCGTCTTTCACGGCGACCGGCCAGGGTCGCCAGACGATGGCCGGCAATTTGAGATCGTGTGAGGAGGAAGCGATGGCAACCTTTGTACCCCCGACGGAACGCCGTAGGCGCAGCCCGCATCTGCCCTTCGGCGATCGGCGCGATGCGCCCTATTACGGCCGGGACATCATCTCCGTCTCGCAATTCGAGCGCACGGACCTGGACTACATCTTCGGGGTGGCGCAGGAGATGCGGGCCATGGTGGAGCGGGTGGGCACTTTCGACCTGCTCAAGGGAAAGATCCTGGCCAACCTTTTCTACGAGCCCTCCACCCGCACCTCCTCCTCCTTCACCTCGGCCATGGAGCGGCTGGGCGGCAGCGTGATCCCCATCAACGAGGTGCGCTACTCCTCGGTGGCCAAG
>JAJRUD010000156.1 GCA_024277995.1 Chloroflexota bacterium
AGAAAACCATACACCGTCCCCGGCTCCACGGCCAGGTCCAGCCCATCCAGCGCCCGCACACGGCCGAAGACCTTGCACAATCCCTCGGTGCGCACCGCGGCCATCAATCCTCCCGGCCGACCATCAGGTAGGCGATGGGCCCGATGAAGTTAATGAACACGATCACCAGCGCCCACAGCCACCTGGGCCCCCTGGTCCTTTGCCGGCGGGCCAAATCCAGCAGGGCAAAGAGCATCAAGCCCAATTGCAACAGAACGATGGGGATCAGCAGCGGGATCCACTGACTCCAGTCTTCCATTGGCAACTCCTCGTCCCTTTTTCGAGCAGTCGTTGCCCCGCCCGCAGGGGTCCTTGAACATTGCCCCCGCGCCGGTCTGGCAAGCCACCTCTCGCCCGACGGAGCGGGGACAATGGTTCGCCCGATCCCGGCGCGCCCGGCAGCGCCGCCCCGGCGTGGGAGCCGGGGCAGCTTTGAAACACTCAGCACTGCCCCGGGGTGGGA
This sequence comes from Chloroflexota bacterium, assembly GCA_024277995.1. Classification (GTDB taxonomy): domain Bacteria; phylum Chloroflexota; class Anaerolineae; order Anaerolineales; family E44-bin32; genus JAJRUD01. Next base: position 503 of record JAJRUD010000156.1, read on the forward strand.
GCGGGGGGCTGCTTTGAAACGCTCAGGCCCCCTGGTGCAGCAGGCGGCGGCTCCCATGCCGCCGCAGCACCTGCTGGAATTCCGAAGTCTCGGGTGATGCGGGCTGCTACGTCCCCTCTTCCCAGGAGGCCAGGTAATGCTGCTGCTCCTCGGTGAGTTGGTCGATGCGCACGCCCATGGCTTCCAGCTTGAGGCGCGCGATCTCGCGATCCAATTCTTCCGGCACGCCGTAGACCTTGTTCTCGAGCTCGTCGGCCTTCTCCAGAATGTACTGCGCGGCCATGGCCTGGTTGGCGAAGGACATGTCCATCACGCTGGCCGGATGTCCCTCGGCCGCCGCCAGGTTCACCAATCGCCCCTCGCCCAGCAGGTTGATGCAACGCCCGTCGGGCAGGATGTACTGGTCTACGAAAGGCCGCACGCGCCGCTTCTCCTGCGCCATCTCCTCCAGGGCCGGGATGTTGATCTCGACGTTGAAGTGACCGGAGTTGGCGATGATGGCGCCGTCCTTCATGGCCTCGAAATGATGCTTGTCGATGACGTTGATATCGCCGGTCAGCGTGCAGAAGATGTCTCCCAGGGGAGCGGCCTCGATCATGGGCATCACGCGGAAGCCGTCCATCACGGCCTCCAGCGCCGCCAGCGGCTCCACCTCGGTGACGATGACGTTGGAACCGAGGCCGCGCGCCCGCATGGCCAGGCCGCGACCGCACCAGCCGTAGCCGGCCACGACGAAGGTCTTGCCCGCCAGCAGCACGTTGGTGGCGCGGATGATGCCGTCCAGCGTGGACTGGCCGGTGCCGTAGCGGTTGTCGAAGAAATGCTTGGTCATGGCGTCGTTGACGGCGATGACGGGGTAGGCGAGTGCGCCGTCCTTGGCCATGGCCCGCAGGCGGATGACGCCGGTGGTGGTCTCTTCCGTTCCGCCCTTGACCTGCTCCAGCAGCTCGCGCCGATCCTTGTGCAGGGTGCTCACCAGATCGGCGCCGTCGTCCATGGTGATGTGGGGCTGGTGGTCCAGCGCGGCGTGGATATGCTCGTAGTAGGTCTCGTTGTCCTCGCCCTTCCTGGCGTAGACGGGGATCTCGAAGTGGCTGACCAGGGAGGCGGCCACGTCGTCCTGTGTGGACAGGGGATTGGAGGCGCAGAGCACCACGTCGGCTCCGCCGGCCTGCAGGGCGCGCATCAGATTGGCCGTCTCGGTGGTCACGTGCAGGCAGGCCGACAGGCGAATGCCCTGCAGCGGGCGGTCCTTGGCGAAGCGCTCGCGGATCTGGCGCAGCACCGGCATCTCGCGTTCGGCCCACTCGATGCGCAGGCGGCCGCCCTCGGCCAGGCTCAGGTCTTTGACGTCGAAGTTCTTCTCCATTGAGATAGGGTCTCCTTACATTCAGATTTGCGGCCCCGGCCGTCGAAGCCGCAGCGATCGGCGGTCTGAGACGAAGCTCTCGGAGCGGAGCGCGCAGGGGGCTGGGACCATCGCTGTGTCGTTTCCGTCCTACGGGTTCCGCGTGGCCCTCTCGCGCAGCACGCCGACCCCTTCATGATACCCGCAAAAGGTCCTAAACCCCAAGCCCCGGTACAGTTTGACCGCGGCTGTGTTCTCCTGCTTGACGTTGAGCACGATGGTGCGGATTCCCATCTTCAGCAGCTCGCGCACGACGGCCGCGCTGGCCTCGCGCGCCAGGCCCTGGCGACGATAGTCGGGGTGGGTGAAGACGTTGCCCAGCGCGGCGACGCCGGCCTCGGCCGACAGCACGTGCGTGCAGGCGACGGCCAGCAGGGCCCCGCCGCGGTGAACACCGTAGAAGATGCCCTGTTCGAGCTGGCGCGGCTGGAAGGCGTCGGGGCGGTCGGGACGGCCTGCGAAAAGTGCCTCCATAGCGGGCAGGTCCTCGGGACCCAGGGAGATGGCCTGTTCGCCGACCCCTTCCGGAAGCTGACCCTCCGGCAGGACCATGCGCCACATCGCGTCCTCGACCTCAGCTTCCAGTCGCTCTCCCAGCAGTGGCCGGTGGAGGGGCTGCAGCGCGAAGCCGTAGCGGCCCGGCGTGACCTGCGCCAGCAGGGCGGCCGCCTGCTGCGGGTCGCCATGCGCGAAGAGCACCGGCGGAGAAAGGCCGGCGTAGGTGAGCACGACGGCGTTCTCGCCCACCCGCCATGTGGAATCGCGGTCGAAGGGAGGGTAAAGATCGGCCAGCGCGTAGGCGCACCAGACGCGGTCACGTTCCAGCAGGGCCGCGACGCGGGAGCGGTCGGCGATCATCCCAGTGCGTCCAGCTCTCCCTGGTCGTCGAAATAGCGGCGGAAGCGTTCGACGAATGTGGGCAGGTCGAAACGGTGGCCCTGGGTGCCCTGCTGCTCCAGGCAGAAGGTGGCGGCCAGGGCGCCCATCTGTCCGCAGCGCTCCACGCTCAGGTCGTGCACGTAGCCCTTCAGGAAGCCGCCGCGGAAGGCGTCGCCGGCGCCGGTGGGGTCGGCCAGCGGTTCGGGGGGGATGGCCGGCACGTGGATCTGCTGGCCCTGGCAATACAGGTCGGCCCCTTTCTCGCCACGCGTGATGACGACCAGTTCGGCGGATTGCTGGACGGCGTCCAGGCTCAGGCCGGTCTTCTCCTCGATGAGCGCGAATTCGTAGGCGTTGACGAAAAGTGCCTTGCATCCTTCGATGCCCTGACGCAGCGCGTCGCCTTCCAGGCGCACGACCTGCTGGCCCGGGTCGTAGAGGTAGGGGATGCCCATCTCTCGGCATTCCTGCGCATAGGCGATCATGGCGCCCGGGTCGTTGGCGGAGATCACGACCAGGCGCGGTTTCTCGGGCAGGTCGGCGAAGCGCAGTTCCGCGGCGCGGGCCATGGCCCCGGTGTAGAAGCTGGCGATCTGCGCGTTGGACTGGTCGGTGTTGACGAAGAAGGAGGCTGTGAAGAGGCCGGGAACCGTGCGGATGGCGGAGGTGTCCACGCCGTGCTGCTCCAGCCAGGCGCGGTAGTCCTCGAAGTCCTCGCCGACGGTGGCCATGATGGTGGGGCGCTCGCCGAGCAGGCCCAGCGTATATGCGATGTTGGCGGCGATACCGCCCCGGCGCCGGACCAGGGAATCCACCAGGAAGGACAGGCTCAGGTCCTCCAGGCGGTCGGCCAGGATGTGATCCCGGAAGCGGCCCGGGAAGCTCATCAGGTAGTCGAACGCGATGGAACCCGTAAGGACGATGTTCATGCTGCGCATGCCTCCTGGAGGGTGCGCGCGTAGGGCGGGCGCAGGATGCCCGTCTCGGTGACGAAGGCCGTGATCAGGCGGTGGGGGGTGATGTCGAAGGCGGGGTTGCGCGCCTTGCTCCCCGCCGGGGCGATGGGATCGCCGTGCAGTTCGATGCCGAGCACCTCGGACGGGTCCCGCTCCTCGATGGGGATGGCCTGCCCATCGGGCAGCGCGAGGTCGATGGTCGAGGTGGGCAGCGCGCAGTAGAAGGGGACGCGGTTGTCGTGGGCGGCCAGGGCCAGCATGTAGGTGCCGATCTTGTTGGCCACGTCGCCGTTGGCGGCGACGCGGTCCGCGCCGACTAAGACCGCCGCCACCTGGCCGCTGCTCAGGAAGCAGCCGGCGGCGCCGTCGGTGATGATCTCATAGGAGATGCCGTACTGCTGCAGCTCCCAGGCGGTCAGCCGCGCCCCTTGCAGGCGGGGGCGGGTTTCGTCCACCAGCACGTGCACCCGCTTCCCCTGCTCGTGGGCCGTGCGGATCACCCCCAGCGCGGTGCCGTAGTCCACCGTGGCCAGTGCGCCGGTGTTGCAGTGGTGGATCACGGTGTCTCCGTCCCGGATGAGCGCCGCGCCGTGGCGCCCGATGGCCTGGTTGGTGGCCACGTCCTCGTCGGCCATCCGCTGTGCCGCCTGCACCAGCCTGGCCCGCAGCTCGGTCGCTCCTCCGCTGGCCGCCTGGCGCGCCACGGCCAGCATGCGCTGCAGGGCCCAGCTCAGGTTGACGGCGGTGGGGCGGGCCGCACCCAGGTGTTCCGCGGCCCGCTCCAGCTCCTCCAGCAGGAGGTCGGCCTGGCGGGCATCGCAGCGCGCTGCGGCCAGCGCCAGGCCGTAGGCCGCGGAGACGCCGATGGCGGGCGCGCCGCGCACGGCCATGTCGCGGATGGCCTGCGCCACGGCTTCGGGGGTATGCAGTTGGATGATCTCGAGGGAGGCTGGAAGCCGCCGCTGGTCGATCATCTCTACGGCAGGACCGTCTGGG
>JAJRUD010000157.1 GCA_024277995.1 Chloroflexota bacterium
AGCCCGCGTGGAGAGGGCGGAACCGGCGCCCGCGGCGGCTCCACCAGCCCCGCCGGGCGTGTCGAGGGAGGAGTCGCCACGGACTGCGTCCCCGCAGCAATCCAGTCACGCAGAGCCAAGCCTCCAGATTGATCCTGACAATCCCCCCATTGCCACCATTCGGGAGCTGCTGCTGGCCACCTTCACCGCGGACGACCTGCGCCGATTCTGCCAGAACCGTCCGCTTTTCCGGTCTGTCGTCTCCAGCTTCGGTCCCGGGCACGGCCTGGACGACATGGTGGACGAGGTGATCGACTACTGCCACACCCGGTTCCTGTGGGATGAACTACTGGCTGAGGTGGCACAGACCCGGCCCAAACCGTACGCCCGCTTCGAGCCTCGCTTGCGCGGTCAGGCCCGATAACCCATCGTTGTCACTCTCATTGAGAGCAGGAGAGGCCAAATATGACGGACTTCCACACCGGCGTCATCCACGAACTGTTGGCAGAAGCCTTCACGTCAGAAGATTTATATCGGCTCTGTCGCGATACCGAGATCCTGCGGCCCATCTGCCAGCGCGTGAACCGTAGCGCACCCATCAACGAGATAGCCGACACGGTCATCGAATACTGCGAGGATCAGGCCATCCTCGACGAGTTGCTACGGGCCGTGTGCGCCATCCGGCGACGCCAGTGCGAGCGATTTGTGCCCCGGCTGGGGCCAGACAGCGGCGATTTGTTGCGCGGCTACTCCGCCGCCGACCGTGACGACTACCTCGACTTCCTCATCCGCCAGTGCGACACCCTCGACCTGCGCCTCATGCGCAGGGGCGGCCAACCGGTGCAACTGCCCTTGCAAGAAGTGTACGTGGCCCTGCGCGCCGACCGCATGGATCCCGCCGAGCGGACCGCCAACCGCGCCCTGCTCGACGTCGAAGCGGAGGAACTGCGCCGCAGCCTCGGCCTGGTTGACCTCGACCCGGCCGGCATCCGCACACTGCGTCATCGGGTGCTGGTCGGTCATCCGCTGATGTTGGCCCTGCTGGGCCGCGACCGGGAGCGGCTCTTCGGACCCACCCCCCGCGACGACCGGCTGGACCTGGCCGAGGCCTTCCGCCGCCATCGCTGGCTGGTGATCCTGGGCGACCCCGGCAGCGGCAAGACCACCCTGGCCCGCTGGTTGGCCCTGCAATTGGCCTCGGCCCTCAAGCGCGGTGACGAGCGGGTGACCGTCCCCGCGCGCCACGTCTCCCCCACCGCCGACCCTGAAGCCACGGTGGATCTGGGCCCCGCCCGCCTGCCGCTCCTGGTGCGGGTGGCCGACTTTGCCGAAGCCCGCCGCAAAGACGACCCCTACCTGCCCCTGGCCGATTTCCTGGGGCCGCACCCCTGGTTGGGCGAGCGCCCCCCCGGCGACCCCGACGCCCTGCGGGCCCTGGCCGCCGAGGCCCTGGCCCAGGGCCGGGCCGTGGTCATCCTGGACGGCCTGGACGAGATCACCGACGCCCACCAGCGCCTGGAGATGGTGAGCGCCATCGAAGCCTTCATCCGCGCCCACGTCCGCGACCCCGACGGCCGCTCCCCGCTGGACGGCGGGTGGCGGGCCTGGGCCGACGATCCCACCCACGGCCCCGCCCAAACCGGCGGCAACCAGGTGGTGATCACCAGCCGCATGGTCGGCTACCACGCCGCGCCGCTGCAAGGCGATCTGGCCCACTTCACCATCGAGCCCATGGACGACGACGCGGTGAACCACTTTTGCCGAAACTGGTCCCTGGCCCTGCACCATTTCCTCAATCGAGCGGGACGCTGGCCGGAGGACGAGCTGCGCGATCGCGCCGACCGCGAGGCCCAGGCGCTGCAAGAGGCCATCCACGCCAACCCCGGCGTGCGGGAACTGGCCGGCAACCCCCTGCTGCTGACGCTGTTGGCCGCCCTGCATCGCGAGGAGGCCCGCCTGCCCCAGCAGCGGGTGCGGCTCTACCAGCGCGCCGTGGAGACGCTGGTGGAGATATGGCGCGGTGTGGGCCTGAGCGAGATCGAGTTCACCCACGCCCTGGCTCCCCTGGCCTACTGGCTGCACGCCAACCGGCCCACCGGCCTGGCCCTGGAGCACGAAGTGCGCCGCCAGGTCACCATCGGCCTGGCCCGCTACCACCGCGTGGACGCCGCCGACCCGCCGCCCCACTTCGAGGAGCTGCTGACCCGCTTCCTGCGCCAGGCGCGGGAGGAGTGCGGCCTGCTGCTAGCCCGGGGGGAGGCGCTCTACGGCTTTCTGCACCTCACCTTCCAGGAATACTTCGCCGCCCGGGAGTTGACCCGCCGGGTGCGGGACACCGCCCGGCGCATCGTCGAGCACCTGGACGACCCCCGCTGGCGCGAGCCGTTGTTGCTGGCCGTGGCCTGGGTCAGTTGGACCCAGGGCCCGGAGGACCTGGACGATCTGCTGGAAGACCTGCTGGCCGCCCCCGACCCCACCGGCGACTTGTTGCCCCGCAACGCCTTCTTCATCGCCGCCTGTATCCCGGAAGTGGTGCAACCGCCGCTGGGCATCGTGCGCCGGCTGGCGGAAGAGCTGCTGGACCGCTACGCCCGGGCCACCGACCCCGACAGCGACACCCCCTTCGACTACCTGCGCCGGCCGATCGAGGCCGCCTTCCAGCACCTGCGCAGCGGCGAAACCATCCCCACGGTGGACGACCTGCTGGCCGCCGCCCTGCGGGGCGACGGCCCCGCTCGCCGCGCCGCCGCTGCCCGGTTGATTCATACCCACGGTTGGGCCAGCCGCGAGCTGGCCGAGGCCCTGCTGGACGCCCGCCCGGCCGACGATTCGCTGGCGGCCTGGGTGTCCCGCGCCTTGATGAAGATGGCCGAGGCCGATCCGGCAAC
>JAJRUD010000158.1 GCA_024277995.1 Chloroflexota bacterium
GGCCGTATCGGGGAGGCCTACGATGGTGAAGGAGGGCAGCCCGCGGGCGGTATCCACCTCGACTTCGACGATTGCCCCCTCGAGGCCGACAAGGGCACAGGAGTGGACCTTGGCGAGCACGCTTCCAGTCTAGGGGAGGTGGCCGAAAAGGTCAACCACCATCCCGCTTGCATCAGTGCGATCCTTGTAATATGGTATTTCATATCTCGATCGGCCTGAAATCGCCTTCGCTCTCCCACCCGCTCCGGGTCATCACCGCCGGCGCCCGAACCGATGCCCGCCACCGCGCTCCAGGGGGCAATCGACTGCTGAGAGAACGCGCTCGACTGCGAACCGCCACGGCAGGAGAATGCTCCCATGACCACGATGAAACGAGCCGCACTCCTGGGCCTGCCCGGCCTGATCCTGCTGACAGGCTGCAGCCTGCCCGCCGGCCTGGGCCCCAGCCCGACGCCGACCCCCACCGCCACCGCCACGCCCACCGCCACCCCCACCGCCACGCTCACACCCACGCCTACCGATACGCCCTCCCCCACGCCCTCCCCCACACCCACCCCCACCATCACGCCCACGCCGAGCGACACCCCAACGCCCACCGAGACCGCCACTCCCACAGAGACGCCGACGCCGAGCGTCACCCCCACGGAACCGCCTCTGCCCATCACCGCCAACGGCGGCGTCAATTGCCGCTACGGGCCGGGCACGGCCTACCTGTATGCCTGGGGATTGGATGAGGGCGACACCGCCCAACTGGACGGCAAGAACTACGCCGGCACGTGGCTCTGGGTCCAACCACACGACGCGGTCTTCCATTGCTGGGTCATCGCCGAGGCGGTCACCATCAACGGCGACCTGAGCAAAGTGCCGGCCGTCAACCCGCCGCTGCTCACCAATCCGAAGGTGGCGCCTCCCACCGGGGTGCAGGCCAGCCGCAGCGGCAGCAAGGTCACCATCTCCTGGAACCCCGCCTCCCCCGCCATCGGGCTGGGGTACCTGATCGAGGCCCGCATCTGCAGCGGCGGCTACCTCTTCGACGTGGCCTTCAGCACCACCAACACCTCCTACACCCTGAGCGACGAGAAGAACTGCAGCCGGCCATCCTACGGCCAGGTGCGGGTCTTCAACAAGCTGGGCTACTCCTCGGCGGTGAAGGTCGCCTGGCCCTAATGATCCATCGCACTGAGCCGAGGGCTGTAGAGACGCAGCATGCTGCGTCTCTACAGCTTCTCCTCCACGCTGCGCACCTTGTCCTCCATACTCTGATCCCTGTCGGTGCGCGTGCCCACCTTGATCACCGAGCTCACGCGCGGGGCGCCCATCTCGTGCACCACCTGATGGCAGCGTTTGATGGCCTCGAAGACCTGGTCCCACTCCCCCTCCAGGTTGGTGCCGTAGGCGTGCAGATGCACCTTCAAGCCTGCTTCTCGCAACACCCGCTCGCAGGCGGCGATGTAGGGCGAAAGCGAGACGCCCACCCCCAAAGGAACGAGCGTAAAATCTGCGATCACCTTCATCTTCAAGCCTCCTCTCCAATGCGAACGCCCCTCCGCGCCCTGCCGTTCAGCAATGCATAAGGGATGCTTCGCCGGCAAAGATCATACACCCACAGCCTGACGCGGAGACACCCTGGCCGCCGGACGGTGTTACTATAGGCGTGGCAAAACACGCCCAGGGAGGGCCCATGGCTCAACGTTACGCCGACATAACCGGTTGGGGGAAGTACGTACCCGAACGGGTGATCACCAACGCTGATCTGGAAAAACTGATCGACACCAGCGACGAATGGATCATACAGCGCACGGGCATCCGCGAGCGCCACATCGTCAGTGAAGGGCAGACTACCTCGCAGATCTCGGTGGCCGCAGCGCGCGAGGCGATGGAAATGGCCGGCCTCCGGCCGCGCGATCTGGACCTGATCATCGTCGCCACCTCCAGCCCCGATTACCTCACCCCCCCCGTCTCGGCCCAGATCCAGGACATGCTCGGCGCCAAGGACGTGGGCGCCTTCACCCTGGTGGCCGGATGCGCCGGGTTCGTCTACGGCCTGGTCACGGCCCAGCAGTTCATCCTCTCCGGCGCTTACGACACCATTCTGGTCATCGGGGCCGAGATCATCAGCCGCTTCGTCGACTGGACCGACCGCAACACCTGCGTCCTCTTCGGCGACGGCGCCGGGGCGGTGATCATGCAGGCCAGCGACGAACCCTGCGGCGTGCTGTCCTTCGTGCTGGGGGCGGACGGCTCCGGCGCCCAACACCTGATCATGCCCGCTGGCGGGACCGTTATGCCCACCAGCCAGGAAACGCTGGACCGCAACCTGCACACCCTGCGCATGAACGGCCGCGAGGTCTTCAAGTTCGCCACGCGCAAACTGGGCAAAGCCCTGGAGCAGGCCATCCGCCAGGCGGGGCTCACCACAGAAGACATCGACCTCTTCATCCCCCATCAGGCCAACGCGCGCATCATCGAGAGCGCGGCCCGCCACGTGGGCCTGCCCTCCGAGCGCATTTTCGTCAACATCGACCGCTACGGCAACACCTCGGCGGCGTCGATCCCCATCGCACTGTGCGAGGCGGCCGAGGCGGGACGCGTGCACCCCGGCGACACCCTGGCCTTCGTGGCCTTCGGCGCCGGCCTCACCTGGGCCGCGGCAGTGGTGAAGCTGGGGAAGCATCGCAAGCCGCATCCCAAACCCGGCTGGCGGGCGCGCCTGGCCTCCTGGCTGAGGCGGGGCTGAAGGCCGCTCGGCCGGCACACAGGCGCCCGTCCGGAGACTCCCGGGCCAGGCACCCCGCAATGCCTGCGGAGCACGGCGCAATTGGCCCCTCTTCCCCCGCCATCCTGAGCCTGTCGAAGGACGGCGGGGGAAGAGGGGCGAGCCTGACAGGATCATGGCTCAGGGCGCCCAACACGCCGCGCGGCACACCCTCCGCTGATCTACTCCAACGAACTCAAGAACCCTGCAGGCCCTCCCGTGTCCGCCCCTGCGCCTTCACTCCC
>JAJRUD010000159.1 GCA_024277995.1 Chloroflexota bacterium
ATGGTGCTGATCTCGCCCTCCAACACGGCGCCTTCGCTGACCGATCCTGAGGGCGACTGGAACCCCGGCTACCTGCGCACCGCCCACAACGACAACGTCCAGGGCGCGGCCATGGCCAACTTCGTCTACAACGAGCTTGGCCTGCGCAAGGCCGCCACCATCCACGACGGCAGCCCTTACGCGCAGCAGCTGCAGCAGGTGTTTGCTGACACCTTCGTCGAGCTGGGCGGCACCATCACGGCCCAGGAAGCGGTTAACGTGGGCGACACGGACATGCGCCCGGTTCTGACCAAGATCGCCTCCACCGGCCCCGAGTTCATCTACTACCCGATCTTCATCGCTGAGGGTGCTTTCATCACCACCCAGGCGAAAGAGATCTCCGGGCTCGAGGGTGTGACCCTGGGCGGCGCCGACGGCATGATCTCCCCCGACTTCATCGAGGCCGCTGGTGACGCTGCCGACGGCATGTACATCTCCGGCCCCAACCTGTCCTTTGAGAACGAGCTCGGCCAGCACTTCCTCGAGGCCCACCGGGCCAAGTACGGCGAGGACCCGCTGAGCGCCTTCCACGCGCACGCCTACGATGCGGCGATGATGATCTTCGCCGCCATCGAGAAGGTGGCCGTGCAGGACGAGGACGGCACGCTGCACATCGGCCGCCAGGCCCTGCGCGATGCTCTCTACGCCACCAAGGACTTCCAGGGCATCACCGGCACGCTCACCTGCAACCAGTACGGCGACTGCGCCAACCCGCAGATCGTAGTCAACCAGATCCAGAACGGTGAATACGTGCCCGTCTGGCCGTAGTCCTGAGATCGCCCCACCACAGGGTGGAGCGATTTCAATGGCATGACCTCAGGGGGATGAGCCTGTGGGCTGCCCGCAGGCTCATCCCTACCATGTGCCAGGGAGTGAACCGTGCGTCAGCGGCTCGAATCCATCAGCTTCATAGATATCATCCTTTGGCTCTTTCGCACCCTAATCATTGTGGCCGTAATCTGGGGAACCGTCGCCACGATCTTCAACAACCCCTACTCCGCCGAGAACTGGATCGACTTCTTGGTGTTCGGGATCGCCCAGGGCAGCCTGTACGCCCTCATTGCGCTCGGCTACATGCTGGTCTACGGCATCTTGTTCATGATCAACTTCGCGCATGGGGAATTCTTCATGTCGGGGGTGTTTACGGCCACCGTCTTCGTGGCAGACCCCCTGAACCAGATCGGCTTCCTGAACGCGCATCCCATCTTGGCTTTGATCATCATCACCCTGGTGGCAATGGCGGTTTCGATGGGTATCGCGCTGCTGACCGAGCGTGTGGCCTATCGCCCTCTGCGCCGCGCGCCGCGGCTGGTGCCGCTCATCACGGCCATCGGGGCCTCTTTCTTCTGGCAGTACTTCTTCCGCGGTCTATACGGCTCCGGCGTGCACGCCTTCCCCACCGTGGACGCGCTCAAAGGCAACCTGACCATCGCCGGGATCGAGATCCTCAAGACCCAGGTCGTGGTGATCGTCGCCTCCGTCCTGCTGCTCATCGCCCTCTACATCTTCGTCATGCGCACCAAGACCGGCAAGGCCATCCGGGCCGTGGCCGAGGACAAGGACGTGGCGGCCCTGATGGGGATCGACGTGGACCGCACCATCGCCATCACTTTCGCCACCGGAGCCGCCATGGCTGGCGCGGCCGGCATCCTCTACGCGCTGCTCTTCCGCCAGGTCCACTTCTTCATGGGCTTCGTGCCGGGCATCAAGGCCTTCACGGCTGCGGTGCTGGGCGGCATCGGCAGCGTGCCCGGCGCGGCGCTGGGCGGCCTCTTCCTGGGCGTCTTCGAATCCGTCGGCCCCAGCCTGTTCCTGGAGGGCCTGGGCATCACCGCCAGCTACCAGCTCAAGGACGTGATCGCCTTCACGATGCTGGTGCTCGTGCTCATCTTCCGCCCCCAGGGCATCATCGGCGAACGGCTCGCCGAAGAGAAAGCGTAGGGCCTTGACCATGGCTGTACAAGAAACAGATTGGCGCAGCTACCTCCGGGTAGGGATGATCGCCGGGCTGATCGCGGTGAGCGTGAGTCTGATCGGCATGGTGGAGACCTTCAACGGCCGCGCCATCATCGGCGAATACCTGAGCCTGGGGAACTTGCTCCTGTACGGCGCGATCTTCGGCGGGGGCTTCGTAGCCGCCCGCCAGCACAAAGGAAGCACAGCGAGCTGCCTCGCAGGCGGGCTCCTGCTGGGCGCCATTTCCGGCGTCATGTTGAACCTGCTGGTGTTGGCCGGCACGCCGCGCGTCGCCGGCGGGGATCCTTTCTTGCGCCAGTACCTGCTCAACGTCAACAACAATCTGCTGGCCATCCTGCTCTCCGGATTGCCCCAACCGTCCGGAAGCCTGGCGCTGCTGGGCATCAGTTCGCTGATGGGCATGCTGGGCGCGGCGATCGACAGGGTGACGCCGCGCTTCAGGCGCCCGCTACTGGTGTCGCTGGGCGTGGTCCTGCTGGTCGGCCTGCTCTCGGAAGTGGTGATCCTCGCCTGGGGCGTGCGCGGCCTGGGGCTGCTGGTGCGTCGCCTGCTCTTCGCCCGCAAGGGACTCTCCCTTCCCGGCGCCGTGGTGCTCTTCCTGATCGTCTTCGCGCTGCACCTGGCCTGGACCGCCTTCAGTCCCAAGCTGAAGGCCTGGACTGCCCGAGCCCCTGAGCGGCGCAGGAAGCAGCTCTATCGAGGCAAGGCGGCGATAGGGATCATCTTCCTGCTCTTCCTGCCCTTCTTCCTGCGCACCTACCTGACCGAGGTCGTCGATAACGTGGGCCTGTACGTGCTCATGGGCTTGGGATTGAATATCGTGGTCGGCTACGCCGGCCTGCTTGACCTTGGGTACGTGGCCTTCTTCGCCATCGGCGCCTATACGATGGGAGTACTGACCTCCCAGGCCGACCTGGGCATCGCCCAGATGTCCTTCTGGAGCGCGCTGCCCTTCTCGGTGATGGCGGCCGTGCTGGCCGGCATCATCCTGGGTGTCCCGGTGCTACGCATGCGCGGCGACTACCTGGCCATCGTCACCCTGGGCTTCGGCGAGATCATCCGCATCCTGGTCCTCTCCGACGCCCTGGCCCCCTTCATCGGCGGCGCGCAGGGCATCCTCAAGATACCCAAAGCCCAGATCGGCGACTTCCGTTTCGTGACCCCCGAATCGCTCTACTACCTGATCTTGATCGGCTGTCTGATCGCGGTCTTCCTTACCTGGCGCCTGCGCGACTCGCGCCTTGGCCGGCAATGGATGGCCATGCGTGAGGACGAGGACGTGGCCGAGGCCATGGGCATCAACCTGGTATCCACCAAGCTGCTGGCCTTCGGTATCGGCGCCGCCTTCTCAGGGCTCTCGGGGGCGATCTTCGCCACCAAGCTCAGTTCCATCTTCCCCCACAGCTTCAACCTGCTCATCTCCATCAACGTGCTGTGCCTGATCATCGTGGGGGGCATGGGCAGCATACCCGGAGTCGTGGTCGGTGCGCTGGTGCTGGTCGGCCTGCCAGAACTACTGCGCGAGTTCGCCGAATACCGGCTGCTCATGTACGGCGCATTGCTGATCGTTATGATGATCGCCCGACCAGAGGGGTTCTGGCCTTCAGCCGTCCGCCGGCGGGAGCTGCGCGGCGACGAGGAGCCCATACCGGAACCCTCGAGCGCGGCGGCGGGCGATTGAGGGTAGAGGCGCGACTATGTCAGTGATACTCGAAGCGAAAAATGTGACCAAGCGGTTCGGCGGGCTGGTGGCCGTCAACACCCTGGACTTCGACATCCCCCATGGCTCCATCGTGAGCATCATCGGGCCCAACGGAGCGGGCAAGACGACCTTTTTCAATTGCATCACCGGCTTCTACGAGGTGGACGAGGGCGAGATCTGGTTCGACGGTCACCTGCTCAACGGCCGCTCGACGGACCACATCACACGCCTGGGCATCGCACGCACTTACCAGAACATCCGCCTCTTTGCCAACATGACCGCCATCGAGAACATTCTCGTGGGCATGGAGCCGCGGCTCAAATCGAGCTGGATCGGGGCCGTGCTGGGAAGCCCGAAGACGCGCGCCGAAGAAGCCTGGGCCGAGCAGGAGGCCTTCCGCCTGCTGCACTTCGTCAACCTGCAGGGCAAAGGCGACACCCTGGCCAAGAACCTGCCCTACGGCGAGCAGCGCCGGCTGGAGATCGCCCGCGCCCTGGCCAGCACCCCTAAGCTGCTGCTGCTGGACGAGCCCACGGCCGGCATGAACCCGCAGGAAACGGGTGAGACCATGCGCTTCATCCAGCGCCTGCGCGATGAACTCGGCGTGACCATTCTGCTCATCGAACACGACATGCGCGTGGTGATGAGCATCTCGGAGCGCGTCACCGTGCTGGACTACGGCGAGAAGATCGCCGAGGGCACTCCCGCCGAAATCCAGCGCAACCCACGCGTCATCGAGGCCTACCTGGGCCGGGGTGCTGCCACGCATATCGGCGCACCGGCTTCCGCCTGACCTTTGGGAGCACAGCTCATGCCGATGCTCGAAGTTCGCGACGTACACGCATACTACGGCAACATCCACGCGCTGAAGGGCATCTCGCTCAACGTGGAGAAAGGCGAGATCGTAACTCTCATCGGCGCCAACGGCGCCGGAAAGACCACCACGCTGCGCACCATCAGCGGGCTGCTCAAGCCACGCCAGGGCAAGGTGTTTCTCGAAGGCGAGGACTTGGCCCGGTACAAGGCCCATGAACTGGTCTACAAGGGCATGGCCATGGTGCCCGAGGGCCGCGGCGTCTTTTCCAAACTCACCGTGGCCGAGAACCTGGACATGGGCGCCTACCATCGCACCGACAAGGATGGCATCCAGGAAGACCTGGAACGAGTCTTCAGCCTTTTCCCGCGCCTGAAGGAGCGCCGTAACCAGGTCGCCGGCACCCTGAGCGGCGGCGAGCAGCAGATGCTGGCCACCGCGCGCGCCCTGATGGCCCGCCCGACCTTGCTGCTGATGGATGAGCCCTCGATGGGCCTGGCTCCCATCCTGGTCGAGGGGATCTTCGATACCATCCAGGAGATCAACAAGGAGGGCACCACCATCTTGCTGGTGGAGCAGAACGCCCACATGGCGCTGCAGGTGGCGCACCGCGGTTACGTCTTGCAGACCGGCGAGATCGTGCTCGCCGACACAGCCGACAAGCTGCGCGAGAACCCCGTGGTCCAGAAGGCGTACCTGGGGATCGAATGAGGGCAGGCACGCTTCCCCAACCGACCGGGGGCCAGGCCACAGGCTTGGCCCCCTTTGTGAGGGGCCTATGGAACTCAGGGTACTGACAGCCGAGGAAGTCCGGCAGGCTTTGCCCATGGCGGCCGCCATCGACGCCGTGAAACAAGCCTATCGCCAACTCTCCGCCGAGCAGGCGGAAGTGCCCCTGCGCAGTCACATCCAGGCCGAGGCCGACACCGTGGCGCTCTTCATGCCCGCCTACCTGCGGACTTCCAAGGACCTGGCGGTGAAAATCGTCTCCGTCGCACCATCGAACCCAGCGCGCGGCTTGCCCACCATCCACGCCCTGGTGGTCGTGCTGGACCCAGAAACGGGTGTGCCCCTGGCGGCTCTGGAAGGCGCCTCGCTCACCGCCATCCGCACCGGCGCTGCCTCGGGCGCCGCCACCGACGTCATGGCGCGCGAAGATGCCCACAGCGTGGCCATCTTCGGCAGCGGCGTCCAGGCACGAACACAATTGGAAGCCGTTTGCACCGTCCGCGCCATCAAGCGTGTCTCGGTCTACAGCCTGGACCGGGAAGAAGCCGTCGCCTTCGCGCAAGAGATGGCCGGACGCGGGCCCATCCCCACTGCGATCAGCCTGGCGGAAGACCCGCGCCAGGCCGTCTCCGAAGCCGACATCATCTGCACCGCCACCACCTCCTCCACACCGGTCTTCGATGGGCGTGACGTGAGACCCGGAACGCACATCAACGCCATCGGCTCCTTCACGCCCGAAATGCAGGAAGTGGACAGCGAGACGATCAAACGGGCGCTGATCGTGGTCGATTCGCGCGAGGCCGCTCTGGCGGAGGCGGGCGACCTGATCATCCCCATCGAGCAGGGCGAGATCACCGCCGAGGCCATCCACGCCGAACTGGGCGAGATCCTCAACGGCGACAAGCCGGGCCGCAGCGGGGAAGACCAGATCACCTACTTTAAGTCGGTGGGGGTCGCCGTGCAGGACGCCGCCGCTGCCCGCCGGGCCCTGGAAGGGGCCATGGCGCACGGGTTGGGACAGCGCATCGAGCTCTGAAAACCACCCCGGGGCTGAGCGCCCCCTGCTGGAGTGCTTCATGTCTCAAGATTTACCGCGCAAGGCTGAAGTTGTGATCATCGGCGGCGGTGTGATGGGCGCCAGCACGGCCTACCACCTGCTGCAGGCCGGCGCGCGTGATGTGCTGCTGCTGGAACGCGAGCCCTACTTCGGGCAGGGTGCCACCGGCCGCTGCGCCGGCGGCGTGCGCTATCAATTCGCCACGGAGGTCAACATCCGCCTGTCGCAAGCCAGCCTGCCCATGCTGGAGCGCTTCAAGGAAGAGCTGGGACGGGACAGCGGCTATCGCCCCTGCGGCTACCTCTTCGTGCTCACCCGCGAGCAGGACCTGCCCGCCTTCCGCCAGAACGTCGCCCTGCAGCACCGATTGGGCGTTGAGACAGAGTGGCTCGCGGGCGACGAAGTGCGCGCCCGCCTGCCGCTGATGCGCTTCGAAGACGCCCTTGCCGGCACCTTCCACGCCAAGGACGGCCTGGCGGACCCCAACAGCGTGGTGATGGGCTACATCCAGCGCGCCCGGGAGTTGGGTGGTCGCGCGCTCACCGAGGTTGAGGTCACGGGCATCGAGGTGCGGGGCGGCAGGATCCGCGCCGTGCTGACGAACCAGGGCCGCGTGGCATGCGACCACATCATCAACGCCGCCGGACCGTGGGCGGGCTTGCTGGGCGAGATGGCGGGCGTGTCCATTCCCATCACGCCCATCCGCCGTCAGATGGTCACGACCACACCATTGCCTGAAGTGCCGCAGGACTTCCCCTTCGTCATCGATTTCGCCCAGTCGCTCTACTTCCACCGCGAGGGCGAGGGCATCCTGACCGGCATGTCCAACCCCAGCCAGGCGCCGGGGTTCGATCAGAGCGTGGACGAGGCGTGGGAACTGGTGGCCCTGGAAGCAGCCATGCGGCGCATGCCGCTGCTGGAGAAAGCCGGCAAGCTGGCGGCCTGGGCTGGCCTCTATGAGGTCACGCCCGACGCTCACCCCATCTTTGGCCCCACCCCGCTGGAGGGCTTCTGGCTGGTCGCCGGCTTCTCCGGTCATGGGTTCATGCACGGGCCGGTCGCCGGCAAGATCATGGCTGAATATCTGCTTGAAGGAGGCCCCAAGACCGTGGACGTATCCACGCTCGACCTGGCGCGCTTCGAGGAAGGACGCCTGATCCGTGAATACAATGTGGTCTAGCCATGCCCAAAGCTGAAGTCATCACCATCGGCACCGAGCTGCTGCTGGGCGAGATCGTGGACACAAACAGCGCTGCCATAGCCAAGTCGCTGCGCGCCATCGGCCTGAACCTCTTCCGCACCACCACCGTAGGAGACAATCCCAAGCGCATCGCCCAGGTCATTCAGGAGAGCATGGCCCGCGCACAGGCCGTCATCACCACCGGAGGCCTGGGCCCTACGATAGATGACCCCACGCGCGAGGCGGTGGCGCTGGCGCTCGGTCGGCCGCTGGAGTTCAGACCCGAGCTCTGGGAGCAGATCCAGGAGCGCTTCGTCCACTACGGTCGCACCCCCCCGGAGAACAACCGCAGACAGGCCTACCTGCCCCAGGGCGCGCTGGCGCTGGAGAACCCCGTCGGCACCGCCCCGGCTTTCATCGTCGAGACCGAACGCTCGACCCTGGTCTCCCTGCCCGGCGTCCCCGGCGAGATGCGTCACCTGCTCGAAACCAAGGTGCTGCCCTATTTGCAGCGTCGGCTCACGCTGGATGGCGTCATCATGACCCGCCTGGTGCGGACGGCCGGCGCCGGCGAGTCGTGGCTGGATGAGCGCATCCAGGACCTGGAGCACCTCAGCAACCCCACCGTCGGTCTGGCCGCCCATCCGGGGCGCGTCGACATCCGCATCACCTCCAAGGCCAGCACTCTGGCCCAGGCGCAGGAGATGCTGTCGAAGGTCCAGGCCACGCTGGAAGAACGCCTGGGCCAGGTGATCTACGGATACGACCAGGACAGCCTGGAGGGCGCCGTGCTGGCGGGCCTGGCGAAGAAGCACTGGAGCCTGGCTGTGGTCGAGGTGGGATTGGGCGCCACCCTGGCGGGCGCCCTGGCGCCCCTGGGCGGCCCTTTCTCCGGCGGCCAGGTCCTGCCAGCGCTGGACCCCGAGGGGCTGTCGCGCGCCCTGGCGGAGCTGCGCGGGGAACTGCAGGCAGAGGTGGGTCTGGGAGTCATCCTGCAGACCAGCGAGGGGCAGAACCACTTCTACGCGCTGCTGGAGACGCCCGATGGCAGGGAGGAGAAGGAACGCACCTACGGCGGCGCCTCGATCAACGCCCGGCGCTGGGCGGCGAGCGTGGCGCTGGAATGGCTGCGCCGGCGCCTGTCTTGACATGCCATGGGCGGCTCCATATAATGACCACCAGAGTCAGCGGGTGTCGCCAAGTGGTAAGGCAGTAGCTTCCCAAGCTACCATTCGTGGGTTCGAATCCCATCACCCGCTCTGCGTCCAACCGTATGTCTCACAGCCGGAGCCCCCCGCATCAAGCGAGGGGCTCCTTGCTTCAGGCACATGGTAATGCACCCCTGCTGGCCACCACAGGCTTGCAGCCCCAGCCTCGGGCTTCCTGAGGCGCTCTGTCAGACCCGCCGACCCCGTCGACCCCGCGATAGCACGAAAGAAGAACACCGTTCACCCCGGCACGATAGTTGCACGCCTCGGGTGGCAAGACCGGCGTTCGAACCGATGGCCAGGAGGTCGCGGCATGGCCCGCTTTCGTGTGAAGAACTGCATCACCCGCCAGTTCGCCGTGGTCGAAGCGCCCGGCGCCAGGGACGCCTGCGCCCTCATGGGATGGCTCATCGGCGATTGCCAGGTGCTCGTCCTGCGAGAAGGACGCTTCTTCCCCTTCGGGAGCATGGTCGGCAGGAAGCAGAAGCAAGAGGCGAGGACACTGACGGCCAATTGAACTCCGCCCCGGGCGCGCACCCACCTGGCGCGCCCCTTGTCGCCTGCCTTCACTTTCAATCACAACCCCCTCCCTGGTGGTCGCCAGCACGATGGCGAAGGCGGTCGCCACGACCGTGGGTGAGCATGGGACAGACTTCCACCGCCGCGGCGCCGCTTTCTCGCGCCTGGCTGGAGATCGGACGGCCGGCGGTTGAAACACTTCTGTAAGGATGTCAGCCGCCGGGACTTGCATATAATATGGAAACATCCTAAGGTTTGGCCTGCCGTGCGCCCATCTGCCCCCGGAGATGAAATGGGAGACAGTCCCCCAACCGTGCTCTATGTTGAGGACAACGCGGAGAACCGCTTGCTCGTGCGGCGGATACTCCAGGCGGAGGGCTATCACGTACTCGAGGCAGCAAACGCCTTCGAGGGATTGCGGCTGGCGCTCGACGAGCACCCGGACTTGATCCTCGTGGACATCAACATGCCGGAAGTGGATGGCTTGTCGCTCACCTCCCGCCTCAGGACCGATCCACAATTGGCGCACACTCCCGTCGTGGCCATCACCGCCAATGTGATGCGCGGCGACCGAGAACGCACGCTCGCCGCTGGCTGCGACGGCTACATTCAGAAACCCGTAGACGTGGATTTCCTGCCCCGGCAGATCGCACGTTTCTTGCACCGCCAGCCCTAGGCG
>JAJRUD010000160.1 GCA_024277995.1 Chloroflexota bacterium
CCCATCGTCGTCAGTTACGCCACCAGCCCCGTGGCTGAACTCTACTTCAACAAACTCGAGGAACCACCCACCCGCAGCGTCAATACGCCCGGCAATAGCTTCGTCCAGATCGAATTCGTCGGCATCCTCAAGGGCACAGGCAAAGAAGACGCCGCCCGCCTGCTGGTCGATTTCCTCCTCGGGCAGACCTTCCAGGAAGACATTCCCCTGCACATGTTCGTGTACCCGGCCAACACCAAGGCTGATGCCGGAGAATTGTTCGAGCAGTGGGCCGCAATCCCGAAAGAGCCGGTCACCGTCGATCCCGCCCAAATCGCCGCACACCGCGAAACCTGGATCGAGACCTGGACCGACATCATGTTGCGGTAGAAAGCCCGTCATGTCGAAGCGAAGCGAGACATCCCCTGGATGACGCGAGTGCACCCTGTCTCAGGGGATGACGCGTGCCCGGTGATGCGTCCTTCGTTTCGCTATGATGTTTTTCACCCCTCATGAATGCCTGCCCGATTTGCCACTCGCAGTCGCTCCAACTGGCGCTCACCGCGCCCGATTATCGCTTCGGCGGCCGCATCCAGCATCAGGTTTGGCGCTGCCGGCGCTGTGGGCTGGGGATCACGCAGCCGCCTCTGTCTGGCCCGGCGCTGGCCGCAGCCTATCCCCCTGATTACGAACCCTATCGGGCGGAGGAACGGCAAAGCAGCGATTTCCGCCAGCGTCTGGCCGCCACCCTCCTGCGCACGTATGGCTACGACCAAGCGCCCGCCTTCCCCCTGCCGGCTTTCCTAGCTCGACCCCTGGCGTACATCCGCGGATGGGTGTGGACGCCGCCGCCAGCGCCGCCGGGCCGTCTGCTCGATGTGGGCTGCGGCAGCGGCGCTTACGGGGCGCGTCTTCTCTCCCTGGGCTGGCGCGTCGACGGCGTCGAACCGGACCCGGTCGCGGCCGAACGAGCGCGGCAGGCCGGCCTGCAGGTGCAGACTTGCGCCATCCAGGACGCCGAACTGCCCCCCGCCCGCTACGATGTCGCCACCTTCTGGCACGCACTCGAACACCTCGATGACCCCGTGGCCGCGCTGCGCCGCGTGCGCCCGGCCCTGGCCGCAGATGGCGTTGTCCTACTCGAAATCCCGAATTGGTCGGGGCTGGTTGCCCGTCTGACCGGTCGCTACTGGTTCCATCTCGATCTGCCTCGCCATCGTTGGCACTTCACGCCCGCCAGCCTGACCCTGGCCCTGGAGCAGGCCGGATTTCGCATCATGCGCCTGCAACACATCCCCAACCCGCACGGCCTGGCCGGGGCGATCGCCTACCGCTGGCATCGCGAGCGTTCCCGCCCCGCGCTGGTCCTGGGCTGGCTGATCGGCGTCCTGGCCGCCCTGCTCAAACAAGCGGACGTGATCCGCGTGGTGGCGGGGGTCAAAAAAGTTGGCCGGAACTAGAGATATTCGGTATTGGATATTGGCTATTGTCGTGCGGGCAATACCCAATACCGAATATCCAATATCCACCCTTACCCATGACCACCAAACGACTCTCCTCCCTCCTGCCCTCCCCCGGCCTGCTGGCTCTGGCCTTGATCCCGTTGGGGTTTCTGGCGCTGTTCTATTTTTATCCCCTGTTCGAGATCTTCAAGCTCAGCCTGTTCCCGGACGGGCGTTTCGCCGCGGATGGGCTTCGCCCATTGCTGGAGAAAACCTACTACCTGCGGGTGCTCTGGTTCACGATCTGGCAGGCGATCGTGAGCACGCTGGGGGCCTTGGCCCTGGGCTTGCCCGCGGCCTACGTGTTCGCCCGCTACCGTTTTCCGGGCAAGAGCTTGTTCCGCGCCCTCACCACCTTGCCCTTCGTCATGCCCACCGTGGTTGTGGCTACGGCCTTCACCGCCCTGCTGGGCCCGCGCGGCGTGCTCAACGAGGCCCTGATGCAGTTGTTCAGCCTGGATGCGCCGCCCATCGCCTTGCAGGGAACCATCTGGATCATCCTCCTCGCTCATATCTTTTACAACACCTCCGTCATCATTCGCATGGTTGGCGGCTTCTGGGCCAACCTCGATCCTCGGCTGGGCGCGGCCGCGGCAGTGCTGGGCGCCGGCCCCTGGGCGCGCTTCCGCCACATCACCGCCCCCCTGCTGCTCCCCGCCATCGTCGCCGCCAGCCTGATCGTTTTCCTGTTCAACTTCACCTCCTTCGGCGTGATCCTCATCCTGGGCGGCCCTGGCTTCGCCACGCTGGAAGTCGAGATCTACCGCAGCGCCGTGCGCCTGTTCAACCTGCCGGTGGCCGCGGCGCTGGCGCTGGTGCAGATGGCCTTCACCCTGGGCCTGATGGCCGTTTACACCCGGCTCCAGGCCCGTCTCACCACCCGCCTCGATTTTCGCCCCGGCGAACACACGCAAAAATGGCCGCGCACGCTTGGCGAACGCGTTCTCGTCTACGGCGTGCTGGGCGCGCTGGGGCTGTTCCTACTCAGCCCCCTGGCGGCGCTGGTCTGGCGCTCGTTCAGCCTGGGCGGCGAATTCGGCATCCAGCACTACCAGAACCTCTTTGTCAACCGCACCGGCTCCATCTTTTTCGTGACGCCGATCGAGGCTGTGCGCAATTCCTTGGCCTTCGCCGCGGTCGCGGTGCTCTTTTCCCTCGTGATCGGCGTTTCCAGCGCCTACTTGCTGGCCGGCAACGACCGGCGCAAGCGCGGCTGCCTCAGTTCCATTCTCGATCCGATCTTCATGCTGCCTCTGGGCACGAGCGCCGTCACCCTCGGCTTTGGCTACATCGTCGCCCTGGATGAGCCGCCCCTCAACCTGCGCACCAGCCTCTTGATCATCCCCATCGCCCACACGCTCATCGCCTTTCCCTTCGTGTTGCGGGCCTTGCTGCCCATCTTGCGCGGC
>JAJRUD010000161.1 GCA_024277995.1 Chloroflexota bacterium
ACCTGCTCAGTGCCCGCTATCCCAACGCCACGCTGATCGGGCGGGCCGACACCCAGGGTTTCTACCTCTATGGAGACGTACCCACCGAAGCCGTTCGCTCCGCCGCGGAGGAGGCTCTCCGTCGGCTGCGCTCCGGCGAAGTCCGTTTGGCCATCCATCCGAATTGCGGGACCAATTTCCTGACTGCGGCGATGATGGCCGGCGGCGCGGCCTTCCTCTCGTTGCTCGGCTCTGAACGTGAAAAGCCCCGCCAGCGCCTCGAGCGTTTGCCCTTGGCCATAATGCTGACAGTGCTGGCGTTGATCGCGGCGCAACCCCTTGGAGCGGCCGTTCAGCAGCACATCACCACCAAAGGAGAGCCTGGCGACCTGGAGATTCGTGCCGTGAGACGGCTCCACAGCGGCCGCTCTACCGTGCACCGCGTGCTCACCTGTGGCTGAAGAGTTTCGCACGCCTCCCGTCCTCTATCTGCTCTATGGCGATGACGAGCTGGCCATCGCTGAATTCGTGAGGCGCATGGAGGAGAAGCTGGGCGACCCGGATGCGCTGGCGCTGAACCTGCAGCGCCTGCAGGCCCAGAACGTAGACCTGCGCACACTGGAGGAAGCCTGCTGCGCCGTACCTTTTCTCGCCTCGCGCCGCATGGTCGTCGTGGAGGGCGCGGACAGGCTAAGGGGGGAGGAGCGATTCTACGAGCTGCTGGAGCGCATCCCCACCTCCACGGCTCTGGTGATCGTGGTTCGAGGCGACCTCGGCAAACGCGATCCGCTGCTTCGATGGGCCCAGGATAACGCCGAGCGGGCACTGGTGCGCAAGTTTGAGACGCCGCGCGGAGGGGCCTTCGTCCGCTGGCTTCTGAGCAGATGTCGTGATCTGGGCGGGGAGATCGAGAACGAGGCGGCGCAGTTGCTGTCGGAGTGGGTGGACGACGATCCCTATCTGGCACATCAAGAACTCGGCAAACTGCTCGATTATGTAGATCGAAGTCGACCGATAGCGGTGGCCGACGTGGAACGGCTCACTCCCTTTCAAGGGCAACACGACATCTTCGCCATGGTTGACGCGTTGGGGCAGAGAGACGGGCGACGGGCCATAGGCCTGCTACACCGCCTGTTGGAAACACAGCATCCCAGGTACGTCTTTACCATGATCGTCCGTCAGTTCAGGCTGTTGCTGCAGGCGCGCGAAGCCCTGGAGAGCGGAGAGGATCCGCGCCAGGGGCTGGGTGTACATCCCTACGTCGCCGAGAAAGTGACCGGGCAGGCGCGCAATTTCGACATGCTGGAACTCGAGAAGATATATCATCTGCTGTCGCGACTCGATTTGGACAGCAAGCGCGGGCGGGCGGACCTGGAGACAGGCATGGATCGACTGGTGGCGTCGTTGACCACCTTGTGATGTGCTGACGACCTCTACCCCCGTCGAAAGAGGGCTGAGGGTCCCAGGGGTTGGATGAGAGCCCGGGCGCGGGCGGGGCATGGGGGAGCGAAGGGCAAGTCGCCTCGAGGCATCATGCAGCCGCGGCGAAGGATCCCTCGGTGTTCTCCTCAACACCAAGCCAGAAGTGATCCGGGAGGATCGCTGTGCTCTTGCGGAGGGTCACAGGGGACTTTGAGCCCTGGGGTGCCTCAGCCAGAGTTGTGGGATGCACGAAGCAGAGATTTGGGCGGCATCCGTACTTGGCGTGGTAATAATCAACGGCCAGGAGCAGCCTTTCTTCCAGGGAACGAGAGCGGTCGTCATCGCACCACAACATTCCTACGCGCATGGCACACCTCCTGAGCGGTTGGGGGAGAGCAACGTTCTCATCTGCCACGAGCCTCGGGGCAGGTCTTGAGCGAAGATGCAGCGCACCCCTGCCGTGGTCTGAAGGCGCACGATGCGCTGCAGTTTTCCGCCGCGGCGGACTGTGTGACAGGCTTCCACGCGGCGCACACGATGGCGCTGCCCGCGCCATGTGAAGGATGCGGGCAGGGCATGAGGCTCGGGCCGCGCCACGCGGACGGGTTCACCTGATGCCAGCCGCGTCATCGGGCAACCTCCCCGGCTTCAGCCATACAGGGGTCCCAGCAAAGGGGTGGTTCGTGATCTGCAACGAGCGGGGCGGCGGAAAAGGGTTCCGTCCGCCAGGCCTGGAAGACATCGCCAGCATGCGGCGCTGCGGCCGGCGGGCCATCGACGATGGGCGAATCGAGCCGCGTCCCTTCAAGCAAGGCGCGCGGCAGGAGACCGACGATGGACCACAGGCCATAGATGGTGAGGCCGATGGAGAAGCCGAGCAGAGCTTCCGCTGCCGCGGCCGGGAGGCGGCCGGTGGCCATATAGAGGGCGAAGGCCAGCAGCAGGGCGAGGGGGCCGCGCAAGTCTGTTCGCATTTCAGCGCCTCCGTGGTCGTCTGCCGGCGCGCCAGCCGGCCTCAGCCAGCCGAACTGCGGCGTTCAGATCGCGGGCCGGCAGCCATGCAAGGGAAACGCATTTGCGACGCGGGCCCGAGAGGAACGTGAAACGATGAGCCTGGGAGAGCCCCCCATCGGGAATGAAGTCGGCGCGCAATATGGGAGCAGAAGCGAGGCGGCTTTCGATGTCGAGGAGGATATCGCGGCCTGCTGCCAGGATTAAGTGAATGCCCGCCGCGGCGCCGTCAGTGAGAAGATCTTCCAAGATTCGCAGATCGGCGTTGCGCCGCGAGGGCATGAGCCAGCGCAGACCGGCAAGGAAGAGGCACAGGTGTGGTCTGGATATGCCGCAGGAGGCACGATGGGTCCTCTCTTCCGCGAGCCAGCGCAGCACCTCTGAGGCGGGCTGAGGCAGGGAGGCCGTTTCCGTCAAGGCATGCGGCACGGCCTGGGCGACGGCCAGCTGGCGACCGCCGTGATCGACGTCAACGGCGAGGATCTGACATTGGGAGGGCCTGCTGGTGAGTGCCAGGCTGAACAAGATGGAACGCATGAGTTCCATAGCCGGTTGATGGGCCGCCGCGGCGATGATCACGTGCTGGGTGCGAGGATGATCCAAATGGATCACCAGTGGCCGTCCCTTGTCGGTCAGCCCGACCACTGCGCTCAGGGGTTTCAACTCAGGCATGGTGTGCAACAACGGGATGAGCCGGATGTCTTGCCCGCTGGCGCGGCCCGCGCGGGGCTCGGGTTGCGGCGCGGGAGGGGCGGTGGGCATCAGGGGCATCGGGCTTTCGAGCCCGGCGCGCTGGAGCAGGGTCTCGCCGCCGGGGGTTTCCCTGACTGCTGCAAACCCTGCGGTCTGCGAGGCCTGATGGCGGTGCCCGGTTGTGCTCATCAGGAAGGATGGGGCCTGCGGGGTGAGCCCGACATGAGCGCGCTGGCCCGGCCTGGGACGATCGCTCGCGATGGGTGTGGACATGCGCGTCTCCCAAGAAGTAGAACGGACGTGCTACTCTCTCATGATAGCGAACATATGTGCTATTGTCAAGAGGCAAGTCCGATCGGGCGAGAGGCCGGGCATGTGTCGATGCCGGTGAGAGTGATCGGTGGGATGGGAAGACGGGCCTGGTCGAGGCCTTCGTGTGGCAAGCCCGAGGGGGCTGGCATTCGGAGAAAGATCCATAGTTCGAGAGGGCATCGGGGTGGTATAGGTAATCTGGCCAGGAGTGGGCCCGGCGATGAGACGGACGGGGGCGTGCAGCTGTGCTAGAATCAGGTCGGGATTTGATCTATGACCTTGACTGACATAAGACCCTCACCGATAGCCGGCACGTGGTATCCAGGGGACCCGGAGGTCCTGGCCGGGACCATCGATGCCTTCCTGGAGCGCGCCGCAGTCGAGCCTCCGGACGGCAAGATCCTGGGCGTGTTGGCGCCGCACGCAGGCCATCGCTACTCGGGTCAGGTGGCGGCGTACGCCTTCCGGTGTTTGCAGGGCCTTGCCCCGCAGGTGGTCGCCATCCTTTCACCATCCCATTATCCGTACCCGGGGCAGGTATTGACTACCATGCATGAGGCCTACGGCACACCGCTGGGTCCCGTCGCCGTCCAGCGCGAGCTGCTTGAGCGGGTCGAGGGCAAATTGGCGGAGCGCAACATCGAGTGCGCCCGCATCTATCGAGACCAGGAGCATGCGCTGGAAATCGAACTTCCCTTCCTGCAGCGGGTATTGTCCGAGCCCTTCACGCTCCTGCCTCTGATGCTGCGCGACCAGGGGCGCGATGTGGCCGAGGCAGTGGGCGCCGCCCTGGCTGACGTATTGGCTGATCGGAATGCTGTCATCATTGCCAGTTCCGATCTTTCCCACTACTATCCGGCTGCCATAGCGCGTCGGCTGGACGCGGCCGTCCTGGCGCGGGTGGAAGCCTTCGATCCGGTCGGTGTGCTGGAGGCGGAAGAGAAGGGGATTGGCTTCGCCTGTGGGCGCGGCGCGATTGCAGCCATGCTGTGGGCGGCGCGCGGTCTAGGGGCGAATGAGGTGCGGACGTTGCATTACGCCACCTCCGGTGACGTCACCGGGGATGACAGTGCTGTGGTTGGGTATGGAGCCGCCGTAGTGTATCAAGCGTCCGACACATGATCCCGGCCGTGTCGGCGCGATCACACGTCGTGCTCGACTTCTGCTGACGATATGATGGAAACTTCCTGGCTCATAATCTCCCTTCGGTTGATAGGCGTCGCTGTGCTCATCATGGCGAATGCCTTCTTCGTCGCGGCCGAATTCGCCCTGGTCAGCGTGCGCCGCACGCGCATTGCCGAACTGGTCGCGCAGGGCAATCGCGGCGCCCGCTGGGTGCAGAAGGCCATCGACAACCCGGACCGGATGATCGCTGCCATCCAGTTGGGCATCACGCTGGCCAGC
>JAJRUD010000162.1 GCA_024277995.1 Chloroflexota bacterium
AGCCCGGCAGAACGAGCGGTGAGCAAGGGCCGCAGTCTGCTGGCAGCCCGCCACTGGGAAGAGGCGGAGGCTGCTTTCCGCGACGTGCTGGAGCAGGACGACGGCAACGCAGCGGCTGCACTGGGTCTGGTGGAAAGCCTGCTGATGCAGGGGAGGGGCACGGAAGCCCTGTCCATTCTGGAGCGATTCCCGGCTGGGATCGAATGGGCGACAGCCGAGCGGCTCAAGCCGCTGGCCAACCTGCTGGCTGAGGTGGAGCACACCGAGCCGGGAACAGAGGAAGAGGCGCTGGAGGCGGAGCTGCACCAGGCGGCCCGGCTCATCGCGCGCGGCAACATCCCGGCTGCCATGGACGGGCTGTTGGAAGTCCTGCGCCATGACAAGCACTACCGCGACGATCTGCCGAAGGACGTGATGCTGGCGCTGTTTGCTCTGCTGGGCGATGACGATCCGCTGACGCGCGAATATCGCGATGAGCTTGCCTCGGTGCTCTTCTGAGAGTCGGGCTAGCGCTGCACGAAGCCGGGCTCGACGGGCCCGGCTTCTTCGCGTTTGGCGAGAAAAAAAGCGGATATAATGGGCAGCCGAATGAGACGAGCCGCCATTGAGAGGTTCATGTGACCGCACCTTCTCCCACCGCTGAACGCGGGCATGAAAAGATCACCCTGAGCCGCGATCTGGGCCTGTTCACGATCACCATGATCGGCGTCGGCGGCATGATCGGCGCCGGTATTTTCGTGTTGACGGGCATCGCCGCCGGCGTCGCCGGCCCAGCCCTGGTGTTGGCTTTTCTCCTGAACGGGTTTGTGACCTCGCTGACGGCTATGGCCTACGCCGAACTCGGATCGGCCTTTCCCGAGGCCGGCGGCGGGTACCTGTGGGTCAAAGATGCTCTGGGAGGCACACAGGGGTTCCTGGCCGGCTGGATGAGTTGGTTCGCCCACGCGGTCGCCGGCAGCCTCTACGCCCTCACTTTCGGACGCTTCGCCACCGAGCTGATCATCATGGCGGGACTGCCCACCTACGGGCTCTCCGTTCGTCATATGACCCTGGGGTTCATGACCCTGATCATCGCTCTGTTCACCTACATCAACTACCGCGGCGCCTCTGAAACGGGCGCGGTCGGCAACATCGTAACGCTGACCAAGGTGGTCATCCTGGCGGTGTTCATCTTCTTCGGCTTCCTGGCCATGACCCGCAGCGATGCCTGGGTTGTGCGTTTCACCACCGGGTTCATGCCCAACGGGTTCGTCAGCGTGCTCGTGGCCATGGGATTGACCTTTATCGCCTTTGAAGGCTATGAGATTATCGCCCAATCGGGCGAGGAGGTCATCGATCCCAAGCGCAATGTGCCGCGCGCGATCTTCATCTCCATCGCTATCACTGTCACCATTTACGTGCTGGTCGGCATCGCGGCCGTGGGGTCCATCACCCCGCCGGATGGCATGGCGGCTTATGAGTATCTCGGACTGAAGAGAGAGGTGGCCATCGTCGAGGTGGCCAGGCAGACCTTCCCCCTGGGCCTGGGTGGGGTGATCCTGCTGCTGAGCGGCCTAGCCTCGACCATGTCGGCCCTCAACGCGACGACCTATTCATCCTCGCGGGTTTCCTTTGCCATGGGGCGCGACCACAATCTGCCGGAGGCTTTCGCCCGCATTCATCCCAAGCGGCGCACGCCGCATTGGGCGGTGATTTTTTCCGGGTTGCTCATGGGGCTGATGGGCTGGTCCTTGCCCATCGAGGACGTGGCCGCCTCGGCCGATATCATGTTCCTGATGCTCTTCCTGCAGGTGAACCTGGCGGTGATGATCATGCGCCATCAGCGGCCTGACTTGGAGCGCGGTTTCAAGATCCCGTGGTTCCCGGTGATCCCGGTGGTGGCCATTCTCGCCAACGCCTTCCTGGCCATTCACTTGTTCAGCTTCAGTGCCATCGCCTGGTATGCGGGCATCGCCTGGGTGGTCATCGGCTTACTGGCCTATTACGCACATTTCTCCAAGATCGAGGCCATGGAGAAGCCGAAGGAGATCTTGCTGGAAGAAGTGCTCATCAGCCGCGACTATTCGGTGTTGGTACCCGTGGCCAATGATGAGCAGGCGCGTATCCTGGGACAGATCGGCGCTATCCTCGCCTGGGCGCACAACGGCGAGGTGCTGGCGCTTCATGTGGCGCGCGTGCCGCCGCAGTTGACCCTGGGCGAGGGGCGCATCTTCCTGAAGGAGGGGCGGGCCTATCTGGATGAGGTCATCAAGCAGGCCAAAGCGCGCGAGGTGCCCGTCCACACCATCATCCGCCTGGGGCGCAACGTGGCCGAGGCGGTGCGCAAGACCGCGCTGGAGAATGCCTCGGATTTGATCGTGCTGGGCTGGCCTGGCTATACCAACACTTCGGGCAAGCTCTTCGGCTCGGTCATCGACCCGATTGTGGACAACCCTCCGACGGATGTGGCCGTGGTGCGCTACCGGGAGCGCCGTCCGGTGCGGGCCGTGCTGGTACCCGTGGCGGGTGGCCCTAACAGCCGGCGCGCGGTGAAGATGGCAGTGGACATGGCGCAGGCGGGCGATGAGGGTCCGGCCAAGGTGACGTTGCTGCACGTGCATCCGCCCCAGGCGCACAATGGGTATATGATCCGCGCTCAGCAGGAACTCAACTACATCCAGGAAGGCATCGATTATCCGCTAATCGAGACCAGGTTCGTGGCGGGGACCAACATCGCGGACGCGGTCATCGAGAACAGCAAGGGATATGACCTGATCGTGGTGGGGGCGACGGACGAGCCGCTCTTCAAGAACCTGCTCGTGGGCACACTACCGGAGCGCATCGCCCGGCGGGCGTCGGTGACGGTGGTGATGGTCAAGCGCCGCAGTGGCCCCTTGCACGCCTTCGTGCGGCAGGCTTTGCTCCCCCCTACGAAGCCCAAACCGCTGGATTAAGATCCGATCCAATCATAGAGACGTTCTGGATGTCGCTCCCCCGCCATGCTGAGCCTGTCGAAGCATGGCGGGGGAGTGTGCGCGTAGGGGGATGGGGAGCGGCTGTCTTCGACGAGCTCAGATGGCGGCCGGCGTCTAGGGCGCGCCCAGGATCAGCGTCCCCCAGGACGTCGGGTCCAGCAGCAGGCGTGTGCCAACGTTGGAGACCATGGATTGCTGCACGGCGGACCCGGCCAGGTCGTCGTCGGAGATCGAGAGTGCCAGCCCGTAGCGGGCGCCCGCGCTGGGGGTGAGGCCGAAGATCACCCACGGGATGCGGGCCTCCAGATCATATCCGCTGGCTGTCTGCCGGGCTTGGACCTGCACCGAGATCAACTTGCCGCTCTGGCTGGCCGGATACCAGCGATAAGCCTCGGGGGAGAGGGTGCCGAAATCGCCAGGGGAGAGCCCGATCTGGAAATCGTCGCTGCTCAGGTAGGTGCTCGAAAAATCGCCGGCCAGGTCGGCGTCGAACTGCAATTCGATGCTGTCGCCCTTGTAGATCTGGCTGCCCGTCGAGAGCTGCACGAACTTGTCGTCGGTCACACGCACAGCTAGGTACAGGTTGCCGCTGTCCCAACCAAGGTAATAAGTCGCGGAAAGGTCGGAACTCCCGCTCCAGGAGGCAGCGCCGTATACGATCTGATCCGCCTTGTAGGCCGTCCCGCTCCAATCGGCGAGGTCGCCATCGATGACGGGGGCGCTGCTCAGGAAAGCGGCGGTGACCGGCGAGCCGTTGGGCCGCGCGGTGATGGTGCCGCTCGTGGCCGTGGGGGGTGGGGTGCCGGGGGGTGTGGTGGCGGCCAGCGTGGGGCTGGGCCCGATGGGCGGAAGCGTGGGCGGCAGGGGTGTTTCCGTCGCTGTGGGCGCGAAGATGGCCGTCAGCGTGAGGTTGGGCGTGGGGAAGGTGAAGGGGGTGGGCGAAGCCGCCCCGGGCAGGGTGCAGCCGGCCAGGGCCAGAGCGACCAGGGCGACGATGGAATTGCACGCGCGCGAGATCATGGGTGCCTCCTGTGTGCCTGGGGCAGGGAGGTTCAGCCCGATTGTACCCCGAATGGGAGGGCGGGCAAGCGAGGCAAAGAGGACCTCCCGCAGATGCGGCTCTGCGGGAGGTTGTGCTCATGGGGCGGGTGGGAGTCGAACCCACACGAGGTTGCCCTCAGAGGATTTTAAGTCCCCGGCGTCTGCCAATTCCGCCACCGCCCCTCGTTCCGATTGTATTCTTCCCATCAGGCCCGTCAAGGGCGTGGTCGGTGTGCTATAATCGCCGCCGAGGATTCTCCCATGTTTAAAAGCTTGTCGAAACTTATCGGTGGCGATCCTGTTCGTCGACAGATCAAACCTTTCTTGCTGCGCGTCGAGGCCATCAACGCGCTCGAGCCCCAGATGCAGGCGCTCAGCCACGAGGCTTTGCGCGCAAAAACGCAGGAGTTCCGTGCCCGTCTGGACCAGGGTGAGACGCTGGACGATCTGCTTGTGGAGGCCTTTGCCGTCGTGCGCGAGGTGGCGGTGCGCACCATCGGCCTGCGCCACTTCGACGTACAGCTCATCGGCGGTATGGCTCTGCACGAGGGGAACATCATCGAAATGCGCACCGGCGAGGGCAAGACGCTGGTGGCGACCATGCCCATCTACCTGAACGCGCTGCAGGGTAAGGGTGTCCATCTGGTCACGGTCAACGACTACCTGGCCCGCCGTGATGCCCGCTGGATGGGCGCCATCTTCCACTTCCTGGGCCTGAGCGTGGGTGTGTTGCAGGAGGCCGCGCGCACAGAAAACGGCCGCAAGGCTTTCATCTATGACCCCAGCCGCGTTTCGGCACAGGAGGACGTCCACCAGATGCGCATGGTGGACCGCAAGCTGGCCTACGCCGCTGACGTCACCTACGGCACCAACAACGAATTCGGCTTCGACTACCTGCGCGACAACATGGCGCACAGCATGCAGGCTCGCTCCCAGCGCGGCCACAATTTCGCCATCCTGGACGAGGTGGACAACATCCTCATCGATGAGGCGCGCACGCCGCTCATCATCTCCGGTCCCTCTCACGAGGATCCTGAGCTCTACATACGCATGGCGCAGGTGGTCAAGCAGCTCAACCCCGAGGACTATGAGATCAACGAGCGCGACCGCACGGTTTCCCTCACCGAGATCGGCGAGGACCACGTGGAGCGGCTCTTGGGCGTGCCCTTGCGGGACCCCGATCGTCCGGAGGACATCACGCCCGAACAGGCCCGCCTGCTGGGACATCTGGAGCAGGCCCTGCGGGCCCAGTTCCTCTTCAAGCGCAACAAAGACTATGTGGTGCAAGGCGGCCGCGTCATCATCGTCGATGAGTTCACTGGCCGGATGATGTCCGGTCGGCGCTGGTCGGACGGCCTGCACCAAGCAGTGGAGGCCAAAGAGGGTGTACGCGTTCGCCAGGAGAACGTCACTTACGCTACCATCACCCTGCAGAACTACTTCCGCAAGTACGAGAAGCTGGCTGGCATGACCGGCACGGCGATGACCTAAGCGGAAGAGTTCAACAAGATCTACAACGTAGACGTCATCGCGCTGCCTACCAACCTGGAATTCATCGCCATGCAGCCGGACTCCGACCTGGTGGAGGTGGAATACCGCGAGGACGGCCACAAGTTCTACTGCTACACACGCAAGGATGACCCCGAGCGGAAACCTGTCTTCTGGCGGCGCAAAGACTACCCCGATGTGGTTTACCGCACTGAGGAGGCCAAGTTCCGGGCTCTGGCGACGGAAATTCTGCGCCGCCACGTGGTGGGCCAGCCGCTGTTGGTGGGCACGACCTCGGTGGAGCTCTCCGAGCGCCTCTCGGGACGCCTCAAGGCGGAGATGTTGCAGCGCCTGGCCACGGTGCTCATCCTGCGCGACGCTTACCTGGAGGCCCACGATATCCCGGATGATGGTATGCGCGTCGAGGCTCTCGACCCGCTCTATCAGCCCCTGGACAAGCTGTCCTCGAGCACGCTGCGCCCATTCGCACGTGAGCTTGGTGTCTCCCTCAATCCCACCAAGCCGGACAATCTGGCGAGGCTGGTGCGCATCCTGGATCTGGAGCCCGAGGATACGCCTCGTCTGGAGGAGGCTCTGCAGGCGGGCATCCGCCACAGCGTGTTGAACGCCAAGAAGCATGACGAGGAATCGCGCATCATCGCCGGCGCGGGTGCGTTGGGCGCGGTGACCATTGCCACCAATATGGCCGGCCGTGGCGTGGACATCAAGCTGGGCGGTGAACTGGCAGAGGAGGTGCTCGCGGCCGTGAACCGCGTCCTGCGGCGCGTGGGGTACAAGGACCCCGAGAACATGAACATGGAGGAGCGCCTGGACGCGTTGGCCTCGGCTGACCGCAGCGCCATCGGGATTTACGACGGCGAGATCAACTTCTTCCGCGAGTTCATGCAGCAGGAAAAGCGCGTGCGCGAGGTGGGGGGGCTGCACGTCATCGGTTCTGAGCGCCACGAATCGCGCCGCATCGATAACCAGCTCCGCGGCCGCGCCGCCCGCCAGGGCGATCCGGGCTCATCGCAGTTTTACATCTCGCTGGAAGACGAACTCATGCGCCTCTTCGGAGGTATGCAGGTCTCCAGCCTGATGCAGCGTCTGAACATCGACGACGCGGTGCCCATCGCCCACAACATCGTCAACAAGACCATCGAGCAGGCCCAAACGCGCGTCGAAGGCGCCAACTTCGACACCCGCAAGCACCTGCTGGAATACGACGACGTGCTCAACCAGCAGCGCGAGGTCTACTATGGCCAGCGCGATCGCATTCTAACGAAAGAGGATCTGACGGAGGACCTGGAGGCCATGCTGCGCGTGGAGGTGGAAAGCCACGTGCAGAGCGGTCTGGAGGACCCCGAAGGCCTTTGGCGGCTGCTGGCCTGGCTGGAAGAAGTGCAGCCGACCCTTGGTCTGGACAGCGACCAGCCCTATCCATCTTTCATGCTTCGCCTGCTCCTGGGCCAGCTGGCGGACATCGAGGAGCCGCAGGCGCTGCGCCAGGCCCTGTTGGAGATCGCCGAGCAGGCGCTGGAAGCCCAATACGCGCACCTGGTGCGTGCGGTGGAGGAGCAGCTCGACCGTGCCGTTGAGCGCCTGGATGATCAGGTGCGCCAGCGCGTCGAGATGGCCGAACTGGCCGTGGAGGGGGCGCTGCTGGAGGCCGATGAGACGGGGGTGGAGCCGGACCCCCGCCAACTATTAGCGGCGGTCGAGCGGGCTGTGGGATTGCGCCTGGAGATGGACCAGGCCGGGCTGGACCAGATCGTCAGCGACGCGCGCGGTTTCCAGCGGGCGTTGCCGGAGTTCATCGAGGCCAGCCTGGGGCTGCGGATCTGGGCCGGGCTGCTGCAGGCCGTCGAGCGTCGTGTGGGCGAGAGCCTGGGTCTGGAAACGACGCTCCCCATCCCCCTCGATTGGGACGAGGCCGCCGATCGGCTGCTGCAGGGCCTGGAAGAGACATGGCAGCGGCGCACCGAGCGGCTGCTCACCGAAGTCGACCGCGACCTTGAGCTCATGTTGGGTCGCGCCGGGGAGATCGACGAGGCCTTGAAGCTCCGCCTGCTGGTGCAGATGAGCTATGGGCAGCGGACTTTCTTCGACCGCAAGACGCATCAGCGCCGGTCCGTGATGGTGGCGCGCTTTACGTATGCTTTCTTCGCCGCGCAGTTGATGGAAGCCGGCGACCCTGAGGATCTGACGGAGGCTGTGCTCGATCATCTGCGCGGCGCCTGGGCCGCCCTGCGGCGCATGGTGGGGGAGACGGAACTGGCACGCCTGGGGAACGTCTCCCTGGCCGATCTCGATGAGATCTATCAACGCGGTTTGCGTGACCTGCTGGGGGAGGAGGCCTTCGAGGAGCTGGCGGCCAGTGGACCGCTCTCGGCTCTGCCCGAATCCCTGCGTCAGGTCGTGGTCGAGCGCCTGGGCCAGATCCTGCTCACCGAGACCTACCGCAACCTGACGCTGTCGGTAGGCGATCGCGTGTGGGTCGACTACCTGACGCAGATGGAAGCGCTGCGCACCTCGATCGGCCTGGAAGCCTATGCCCAGCGTGATCCCCTGGTGCAGTACAAGAGCCGTGCCTTCGACATGTTTCAGCAATTGCTGGCCGACATTCGCGCCGGGGTGGTCTCGCGTCTCTTCCGCGTGCAGGTTTCGAGGGCGGCAGGACCCGGGACCGCGACAGGTCAACGCGCTCCGCGGCGTGCTGCCCCTGAAGGCGAGGCACAGCCTGCCCGGTCGGGGGACGGCGCGGGGAAGCGCAAGAGGCGTCGTCGCCGCCGCCGCTGAGCGGCGATTCATTCCGGGACCATCCTCCCAATGCGGCCTCGATCCCCCTTGTGGTAATCTGGAGCGAATCTCCTTTGTGAGCCCATCACGGAGGGCGAGGCGCTTGACAGACTCCCGGATCGAGCTCGAGCAAGAGATCCGCAGCATGGCCAAGGTGGAGCTGCATCGCCACCTGGAAGGATCGCTGCGGTTGGAGACCATCCTGGAACTGGCTTGCCAGGATGATCTGGGGCTTCCCCGCGAGCGGGAGGCGCTCAAGGCGATGGTGCAGATGTGCCCTGGGGAGCCGCGGACGGCGCAGCGATTCCTGGCCAAGTTCAAGGCCCTGCGGCCCATCTATCGCTCACCCGAGGTCATCGTCCGCGTCGCGCGCGAAGCGGTTGAGGACGCGGCGGCTGATCACGTCCGTTATCTGGAGCTGCGCTTCACGCCGGCGGCTCTGGCTCGCGTACGCCGCTTTGCCCTGGCGGATGTGGTGGATTGGGTGCTGGAGAGTGCGCGCCAGGCGGCGCAGGACAAGATGATGGAATTGCGCTTCATCATCAGCATTAACCGCCATGAGCCCGTGTCATTGGCTGAAGAGGTGGCGCAGATCGCAGTCGATCGAAAGGACGATGGCGTTGTGGGGCTGGACATGGCGGGCGACGAGTCGAATTACGACGGCGAAGCCTTCATGGCACTCTTCCGCCAGGCTGCGGTGGAGGGCCTGGGGATAACGGTACACGCCAGCGAATGGGCCGGCGCCGGGGGGGTGCGGATGGCGCTGGAGAAGCTGGGCGCGCAACGTATCGGCCATGGGATCCGCGTGCTCGAGGACCGGGAGGTCACGGCCCTGGCGCGCGAGCGGGGCGCCGTGTTCGAGGTCTGCCCCACGAGCAATGTCCAATCGGGTGTGGTGTCCGACTGGAAACGCCACCCCCTGCCGCGCATGCTGCAGGCGGGGTTGCCGGTCACACTGAACAGCGATGATCCGGCGATCTCCGGTATCACTTTGAGCGATGAGTACCTGAGCGCGGTGCGCGAGATGGGCCTCTCGCTGGTCACTTTGCAGGGAATGGTCATGACGGCCGTCCAGGCCGCCTTCCTGCCCAAGCGCGAGCGGCGCCGGATCGAAGTCGAAATGGAAGCCGCCTTGATCGGCTTCCCACCTCAAGAGCCATGAAGTTCGGGGAATTGGAAATCCACCTGGTCAGTGATGGTGTGGTGCGCGCCGACGCCGGCGGGCCCTTCGGTCTGGTGCCGCGGCCGCTCTACGCGCTGTACTTGCAGCCGGCGCCTGACAACACGGTGCCCATGACCCTGACCTGCGCCCTGATCCGCTCTGAGGGGAAGACCATCCTCGTCGACACCGGCTTAGGACAGAAACTCTCGCCGCAGGCGCGGGCGCTGTGGAGCTTGGAGCGGCCCGGCGGCGGCCTGCTGCAAAGCCTGGCCAGGCTGGGCGTCGCGCCCGAAGACGTGGACTTGGTGATCAACACGCACCTGCACGCCGACCATTGCGGCGGCAACACGCGGCGCGTCGGGGATCAGATCGTGGCGACCTTTCCGCGCGCCACGTATCTGGTGCAGCGGATCGAATGGGCCGAGGCCAGCCACCCCGATCCCCGCACACGGAGCACCTATTTGCCTGAGAACTTCTCACCCTTGCTGCGGCAGGGGAAGCTGAAGTTGCTGCATGGCGATGCGCAGGTCACCGCGCACGTGCGCTGCGTGGTGACACCGGGACACACGCGCGCGCATCAGGCTGTGCTGCTGAGATGCGGTGATTGGCGGGGGCTTTGGGTGGCCGATATGGCGTCCTATGCGATTCACATGGCACGTCGCGCCTGGGTGACGGCCTTCGACGTATTGCCGCAGGAGAACATCGCCACCAAGGCACGCTGGCAGGAGTGGGCCGTGGAGCACGACGCCTGGTTGTTCTTTGAACACGACCCTCAGATCGCTGTCGCCCGGCTCGCCCCCGAGGGGAGGCGCTTCAGATTGGAGACCATCCCCGAGGCGTTGGAACTCACTGCTGGGCTTCCCACTCCTGAACCGCCTCGCGAATGAGGCGGCGCACCTCGTCGCTGGGCACATCCTCCAGGCTGTAGCTCTGCACCCCCATATAGACGCGCACCGCACCGCCGGCCCCCTCCACCAGGCGGACGCCGCGCAGGCCGCCGGTGGTGCTCGCCAGCTTGCGCTGCAGGATCACGTCGATCTGCTCGATCATGCTCAAATCCCCGCTCATGCGCTCCCGTGCCTTTTCCTGCTCCTGGCCGGGGGCGATTTGCGGGGCGGGCTCCGGCCGGACAGCGGCGGTCTTTTCCTTGACGGGACGGAACCACGCGGCTAGGTCTGACGAAGCGCGTTCGATGCGGGTCCAGAATCGCGAGTCGCGCAGCTCGCCGGCGCTGCGGTATTCCTTCTCATCGATCTGGACGATCAGGTGGCCGCTGACCTCATCGCGCAGGATGGTGGCCACGCGAATGCGCCCCGCCGCCACGGCGGGTTGCGGCGCAGGAGCCGGCTCAGGCGCTGGCTCAGGTTCAGGTTCCGTTGGCGATTCTCGTCCCTCAGGAATCTCTAATGGGCCCTCCGCGCTCGAGATCTGAGCCTCTTCCGCTTCTTGCTCTTCACCCCCGTTGTCCCGATTGAGGATCACGGCATAGGCGAGCAGGCCCAGTGCCAGGCCGGCTGCGATGAGTGCGGTGCCCAGTAGAAGAGGATTGCTCACATTCATCGTGTCGACTCCGATTGGCAGGCGGGGCAGAAGTGGGTGCCCCGCTGCGCAACCACGATGCGGGCGATGGCAGTCCCGCAGATCGGGCACGGTTTCCCCGCGCGGCCGTAGACGCGAAAGTGGTTCTGGAAGGAGCCGCCGCGATATACCCAATCGATGCTGGCACCATTGTGCCGCAGGCCCTGCCGCAGTGCGGCGCGTATCCCCCTCCACAGCGCCTTCACCTCTTGCGGCGTGAGGGAGTCGCTGCGGCGCAGTGGGTGGAGCCGGGCGCGGTGCAGCGCTTCGTCGGTGTAGATGTTGCCCAGCCCGGCCAGGAAACGCTGGTCGAGCAGGAGGGGTTTGAGCGCCCTGCGGTGGCCCGCCAGCAGGCGGGCCAGCTTGCTGGCGGTGAAGGAACGGGCCAGCGGCTCCGGGCCCAATTGTGAGAGCAGGCGCTCTGGATCCTGGAGCAGGTACACGCGCCCGAACTTGCGCGAGTCGGTGAAGCGCAGGTCCCAGCCGGATTGCAGGTGGAAGACCGTGTGTTCGTGTGGGAAGGCAGCCTGTGAGGCCGGTGCCAGGCGCAGATCACCGCTCATGCGCAGGTGGATGAGCAGGTTGCCTCGATCCAAGGGGATCACCACATACTTTCCTCTGCGTTGAACGTCGCGTATGAGGCGGCCTCTGATCCGGCGACGGAAGGCGGCGGGTGTGGGATCGGCAATGTGCCGAGGCCATCGCAAGGTGACGCTCAAGATCAACTGCCCTGGAACGGGGGGAGCGTCGCCGCCTCCCTGACGCAGATTCCGGACGATGGTTTCCACTTCGGGGAGTTCGGGCATTTGCGGCGCATTATACCTGTCCCAGCGGGGTGGGCAAGTCTGCGCACCGGCCCGGCGCAGCATCCCCGCGCTGGCACGGATGCCATCGATCTGGCGCCGATCAATAGACGGTGATCAGGTCGCGAATGGCCTCCAGCCGCGCGGGGCCGATGCCCGGGACGTAGAGCAGGTCTTCGGGCTTCAGGAATGGCCCGTTCTGCTGGCGATATTCGATGATCTTCTGTGCCATGGCGGGACCGATGCCGGGCAGCGATTCGAGTTCGGCGGATGAGGCGGTGTTGACGTTGATCAGGCCGG
This sequence comes from Chloroflexota bacterium, assembly GCA_024277995.1. Lineage (GTDB taxonomy): Bacteria > Chloroflexota > Anaerolineae > Anaerolineales > E44-bin32 > JAJRUD01. Next base: position 12,126 of record JAJRUD010000162.1, read on the forward strand.
CGCTCGCGGCGGGGGCGGAGACCGGCGACGCGCCAGATGACTCGGCGGTAGGCCTGTGGGCCGGGATGAAGACTTGTGCCCCGTCCTCCAGAGGGGCTGCCAGGTTGACCATCTCCAGCGCCGCCTCGTCGGTGGCGCCGCCCGCGGCTTCGAGCGCCTCCACGACGATGGCGCCGGAGGGGAGGGCGTACACGCCGGGGTTTGCGACGGCTCCCGTCACGTGGACCCGGAGCGGGCCGGGGGTGGCGGGCGGGAGCAGCTTCACCGGCTCGCCGCGCGGCTCGCTGAGCAGCAGATACAGCATGCCTGCGGCCAGCAGTCCCGTGAGCAATCCGAACAGGAAGGGTAGCGCACGTCGGGCCATGGTCTTTCCCCCGAGGGATCGGCCGTCCCCATTATAGGGCAGGCCGGCCGGCGAGCCAAACCGGGCTATAATCTAGCACTTCAGCGTCTTTCGATGTCTCTCGGGCCATCCTTCGGTGGACTCATGGCTGCCCTCTCGGCTGCGCTCGGGCCAAGGCTCGGGAGAGGTTCTGGGCCTAGCGTGCCGGGCGCCGAGCACTGCGAAAGGCGCCCCGGTGCTCACGTCATCCTTCGACTGGCTCAGGATGACGGAGGGTGTCTGATGGGAATTGGAGTCGGGGAACCCTCTGGAGGAGATTCATTCGGTCGATGACTGGGACAATCATCAACATTTTCACGATTCTCTTGGGAGGGGGCATAGGTCTGGCTTTAGGCACGCGGCTTCCGGAGCGCGTACGCCACACGGTGGTCTCGGGCCTGGGCCTGTTCACGATGGCCCTGGGTGTCGGGATGTTTCTCGAAAGCCAGCAGCCCCTGATCGTCGTCGGCGCATTGCTGATCGGCGGTCTGTTGGGGGAATGGATGCGGATCGAAGAGGGGCTGAAGAATGTGGGGGGCTGGCTGGAGGCGCGTTTCGCCGGCGGCGGACAGGATGGGAACCTCTTCGTGCGCGGATTCCTGGCTTCAAGCCTGCTCTTCTGTGTGGGGCCGATGACCATCCTGGGCTCCATCCAGGATGGGTTGACGGGCGACTACCGGCTGCTGGCCATCAAGGCCGTGATGGATGGTTTCGCTGCGCTGGCCTTCGCCTCCACTTTCGGCGTGGGAGTGCTCTTTTCGACCGTGGTGGTGTTGACCTATCAGGGCGGTCTCAGCCTGGCCGCAGCGCAGGCGGAGTCACTGCTCAGTGAAACCATGGTGACGGAGATGACGGCCGCCGGGGGAATCCTGCTCCTGGGTCTGGCGATCGGCAGCCTGCTGGAATTGCGGCCCATCCGGACGGGGAATCTGCTCCCCGCGTTGGTCGTGGCGCCGCTGTTGGTCTGGCTGACCGATGTAGCGGGGCCAGCGGCGATGAAGCTCTGGGCGGTCCTTGGCCTGGGAGGGTGACGGTGCATTGCACGAGGAGGTCGGAGTGGAAAGCAGGCACAGGCGGGCCGCCGCGCGGAGGATCCCGCGGCCCGCAGGGATCTGGGGAAACGAACGGCGGGGCACGCGTTGGTGCCCCGCCGCTGGCTTTCTGTGGCGCAGTGCGAGAAGGTCAGCCCCCGGAGGCGGCCAGGGCTGCTTCTATCTCGGCCTGGAATTCGGCGAAGGGCAGCGCGCCGGTCAGCAGCTTGCCGTTCACCAGGAAGCTTGGCGTGGATCGTACCTGGCTGTTCACGCCACTGAGATAGTCTTCCTGGACCTGCTCCTTGAAGCGATCTTCAGAGAAGCATTGATTGAAGGCCTCTGTATCCAGCCCGATGGCCGCAGCGAAGGCCTCCAGGCGACGGCGGCTGAAGGCGCCGACGTTCTCACCAGTCTGGTTGGCGAAGAGGACGTCGGCGTATTCCCAGAAGCGACCCTGTTCGGCGGCGCACATGCTGGCGCTGGCCGCGTCGAGGGATTCCTGACCGATGAAGGGGAAGTTATGGAAAACGAAGTACACCTTGCCCGTGGCCACATACTCCTCGGCGATCTGATTGAGCGTCTGCTCGTGGAACCGGCGGCAGTAGGGGCACTGGAAGTCAGAATACTCATCGATGCGCACGGGCGCGTTGGGGTCGCCCATGGCAGTGCCTTCCGCCATGGGACGGGGCTTCGGGTCGGGGACGACGACGTCACCGACCGGGCGCAGGTTGGGCAGGATGAGCAGGGCCGCCACCACCAGGGCGATGCCCGCCACGATCGAGATGAGGATCAGGTTGCGCCGCTTGCGCTCGCGTCGACGCCGTTCTCTGAATGCAGCTCGTTTGCTCATGCGTTCTCCTGTGGACTCGGTGTGCTGTATTCTGCCATAGGCATGACGCTTTGTCCACGCCTGAACTTCGCAGGTAGGCGGTGGGCTGTTTCCTATGCCCGGAGCCTCTCCCGCTGCTATAATGCAAATGAACGCACAGATCCTGTGGATTGTAGAAAGGACCTGCAATGGAAGCGATTTTCCGAATACTGAGCGTCCCATCGCTTTTCCTGCTCCTGCTGTTGATCTCCCTGCTGGCCTCGGCCGTCAAGGTGGTGCAGGAGTACGAGCGGGGGGTGATATTTCGCCTGGGGAGATTGGTGGGGGCGAAAGGGCCGGGCCTGTTCTTCATCATCCCCATCCTCGATCGCATGGTGAAGGTCGGGCTGCGAGTGGTCACGCTGGACGTGCCTTCTCAGGAGGTCATCACGCGTGACAACGTGACGGTGAAGGTCAACGCGGTTGTGTTCTTCCGCGTGGTGGACCCCTGCGCAGCCATCGTCCAGGTGGAAGATTTCCAGCGCGCCACGTGGAACATCTCGCAGACGACCCTGCGCAACGTCGTGGGCCAATCGGAGCTGGACGATCTGCTGGCGAACCGTGAGGAGATCAATCAGAAATTGCAGCAGATCATCGACGAGACCACGGAGCCCTGGGGGGTGAAGGTCAGCATCGTTGAGGTGAAGGACGTGGAGCTGCCGCAGGACATGCAGCGGGCGATGGCCAAGCAGGCGGAGGCCGAGCGCGAGAAGCGGGCCAAGATCGTGCATGCCGAAGGCGAACTGGGAGCGGCCGAGAAGCTCTCCCAGGCGGCGGATCTCATGGCGCGACATCCGGTCTCCATCCAGCTCCGCTATCTGCAGACGCTCGCGGAGATCTCAACCGAGAAGAACAGCACCATCATCTTCCCGGTCCCGGTGGACATGTTGGAAGGCTTGGTGAGCAAGGTGAAGGCGGCCATCAGCGACGCCGAATAGTCCGGCAGGCTGCAGGACGGCCTCGTTGGATTGTGCAGGCCGAAGGGGCCGGAACGCGGATGCATCATAAAGGTCGAGCATCCCGGAAGCCTTGAGTTTCCGGGATGCTCGACCTTTCGACCCCGCTCAGCCCGCAGGTGGGGCCGGCAGCCCCTCGCGGCCCTGCGTCAGCTCGGATATCATGCTCTGCTTCAAGTCCCACAGGCGCTGCGTCAGCGAGACGTGGTAGATGTGCGGGTTCATCAATCGCCGCACGCCGGGATCCAGGCGCTGCACGTCCTCCCGGCGCTGAGCACGGATGGCCTCCAGCGTGGGCAACTCGCAGACCAGCATCCCCTCTTCCAGGACGGGCACGAGCAGCGGTTCGATCTGGCTGACCTGCTCGCGCTCGAGCGTCCGGTATTTGGTGTGATCCGTGGGGTGCCGCAGGATGATGTGAGACATCTGGCGCGGGTCCTCTTCCTGCAACGAGAGCAGGTCAGCGGTGGCCTTGCCGCGTGCGTCGTATATGCGCCAGACGTGCTTGTGCCCCGGGTTGGGCGTCTTCTCCGGCGATTCGGAGACCTTGATGGCCGGACGCCATTCGCCTTTTTCGCAGACAGCCACCAGCTTGTACACGCCGCCCAGCGCGGGCTCGCCCCAGGAGGTGATGAGGCGCGTGCCTACGCCGAAGACCAGGCGATCGATCACGTGGTCGGCCTCCAGCCCGACGCGCGGCGCCTCCTGCGCGATCTGGGTCATGATCTGCCAGATCACCAGTTCATCCAGGTTGTTGGAGAGCACGATGGCGGTCTTGGGGAAGCCGGCCTCGTCCAGCATCCTGGCCACCTGCACGCTCAGGTAGGCCAAGTCGCCGGAATCCAGCCGGACGCCCACCGGCTCGTGACCCTTCCTGCGCAGCTCCTGGAAGACACGGATAGCGTTGGGGATGCCGCTCTCCAACGTGTCCACCGTGTCCACCAGCAGCAAGCAGTCATCAGGGTAGACATCGGCGTAGGCGCGGAAGGCGTCCAATTCGCTCATGCCCAGCGCCAGGAAGACCTGCACCATGCTGTGCGCATGGGTGCCCTTGGGGGGCAGGCCCATCACGTGCGAGAGTCCCACGTTGGAAGTGAAGTCGGCGCCGCCGATGAGCGCCGCCCGGGCGCCTTCGTTAGCGCCCCGCCCGTGGCCCCGGCGCAGGCCGAACTCCAGCAACAGGCGGCCGCGGGCGCTTTCGTGCACGCGGGCGGCCTTGGTGGCGATGAGCGTCTGGAAGTTCAACTGATTGAGCAGGGGGGTCTCCAGGATCTGGGCCACGGCCAGCGGCCCCTGCACCACGGTGAGGGGCACATTGGGGTGCACGACGCGGCCCTCGGGAATGGCGTGCAGGGTGATGGCGTCAAAGGTCCCGTTGCTGCGCAGCCAATCCAGAAAATCGGCTGCGAAGAGCGGACCCCCGTTGCGGCTTTTCTGCCCCTCAAGGAGGGCGATGTCCTGATCCCGGAAGCGAGCCTCTTGCATCCAGTCCAGCAGCCAGGCCAGCCCGGCGTTGATGCAGTAGCCGGCTTGATGGGCGCCGTAATCGGGATAATCGCGGAAGAAATGGTCGAACTGGACCTGTCTCTCGTGCAGACCCATTCGGAAGTAGAGCTGGGCCATGGTGAGCTGATACTGGTCGGTGAACAGTATCCCCTCAGCCGTTTGTCGCTCCGCAGCCTTCACCAGGCACCTCCGTGCGCTCGCGGTCTGACCGGTTCCTGCCTCGGATTATAGTCCCGAGTGGGCGTTGTGAGAGGTCGGGCGGCTTGCTCGTCTTCCTTCGACAGGCTTCGGGCGCGATGGGCCGCTGTCTGAGCCTGTCGAAGACAGCGGCCCACCGCTTGCATGCGGCTCTCGCTCGCGATCTGTCTCTGCACAACCGGCAAGCGGATTGCCCGACTCGCTCGCCGGGGGCATCAGAGGGATGTGACGTAGACGGGATATCGCTGGCCGGTCTCGCTGAACCCCAGTCGCCGATAGAGCCGCCTGGCGGGCAGATTGGCATCCTGGGTGTTCACCGAGACGCGTTGGAAGCCGCGACGGTTGAAGTGGTACAGGGCGTCTGCGACCAGGGCCGTGCCAAGCCCTTGCCCTTGGGCCTCCGGCGCCACGGCAAGCCGCGCCAGGTGGGCGCCGAAGGCGGAGGCGGTACTAATCTGGTATGCCAGGACGCGTCCCTCGCGCTCGAGCACTGTGGCGTAGGAGGCCTGGCGCAGGGCGTCCTGCAGCGTGTCGAGAGGATGTTGCCAGATGGGGGTGAAGGCAGCCTGGTCAACTTCTGATACGCGTGCCAGATCCTGCGGGTGCAGCGGTCGGATCACCCCCTCGACGCGAGCCGGTTCCGCTGGACGGGCGGCCAGCCATTCCAGGAAGATCACCGCGTCCTGGACCTGGAACCCCGATTTCTCCAACAGGGGAGCGAGCCATCCGTGCAGAACCAGGCTGGCGCAGGTTCGAACGCCGGCAGCCTGCAGACGTTCAGATGCCGCTGGCCAGAGTGCCTGCCACAGGCGGTTCAGGTCTTGCCCTGCGGCCACGGCGAAGAGCCGCAGCCAGGCGGCAGTGGGAGGGTCCGGCGGGCAGGCCAGGCATGCGAGGGGCGAACCCCATTCGGCGGCGATCAAGAAGGGCTGCTTCCCGAGCAGCGCCAGAGAGTCATTCCAGTCCAGGTGCTGGTGCTTCCATCGGGCGGAGCCCAGCAGGGCCTGGACTATAGGATGGTCCAGCCGCGAAGCTTCGCGCAGCGTCCAGGCAGGGGGCGGTTTCATCGGTCCGTGGCCTGGGGCGTCACCTGCCCAGCAGGCGACCGGGGAGATTCAGCAGACGGCGCAGCAGGCGGTCTTTCAGGCCTGGACGTCGCTTGCCTTCGAGACCTGCCTGCATGCTGGCCAGGGCATCCAAGGCACGGCCGCGCCTCAACTGCAATCGGGAAAGGGCCTGCAGCGTGAGGGCGCGATTCTCGCCCTCGTCGATCTGGGCGAAGAGTTCCGCGGCGCGCTGGTAGGATGCCTCCGCTGCCGCGAGGTCGCCGCAGGCTTACTGCGCTGCGGCCAGGTTGCCGTAGGCCTGTGCGCCGTGCGATAGATCGCCGCGGGCCAGGAAACGCTCGGGCGAATGGCGCACGGCTTCCAGTGCCTGCTGGGGTTCTCCTGCCTGCAAGAGGGCCACGCACAGGCTGTTGGCCATCTCATCCGCCCGGGCCTCATCCCCCACGTCTTGATAGGCGCGCTGCGCGCTGCGAAATCCGGCGATGGCCTCGGGCAGAGCGCCCTTCTTGTAGGCGTCCAGCGCCCGTGCGGCCATCTGCTCAGGTGGGGGGGGCTTTTCACTCATTGAGTGAGTTCCATCAACCCTTCGGCCAGGGAGCGGAGTTTCTCCGGGGGGAGCTCGCTCAAGTGCAGGGCGAGCTTCAGATATCTTTCGTTGTCGGGATCGCCGATGAAAGCCTGCAGGTCTGGGGGCATGTTGAGCACGCGTTCCGCCGCCAGGCGGGCTGAGGCCCATCGACCGATAGGGCCGGTGTGGTCCAGGTATTCCTCGATAGAGTGTCCCAGGATGTCGGCCAGCAGCTCCAGTTCGGGCAGCGGAACGGCGCGCAGACCTCGCTCGTAGGCCGAGATGCGGCCGCTGGGCAGGTTCGCCTCGCGCGCCAGATCGCGGATGGTGAGGCCGCTCTCGTTGCGGTGGGCGCGCAGCCTGGCGCCGATCATGCGATCGCGCAGCGTGAGCACGACGCGCGGGTCGAAGTTCGGATCCGGCCGGCTGGAGGGGAGCGAGGGCAGCCAGAACCGATGCAAAGGGATGTCCAGATGGTAGGCGAAGAGTTCGAGCTCAGGAAGCGAGGGTGCCTTGCGTCCCCGTTCATAGGAAGACAGAGTCCCGCTGCCAATGCCCATCAGAGCGGCGATCTCTCGCAAGGTCTTTCCAGCCGAAAGGCGGGCCTCGCGCATCATGGCGCCGATCAGCTTGGTCCGCAGGATTACGGCCTGTGATTCACTCATAGTAGCTCTCCTGCTCCGGCGTCGCGGGAGCGATTATAGCAAAGAGGGGGCTTTGCCGCTCAGCGGCGTCTGCCCCGCTGCGGGCGCAAAGACATCATATCGGCGCCGAAGACCTCGGGTTTGAGGTTGAAACCGGCCGCCTTCAGCTTGTCTTCGAATAGAGGGCGGATGCCGGTGGGCTGGAAGGCGCCCGTCACGCGGCCGCCGGCATCGGTGCCCGTCTCTTCGTATTTGAAGATCTCGCTCATCACCACCGTATCGCCCTCCATGCCGAGGATCTCGGTGATGGAGGTGACCTTGCGGCTGCCGTCGCGCATGCGCGTCTGCTGCACGATGAGGTCCACGGCGGAAGCGATCTGCTGCCGGACCACGTGCAGCGGGAGATCGAAACCGGAGAGCAGCGTGAGGGTCTCCAGTCGCGAGATGGCATCGCGCGGCGTGTTGGCGTGCAGCGTGGTCAGCGAGCCGTCGTGGCCGGTGTTCATGGCCTGGAGCATGTCCAGCGCTTCGCCGCCGCGCACCTCACCGACGATGATGCGGTCCGGGCGCATGCGCAATGCGTTGCGCACCAGATGGCGGATGGTCACCTCGCCGCTTCCTTCCAGGTTGGGTGGCTGGGCTTCCAGGCGCACTACGTGCTCCTGTTGGAGCTGCAGTTCCGCGGCGTCCTCGATGGTGACGATGCGCTCGGTTTCAGGGATGAAGCTCGAGAGGATGTTGAGCAGAGTCGTCTTGCCGGAGCCGGTGCCGCCGGAGACGATGATGTTGAGCCGCGCCACGACGCAGGCTTCCAGGAAGAGGGCCATGTGTTTTGTAAGCGATCCCAGGCGGATCAGGTCCTCGACGCCCATGCGCTCGCGGGCGAACTTGCGGATGGTGAGCGAGGGGCCATCGATGGCGGCGGGCGGGATGACGGCGTTGACGCGCGAGCCGTCGGGCAGGCGGGCGTCCACGGTGGGGCTGTCGGCGTCGATGTGTCGGCCGAGGGGCAGGATGATGCTGTCGATGAGGCGCCGCACGGCCTCATCGTCCGTGAAACGAACGCCGGTCTTCACCAGCCGCCCATCGCGCTCGACGTAGACGCAGTCCGGTCCGTTGACCATGATCTCGGTGATGCTGGGGTCGTCGAGCAGGGGCTGGATGGGGCCGAATCCCATGACCTCGTTGAGGATGTCGTGGAAGAGTTGCTGTTTGAGGCCATCGGAGAGCGTCACCCCGGCCCGCTGGTAGGCGTTCTCCAGGGCCTTCTGTGCCAGATCCTCCAGCTTGCCATCGGCCTGGACTTCGGGCGCGTTCAGCACCTGGGTCACTTGTTCCAGCAGCCAGGCGCGCAGTTTGGGCAGGGCATCTTTGGGTATGGACCTCTGCGTCCCCTCATTGGGGCTCGTCATCGGCTTCCTCCTGCGGCACGATCCATACCACGCAGTTCTTGCTCACAGCCAGGAAAGGCGCCTCCCATTCCTCTTCACCGTCGACCACGCGCGCGTCGGTCACGGCCAGGAAAGGCGCCGGCAGGTTCAATTCGTCGAGGAGCCGGTGTTCGGGGTGGAGGTGGACCATCCCGTGGATGCGCCCATGGGTAGTCTGGATCACGGTCGGGGTGGGTATCTTGCTCACCACCTTCGTGAAGTATTTGCCCTTGGGGTCGAAGCGCGTGGTCATGGTAGCCCTCCGCCGCGGCGCGGGTTCTCGATCTCTGCCGGATCCATGCGTTGCAGCAGTTTCTCGGCGATGTGTCTCAGCGAGTGGGTGGAGGTCTCCTCGGGGAATCGCAGGTGCAGGGGGGCGTGCAGGTTGTTGCAGAGCGTCATATTCGAGCCCAGGTTCGGCAGCCCCGCGGCGATGGGCATTCCGAGCGCCTTTTCCAGACCGTCGCCGCTCAGGGATTCGACACCGTAAGGGCGGTTGGCGAGCAGGAAGACGCGCTGGGCGGGGATGCCTTCTCCATCCAGGTATTCCATCGTCCGGCGGACGAGCGTGGCCGCCACTGGCTCCGGGGTGAAGACCAGCAGGATGACATCCGCCTGGCTGAGGACGAGCAGGGAGAGGCGCGAGAAGGTGTGACCCAGATCCACGGTCACGATCTGGAAGCAGGAGCGCAGGCTTTGCAGCAGCGGCGCCAGCCCCTCCTCGCGCAGTGAGGCGGCCTGTCGGGGGTTCTCAGACCCCGGCAGCAGGTGAAACCCCCATCCCTTCGGCGTGGGGAGGCTCCCCCGCAGCATCTCCGGCGTCAGCGCGCCGGGGTCGGTCTGGGTCAGGGACACCACGTCTACGGGCTCATGAGGGTCGGCGGCCGTGATCTCGGCCAGCGAACCCATGGGGAGAACGAGATCCGCCACGAGGATGGGCCGCCCGCTGCGTATCTGCGCAAGGTGGCTGGTCAGGTTCAGGGCGAGCGAAGAGGCTCCCACGCCGCCTTTGGCGGCCAGCACGGCCAGCAGGCGGCCGGGGCGGATGGGTGCGGTAGAGTCGGGATGGGCCTTGCGCCCCGCCTGGCGGCGGGCCAGGAAGCGCAGGAGCATGTCGATGGCGTCGGTCTGCTTGATGATGAACTCGTCCAGGCCGGCTTCCAGGCAGGCTTTGGCAACCTCCGGTGTGCTGAGTTCGGTCAGCGCCACCAGTAAGGTGCGCTGCGTGCGGGGGTTGTCGCGCAGCTTGCGCACCAGTTCCTGGCCCGACAGGTCTGGCAGGTCCATCTCCATGACGATCGCTTCTGGCAGGTCGCGCCACGCGGCGATGAGCCCTTCCTTTCCGGTGGGGGCCCACTGGACGTCGTAGCCAGCGCGTTCCAGCATATGGCGCAGGAAACTGGCCGAAGAACGGTCCGGATCGATGAGCAAGACGGAGGGTTGTGGCAACTCAGGCTTCCTGGTCCTCGACGGGCGGCATCAGGTATCCCAATCCCTGGCGGGTGACGATGTGGATGGGGTTCTTGGGATCGGGCTCGATCTTCTGCCTCAGGCGGCTGAGGCAGACCCAGAGGATCTCTTTGTCTTCACGATACTCGGGGCCCCACACGTCGGTGAGCAGCTCATCTGGCGTGAGCACCTTGCCGACCGCCGAGGCGAACATCTGCAGCAGGCGATATTCGGTGGCGGTGAGCGAGACTTCTTCGCCGGCGCAGGTCACCTGTGCGCGGGGTAGGTTGATCTCCAGTTCGTGGTGGCGGAAGACGGGCTGGTGGTAGTCGCCCGCCGCTTGGCGCTCGGCACGGCGCAGCACAGCCCGCACGCGCGCCAGCAGCTCCTGGGCGGAGAAGGGTTTCACGATGTAATCGTCGGCGCCGGCGTCGAGGCCCCGAACGCGATCGCGCTCCTCACCCTTGGCTGTCAGGATGATGATGGGCACGCTGGAGAACTCGCGAATGCGCTCGCAGGCTGTGAAGCCATCCATGATGGGCATCATCACGTCGAGCAGGATCAGGTCGGGCACCTGGGCGGCCACGATCTCGACGGCTTCCTCACCGTTGGCGGCGGTCTGTACGCTGTAGCCTTCCGTGACCAGGTTTATCTCGACCAGGTGCAGGTATCGGGGTTCATCGTCAACCACCAGGATGGTCTTTGCCTCACTCATCATCGTTCTCCGCTGGACTGGGCGCGACGGGGAGCGTGAAGTGGAAGCACGTCCCCTCACCACGCTTGCTCTCGACGCCGATTTCGCCGCCATGAGCCTCGATGATCTTGCGGCATATGTAGAGCCCGAGACCTGTGCCGCGGGCGGTGTGTTTGTCATCGGGCACCCGATAGAAGCGCTCAAAGAGGTGGTGGACGTGCTCCGGATGGATGCCCGGCCCTGTATCGGCCACCTCGACGCGGATCGCGTCTCCCTGCATGCGGGCGCGGATGGTGACCGTCGCGCCGGGGGCGTACTTGTGGGCATTGGACAGCAGGTTGTCGAGCACCTGCGCAATGCGCGTGGCGTCGGCCTTGATGGCGGGCAACCCGTCATCGATCTCTATCTCGAGTTTCATTTCCGGATGGAGCGACAGTGTGCGTGAGGCCGTGTCGCGCAGCACGGTGCTGATGCGCGTCGGTTCCAGCGTCATGCTGAGCGTGCCCGCTTCCAATCGAGAGGAGTCCAACAGGTTATCGATCAGTTCGCGCAGGCGATCGGACTCCTCGTCGATGATCGTCAGGAATTCCTTGCGCGTCTCTTCGTCCCAGGCAGTGTCTTGCCGCAACAGGGTGGTGACGTAGCCCTTGATGAAACCCAACGGTGTGCGCAGTTCGTGGGAAATGGTGGATATGAATTCGTCCTGCATGCGCGCCAGTTCGCGTTGTGCCTCCAGGCTGGCGATGCGGCGGGCCATGCGCCGGTTCTCGAGCAGTTGCCCCACGTGCCAGGCGACGAATTCCGCCAGGCGGATGTGCTCTGGAGGGTAGGGGGGACCGCCGAAGCGCCCGAAGACCAGCCCTCCGACGCATCGGCCGCCGACCATCATGGGCAGCCCCAGGTAATCTCTACGCCGGTCCCTGCCCTGCACGGCAGGCCCAGCGTCCTCCTGGCGCAGCACAGTCTGTTCGCTGCGGTAGGCCTCGCGAGCCGCGGGCTCGCCCCAGGCCAGCTCGGCAGCGCGCGAGCGGCCCCGGCCGAGGGCGCGGGCATAAATGGGCTCCAGTTCGCCGTCCTCCTCGTTCTGCAGGTAGAGAGCGACCACGTCGAAGATGAAGATGGTGCGCGCCAGGCGGAAGACGGCGTCCAGGCCGGACTCGGTGTCGATGGACTCGGCGACGATGCGCGCGATGGCGTAGACCGCGTTCAGTTCGTTGCCGTGAGTGAGCGATTGCGTGGGAACGAGCGGCCCGGTCATGGTGCGTTAGCGGCCGTCGGCAGGCAGAAACTGAAGGTGCTCCCCTTGCCCTGCTCGCTCTCGACGTGCATCTCCGCCCCATGGGCGCTGAGGATGAGTTTCACGAGAGACAGGCCGAGGCCGGTGCCGCCGTAGCGGCGGGTGGGGGAGCCATCCAGTTGATGGAAGGGTTCGAAGATCTCTTCGATGCGCTCGGGGGGGATGCCGATACCGGTGTCCTTGACGAAGATCGTGATCAGTTGGTCTTCCTGCCTGGCCCCGATGGTCACCTGGCCGCCGTCCGGCGTGAACTTGATGCCATTGTCAACGAGCTGGAAGATCACCCATCCCAATCGCTCCGGATCGGCATGCAAGTATGGCAGGTCTTCAGGCATGTCGACCCGCAGCGTGACCCCGGCCTTGTCGGCCTTGTCGCGCGAGCGCTTGATGACGCGCATGGTCAGGGCTGGCAAGGAGACGTCCTGCAGCTTGAGCGTGAGACCCTCGCGTGAGGCGGTGGAGAATTCGATCAAGTCCTCGATCAGGCGTTCGAGACGGTCGGCGGCGCGCTGCACCACGCCCAGGGCCTTCTCCTGCTCGGCCGTCACGCTTCCCAGTTGGCCCTCAGCCACAAGCTCCACGTAGCCCTTGATGTGTGCCAGGGGCGTTCGCAGCTCATGCGAGACGTTGGAGATCAGGTTGGCTTTGATCTGGTTGAGCTCGGTCAGGCGCTCCAGCGCGCGCCGCAGCTCGGCGGTCCGTTCGGCGACGCGGCGCTCCAGGGTGCGATTCGCCTCCTGCAGCGCGGCGTGCAGCTCGATGATCTGGCGGTTGATGGCCCGATCGAGCGTCTCGCGATCGACCAGGCCCATCTCCACCAGGGTCTGCCCCAGCAGGCGATGTTCGCCGCGCACGGAGAAGCTGCGCTGGCGATCGAGGGCGGCCTCCAGTTGCTCGGGGGAGATGAGGCCCTGTTCGAGCATGTACTCGCCGATGCGCGGCACCAACGCCTCCGGAGTGGCGGAAACCGGCGCCGCGCCGGGGAACCCATCCAGATAGGCGCGCTCAGCGAGCAGGGCAACCAGGGCCAGGTCCACCCCGCAGTTCGGGCACGTTCGGGCATCGCTGGGAAGCAGGTGCCCGCATTGGGGGCACCCCATGCGCTCGAGACCTATGGCTGCAGCCATCCTCTCCGGATCGTTTCTCTGTGGAAACTCTCCCCTTTTCCGCAGGTATCATAGCCCCTCTGTTCCGACAGGGCAAGCGGGGGTGCAGGGACTGAAAGGAGCCTGTAAGGTCCACCTGGCCCACAAACAGGGATAATAGATGCGTGTAGAGGAGCCCCCCATGGCCATTGACGTATTGCTCATCGACGACGACCCCGACCTGCCCATCATGCTGCGCACGTTGCTCCGCGGGCAGGATTTTCAGATCCGGGCGGTGCAT
>JAJRUD010000163.1 GCA_024277995.1 Chloroflexota bacterium
GCGCGGCCGATGTTGCCTACGCCCACGACGCCCAGCGTGCACTCGTGCAGCGCTCGCCCGGGGAGCTTCTCCCAGCGGCCGGTCTTCATACCGTGGTCCATCCAGGGTGTGCGGCGGGCAAAGGCCAGGATGTAGGAAAGCACGCTGTCGGCGACGGGCTCCGTGAAGGCGCCCGGGGTGTTGCAGACGCGGATCCCCAGCCGGTGCGCCGCCTCCTGGTCTATGGAATCGATGCCGGTGCCCCACTTGGAGAGAACCTTCAATCGCGGCGCCCAGGCTTCGAGCACTTCGGCGGTGAATCGGTCGTCACCGCAGATCACGCCGTCGAACTCACCGGCGTAGCCCAACAGCTGCTCCTCGGAGAGCCGTTCCTCCACCTGCGCGGCGACCACCTCGAGCTGAGCCCGTGCAAAGAGCCCTCGAAAGCGGTCCAGGACCGGCAGCATGTAGGGAGCTGAGACCAACACTCGCAGACCCACAGCCTATGCCCTCTCTCCGCCGCGCAGCTCCATCAAGCACTGGGCGAGGCGGAAATCCGTCTCTTCGTCGATGTCGATGGCCTCCTCGGCCGCCATCTCGAACAGGAGCGGCCTCCGGCCCAGGCGATTGCCCCGAGCCAGGAACCCTTCCCGCTCGAAGATATACAGGCATGAGTTCTCCTCGAACAGGGGTGGAAGATCCTGCGTCCGGATGAGGACCTGTGGATCATGGTTCAAGGGATTGCCCTGCATGTCCCACAGACGGGTCTGCAACCGGGTCACGGAGAATAGCGAGTCGTACTCCGGGTAAACATCGAAGAAGCGGGCAATGGCCCGCCGCACTGTTTCCGGCCGGAGCAGAGGGTTGGTGGCATGGGTCTGCAGGTAGAAAGGAGCCTGCTCCTCTTCCAGGTCGTAGCGCAGTACGTCGTTCATAGGTACGGCATCGCCGCGCAGATGCTCCGGCCGCTCAAGAATGCGCACCTCGGGAAAGGCCTGCGAGACCCCCTGGCGGATGATGTGGCTGTCCGTGTCCACGACGATGCGCCGGATTTCGGGCACAGCGCGCAGCGTCTCGAGGATGTGGTGAAACAGAGGCTTCCCTGCGAGTTCGCGGTAGTTCTTACCTGGAACCCTCTCCGAGTGATGCCGCATCGGCACCAGGGCGGTGACCTCGCGGCGCTCGACTTGCTGACTCATCCCTCGCTCTCCGCCATTTGAATTCATTGCTCTCAGCAATCACCCCGGTCAAGCGCCATGCACAGCGCCGTAGGGATGTCCCAAACGGGTGCGGACCTTTTCCAGCCACCAAGGGTGCACGAAGATGAAGCCATGCTCACGGCTCTCGAGTGGCCTCAAGCCATATGCAGGCCTCTCACGACTCGGCCAACGCTGGCCGTGAGATGAACGAATGAATCGTGTTCCGCCCCGATTCCATACGGCGAGGTCCATCATGTGATGAATACTTGTGGACATCGCAAGCGCGATCGCAGGCAGCGGCTTACCCCATGGCTGGATCGGCCTCTTGAGGCGAGATTCAAAGAGATGACGGCTCATACCAGACCCAAGGGATCGAAGCAGCGGAAGACCATGAGCTTCGAAAGACGGCCATATGCCAATGGTGCGCCACCCGCTCGAGGGCGCCCGAGACCCACCCGGTCACGAATCCTTCCCCGGCTGCACGGCGGAATTATACCAGCAGGCTGCACTCGGCCCTGTCCGCGCCTTCGTGCATTGCACCGCCTCGCTGGCGTCCCGCATGGCGTGCGCTGCCCATAGTTCAAAGGACCTCTTCCTCTTGCGGGGCCCCGGTATCGCCCCCTGCGGCGAGCTTGGTCACGCGAACCCCAACCGGCATGTACTTCGGATCCCAGATGCCCCAGGGCATGCCGTTATCGCCCGATTGGAAATAATGGGCAGGAAGATTCTCCCGCAGCACCTCGCTAGCTCTGAGGCGGGCGAACAATTCGGCATAAGCCCCATAGTTGCTCGTCACGTCCGGAGCGAGGTCGAAGCACCGGCGCAGTGATTCCTCACTGTAGCACCAGCCTCGCGAGGGTTCGTGGTACCAGTCTGCGCCGTCCGTTGCTGCCAGGGTAGCGAGCAACATGCCACCTGGCTTGAGCACACGCAGCAATTCGGGGACGATCTGCGCCAGGACATCGGGCGGGTTGTGCTCCAGCGCAGAGACCGAGACTACCGCGTCTACGCTTTCGCTCTCCACATCCCGCAGGTCGGTCAGTTCGCACTGGTATAGCCAGATTCGTCCTTTGGCCTTGGGCGTCAGCAGCGCCAGCCCCGCGCCCCCCAGCGATCGCACGATCCCCCCCATTCGCTTACCCGGCCCGCGTGAGGCATCACGCCACCGATCGGCAACCAGGGCCGCAACGGACTTGAGATCGGTCGCCCTCATCCCGCGAACCCGATATCGCAAGCGGAAGCGCATGGGCAGATCCGAACGGTCCTGGCGGTCCACGCTGATGACTCTCGCCCCGCGCTCCGCCAGCCACCACTGCAACACCCCAAGACCGGCGCCCGCATCCAGGATCGTGAGCCGATGGACTGGGCCCAGGCTGCGCGTAATCCAGATCAGGTCAAGCAGGTAGTGCCAGCCCAGGCCTATCCCGAGCCGCCCCGCCAGTGCCTCGAACGCTCGTCCAGCGGCCGGATCTTCCTCAAGCCAGCGGGCATCAAGCAATTCAATGGCGGACCCATCTGTTCCGCCTGGCGCAATAACCATCATTTCATGTCACATCGATAGCGATCGCCCGCCGCCCCGCTCGTGGCAGGTGTGCCGGGATACATGAGGCCCGCCTCCGTGGCCGGGGGCGACGCGAATGCGGTCGGACCCGAAAGCTCTGAGCCCATCGGTCGCAGGCGAGTGCCCACGCGCACGGCGCCCCAAGTCTGCCGCAAGCCATCGCCGCGCTGCGGTGCGCCGGGCACGGCAGCACTCAGCCAACACCACGCGCAAGGGCCTTTTTCGATCCGGCCAGGGACGATAGGACGCCCCACCAGATCAGGGCAGCCGTGAAGAGCGGCCAGTAGCGGGTCAGGGACTCCCAGATCAATCCTCCAACGCCGAAGGGCAGCGGGATGGTAGGCGAGAGCATCAACAAGAAGAGCAGGAAGCGCCCGCGCACGGCCGGCATCCACTCCACCAGGGCCAGATACGTGGGGAGCAACAACAACACGTAAGTATAGTCTTTGAAGCGTGGCAGCACCAATGCGAGCGTCAGGCAAAGGAGAGTCACCATCTGTCGCCGGCCCACACGCCGCTCCCGCAAGGCCTTGAGGGTAATACCCAGGATGAGCGCGACCGCCAGCACGAAAACCGCTTCTGGCAACCAGGCGGGCAGGCCGTTCCATCTCCCGACGCCCCAATCGCCGAGATCGCGCAGGAAAGCCAGCAAGGAGGGATTCCTGGGGCCGCGGCTATCAATCTGCGGTAGCTGCCGCAGGAATGTAGCCCCCAGTTCCGGGTAGAGGAGGAAACCGGGAGCCTGGAGACCCACCGCGAGGGCAAAGGAAGCCGCGGCGGCGCGCTTCGCCCGCCGCCCGCCTCCCAGCACAGGCAGGATCAGCAGCACCAGCGGCCAGAGCTTGAAGAAACTGGCCAAGGCCAATGCGATGGCAAAGAGGCGCCAGCGCTGCCGCAGAAAGGCCCATAACGCCAGCCATATGCCTAGCTGCTCAAAGAGGTTCACGTTCCCGGAGACGAGATCCACGTACAGCGCACCACCGAAACCGAAGATCGTGAAGGCCAGAAAGAGCGACTCCAATCCGCGCGGCAGAAATCCCCGACCCCACAGCAGGTAAAGCCCGACGAGCGCGATCATCTTCGCTAGAAAGAAAAGCCTGGAGGCCAGGGGAAAGGGAAGGCGGGAAAGTCCGTCAAAGAGCAGCAGCGCGCTGGGGGGATAAGCGTAGTAGAAACCGATTTCCTGCCCGGCCATCTGGGAAAGTGAGCGCAGGTAATAGGGGTTGAGACCGGCCCGGAATGCACGGCCTGCGTAGTAATAGGTCTTGAAATCCCATTGGAATTGATCCAACGAGGCGAAGAGTCTGACCAGCAGCAACAGGCCCAGGGCCAGCACCAGCCCCTGCAGGATCCGGGTCTTCGGCAAGGCCCTCACCATTGGCTCCTCAAGTGCGATTCTCCCCTGGCAAACACTGGCTCACCAGTGCGGGCTGTCAGGCCACTGCTCGCGATCCGCCACGTACAGCATGCCGTCCCCTTGCGAGGAGAGCACCTCGAGGCCTTCGACGAGCCGGGGGACCTGGGGTGCATAGGGTTGCTCCCAAATGGTATCGAAGA
>JAJRUD010000164.1 GCA_024277995.1 Chloroflexota bacterium
CACGCGCGCCAGGAACTCACCCAGCGAGAAGGGCTTGACGATGTAGTCGTCGGCGCCGCTCTCCAGGCCGATGATCTTGTCGGTCTCGGTGCCGCGCGCCGTGAGCAGGATGATGGGGACCGGGTTCTCCTTGCGCAGCAGGCGGCAGACCGTGAGACCGTCCAGTTCGGGCAGCATGACGTCCAGCACCACCAGGTCCGGCTCTACCTCGCGCGCCAGCCGCAGGCCGGCCTCGCCGTCCTCGGCGGTGTGCACCTGATATCCCTCGCCGCGCAAATGGAGGGCCAGGGTGTTGCGCACCGTGGTGTCGTCTTCAACGAGCAGAATGGTGGGCATGGCTCGATTATAGCGCGCTGAACGGCGCGGCGCGACCGGTCTCTTCACCCGGCGTAGGGGAGAGCAACCGCCAGCCGGCGCGACCTTCCCATCACGCCCACCCGCCGCGCCGCGGACCCTGCTCAGCGCAGTTCAATGGCATCCTCGGGACATTGCAGGACGCACGCGCCGCAGGCGATGCAGCGCTCCCCCTCGCGGAATATCGCCTTGTGGCCGGCCCGATCCGGCATCCAGCACCCCACCGGGCAGGCCTCATAACACTCCCACACCCCTTTGCACTTGAGGGGATAGAAGTATATCTGCAGTCGGCGCAGCGTGCGGGCGATGCGCCAATGCTCGGGCAGCGATGCCCAGAATGTGGTCTCCCGGTTCATGGGGCTAGCTCCATCCCATCGCCAGCGGCGCCGACCAGTAGATCAGGCCCAGGACGACCCCGATGACGGCCTCCCAACCCCAGTTGGCCTGCTCGCCGCGCATCAGCGGCGACATGCCCTGCAGTTCGGCGCCGGCGAACACGGAAAGCCCTGTCAGCGCCAGGGTCCAGTTGAAGAGCCGCTCCACCGGCAGCGGGTTCCACAGGCTGGTATAGAGCAGCAGGCCGGCCAGAGCGATCAAGGTCAGCGGCACACTCTTCATCAGGCCATCCCTGCCCGGCAGCCAGGGGAGGACAACGGCGTAGAAATAGGACAGCCCGATCAGGCTGGCGCTCAGCGGCCAGAAGAGGTGCCTCCAGAAGAGCAGCACCGGCAGCAGGATCAACAACCCATAGAAGCCCAGGGTCACGGTCACCATCTCCAGGCGATCGCGCAGCGGGAAGCGCACCCAGCGCATGGCGTCCGTCTTCTTGCGGCCGGCCTGCAGGTAGGCGGGGACGTCCACCGCCCGCACGGGCCCCCAATGCACCCCCCAGCCGGTCTCCTGGCGCACCTTCCAGCCATCCACACCATTGGCACACAGTTGAGGCAGGATCAGGGCATGGTGGTCCACCAGCTCATCCATCCGCGACGACTTCAGCGCGGCGATGACCTTCTCGGCCGTGAAATAGCCGCCTCCGGCGGCGCACCACACGTTGATGCCCGCCGAGTCTGCAACCAGCAGCCACGCATCCACCCGCCCATCGATGGCCGCCACCAGACGGCGAACCGTCAGGTCGAAATTCCCGGTCACCAGCACAGGCGATCGGGCGTGTGGACGGCCGACGGCGTAGAGGCCCGGGCGAACTTTGGGATAGGGCGGGATGATGCGCAAGAACAATGCCCACAGGTCGACCAGCAGCGTGCGCAGGGTGGTCCGGCGGCGCAGTCGACCTACCACGCCCGGCGGCGGAACGAAGGGCGCCGGCCAAGCCTGCTGTGCAGCGGCGCGTATCGCGTCGGATGAGACCTCCGCCCCGGCCACCCCTGGCAGACGAGCTTCGTAGAGGACCAGGCTTCCGCCCAGGTAGGCAGCCTGCATGCGGGCGCGGTACCCGGTCTCGGCCAACATCGCCTCGATGTCGCGCAGGGGTGTAGTGCCCGTGCGGGTGAGGAGCCAGGTGAGCAAGGAGAGCGGCAGACGGACCGCGTAGTAGGCCAGGCGTCGCCGCGCTCTTCCGGGGACCACCTCGTCGCCGAGCAGCAGATACCCGCCCGGAGCCAGCAGCCGCGCGCAGGCCCGCAGGACGTGCCGCTGCAAGTCCGGCGCCAACTCGCTGAACACCAGCACGGCGACGATCAGATCGAAGCTTCCTGCCGGGAAGCGCTCGCCGATCAACGAGGCATCCATGAGCTTGAGGTCCACCTGAGACTGCAGGGCACGCCGCACGACCTTCTCTTCTGCTTCAGCCAGCATGGCGGGGGCCACGTCGATCGCGGTGACGTGCGCCCCACGCTGCGCCATCATGACCGTCAGCGCTCCCGTGCCGCACCCGATCTCCAGCACTCGACACCCGGGGCGAATGTACGCGTCCAGAAGGTCGCGTCGCAGGGTTCCCAACCTGCCCAGCGTGAGCATCTGGATGCCGCGTTCGTAGTCTTTGGGGCTGGTCTCGAGCCACTTCATGAAAACCGTGGCCATGACGCTTGCTCCCTTCCAAGAGTCTGCGGCGCTTACTGCCTGGGTTCCGGATACAGCTTCAGCCTATCATCGGGGTAGTAATGATAGACCCTGCGCCCGGGAAATGCTGCCGCCACGCGCTCGTTCTGCTCACGGCCGCGTGAGAGGGCGAACAACAGGTCGCTCTCGCTGAAGGGTGGTTCGAGGGTGATCAGTGTGCCGTACTCAGACCAATGCTTGATGGGATGCACAATGATCAAGACCGGCCCCAGATCCACCTTCTCAAAGGGGCGCTGGGCGGCGCGCGACATGCCGTACAGGCCGCGCATGCCGCCCAGGCGGATGGGCAGGTAGAAGAGCGCGTTCAACGTGAGCAGGGTCAGCACCAGGGCGCCGACGGCCGGACGGCGCAGGCGTCCCAGCAGCCGGGCTGCGCCCGAGACCGCCATCCGGGCTCCCCAGGCGCGGCCCGAGACTTCCTCCTGTGTGCGGCCGGCTGCAGAGCCGCGAGTGGACGCCCACCCAGCCAGCCAGCAGATCCCCGCCGCGCTGATCACGGCCAGGCCCGGCAGGGCTTCGTAGTAGTAGCGGGGGCCGAAGAGCCAGGCGCCGATCCAGTATGCAGCGTATATCAATACCAGGCCAGGGAACGCGGCGAGAACCAGCCAGGCGTCGCGGTCCCACCTCAGGGCCCACAACCCAAAGGGCAGGAAGAGCCAGGAAAGGTGCGGCCAGCCGAAGAGGTCGTGCATACCGGCGCGCAGGCTGAAGCGGGTGTTGATCCAGGCCCAGGTCAGGCTGTGCCCGCCTTCGGCCCGGCCGATGCCGGGGCCGAATCCGATGTGATCGTAGGGCCACCACAATGTATAGGGGTTGAGCCAGGGGTCGCCGGTGAGCGCCCACTGCCACAGCGGCAGCAGCGCCGCCACCGCCAGTGCCAGCGCGCCCACGGCCAGGACGCGGCGCCGCGCGGCGCGCCCTGCGCGGGCCAACAGCCACAGGCCGTGCAGGCCCAGCGGCAGCGCCGCGCCCAGCGCGGTGAGCGGGCGCGTCAGCGCCAACAGCCCCGGGCTCAGGCCGGCCACCGCCACCAGCAGCCAGGCAGGGACGCTGCTTGGCTTCCGGCCGGCGCGCGGGAAGAGATCCAGCCAGGCCAGGGTGAGCGCCAATACCAGGAACAGGCTGAAGGTATGGGACATCAGGGTGGCGGAGAGCATGAGCGTCATGGGCGAGCAGGCGGCCAGCAGCGCGGCCAGCAGGCCGACCGCCTGCCCAGCCACTTTCTCGCCCAGGCGGTAGATCAGCCACACCGCGGCCAGCGCCAGCAGCGCGTTCAGCAGCCACGGATCCCCGGCGCGCACGCCCAAAGAGAGCGCGGCCGGCCAGCCCGGAGGATATTTGCCGAAACGGAGGCCCTGATAATCGACGACGAAGGGTACCAGGATGGAGTTCGGCTCGGGAGGCGAGGGCAGGGCGATGGTCCCTTGCGCCATGACCGAGGCTTCCCAGAGCAGGGCGAACTCGTCCTCAAGGTGAGGCATACGCTCGAAGACGACCTCGGAAGCCGTGGCCGCGGCCGCTCCAGCCGCGATCGCCAGGCCAAGCGCGCAGAGTGGGGCCAGCCAGCGTCTCACGCCGCCTCCGGCCTCCGGTCGGCGCCCACGGCGCGCACGGCCTGCAGCGCGACCTGGTGCAGCAGGCCGTTGGAAACCAGCACGCCCAGGTTATTGCGCAGTTCCCGCCCGGCGGCGAAGTCCAGCGGCTGGCCACGCAGGTCGGTCACCCGTCCCCCCGCCTCCTCTACGATGATCGACCCCGCAGCCTGGTCCCAGATCTTCTCGCTGTAATCGGGATTGTGCGGGGAGAGCAGGCGCAGGATGAGCTCGGCGCGACCGCCGGCGATCAGGGCGAACTTGGCCTGGCTGTCCATCAGCACCGGTGGTTCGCGCGTCCCCAGGGCATCGGCGATGGCCTCGATCTTGGCCACGTCCGTGTGGCCGGATTCGACGGATCGCAGCAGACGAGCCCGTTGCGGCTCGCTGCGCCGCGAAACCTGCAACCTGGTGAGGCTCTCTTCCACCAGGGGCGTGGCCCAACTGCCGCGCCCGCGCACGGCGAGCAGCGCGCACCCCGCGCCGCCCACCTGCGGCCTCAGGTCGTGCCCCAGATTGGGCGCTCCCAAAGCCCCCAACACCACCTCGCCCCGCTCGATCAGGGCCAGGGCAACCACGTACTGCTCACCGCGCAGGAAACCCTTGGTGCCGTCGATCGGATCCAGCACCCAGAAGCGGCCGGCGGGAGCCGCCGTGCCGTGATCGATCCACCGGCATACGCTCTCGGGGGTGGCCTCGGGATGGAGGCGGGCCAGGTATTCGGTCACAACCCGCAGCGTTTCGGCGCCCTCGCGCGTACGCAGCGCAGCGCTGCCCTCTTCGGCCATGAGCGGGTCCTGCGGGAAGGACTCGATCAGCATGCGCCCTATCAGCGCCTGCGAGGCGAAGTCCGCCACGGTGACGGGTGAGCGATCGGCCTTGGTCATGGCCGGCGCGACACGTTCCTCCTGGATGCGGCGGCACAGACGCGCCGCGGCGCGCACAGCCTGCAGGGCGAATTGGGCTTCAGCCGCGTAGGGTTCAAACACGGTCACTCCCTTGCCTGTATGCAATATTGAGAACAGCGATGAGGCGTCGTCGGGCGGAAGCACCGCCGCTCCCTGTTCCGGGACCCGCCGGCCCTCTGTTGGGTTACAATTGTAAGCCACTTCCGCCAGGAGTGCTCCATGCGACGAGCCCTGATCCCATTGCTGCTCCCCCTGGTCGCTGCCTGTTCGCCGTCCACCCCCACGGCATCGACGGCCATCGCGGTGACCGCGCAGCCCCCAAAGATTGAATCGACGGCGGCACCGGCCACACTGCCGCCCGCGACGACAACGACCTCCGAGCCCCTCTTCGTCGAGCAGCTTCCAGAACCTGCCGGCTATCGCTGGACGCAGGTGGCCAACGGCTTGAAGCAGCCGGTGGACCTGCAGGCCGCGCCCGACGGACGCCTGTTCCTCGTCGAGCGTGGAGGCCTGATCCGGGTCATCGCGGACGGCGCGTTGCTGGGCACGCCCTTTCTGGACCTGCGGGGCAAGGTTGCACATCGAGGCGGGGAACAGGGCCTGTTGGGGTTGGCCCTCCACCCAGACTTCTCCGAGAACGGTCTCTTCTTCGTCAACTACACCGATCTTTCGGGGAACACGGTGATCGCCCGCTATCAGACTTCACCCCAGGCCGCCGCCGCCAACCCGGCCAGCCAGGTGGTCCTGCTGCGCTTCGAACAACCCTACGCTAACCACAACGGCGGGGGGATGGTCTTCGGGCCGCAGGGATATCTATACATCAGCACCGGCGACGGCGGCGCGGCCGGCGACCCCCAGGGCAACGGCCAGAACCGCGACACCCTGCTGGGCAAGCTGCTGCGCCTGGACGTGGACAACCGCGACGATGAGCGCGGGACGGCCTATGCCATCCCCTCCGACAACCCCTTCGCGCAGGGCGGCGGCCGGCCGGAGATCTGGGATTACGGCCTGCGCAACCCCTGGCGCTTCGCCTTCGACCCCCTGACCGGCGACCTGTACATCGCTGACGTCGGCCAGAACCTGTGGGAGGAGATCGACTTCGAGCCGGCCGGCTCCGGCGGCGGGGTGAATTACGGCTGGAACATCCGCGAGGGGCGGCATCCTTTCGCCGGGCAAACCACCGCAGGCCTGACGGACCCGGTGCTCGAGTACGGCCGCGACCTCGGCTGCTCCGTCACCGGCGGCGTGGTGGTGCGCGATCCGGCGCTGCCCGAGTGGCAGGGGGTATACCTGTACGCCGACTTCTGCTCCGGGCGGATCTGGGGCCTGCTGCGCAGCGGCCAGGACGGGTGGCAGAACGGGCTGCTGTTCGAAACGGATTACAACGTCAGCTCCTTCGGCGTGGGCCCTTCTGGTGAGGTGTACTTGCTCGACTACGACGACCGCGAGGGCGCCATCTACCGCCTGGAGCGGTCTCCCTGAATCAGCCGGGAAAGGTGTGTTTCCATGCAAGCGTTGCTGATCATGATCGGCGTGGGGATCGCGGTGGGCGTGGTCGCCTGGCTCGTCTTCCGCTGGATCGACCGCGAGGAGGACAGAACGCAGTGAACATAACCGGAGTCTGGACCGGCATCACCATGCTGCTGGCCATCGGTTTGGGTTTCCTCTGGGTAATCAAGCTCGAATACCACGTGGGGGCGCAGGTCTGGAAGCTGGTGCTCGCGCTGGGGATCGGGGTCACGGCAGCGAGTCTCTTCATGCCCTCCTTCGCCAGTTCGGCGCTGCTGGGAATCCTGGGCGGATCGATCATATGGGGCGCGTTGGAGCTGCCGGATCAGGAAGAGCGGGTACGACGGGGGCTTTTCCCGGCCAATCCCAAGCGACAGGAGAGCCAGGAGAGCGAGCGATGAGCCTGCAATGGGCCGGCCCCATCCTGGCCCTGGTCACCTTCGCCACCATCGGCCTGGGACACGTATTGGTGCGCAGGCTGCACGCCCGCTTCGGAACGCGGCCGGCGATGCCCTTTCTCGCGCTCGGCCTGGGGGTGATCTACATATCGCTGCTGGTCTCCGGCGACCTGTTCTCAGCGATATTGGGGATTACCGGGATCACGCTGCTGTGGGACGGCCTGGAGTTCCGTCGCCAGGAGATGCGGATGCGGCGGGAAAGGGAAGCGGGAGGGGGGTAGCCCCTCTTCTCCACTGGCGAGGGCCCGTCAGCGAGAGGCCAGGGCAGGAATGGCCTCCCGTCGTCGCGTCCCAGCCCTGCCGCCTCAGCGCCGGGTAACTGCGTACCCGCTGCGACTCAAGTCCCGCGCATTCCCCATCAGCGGTGTCCCCGCCGCAGACGGCGGGGAATGAAGCGCGGCGTGTGGCCGAAGTAATCGGGCCCCGCCGGGAGGCGGGCGCGCAACTCCCACTCCTCCATCAGCAACAGCAGCCATTGCAGGACCAGCCAGATCGCATAGCAAACCCACGCCGGGCGGGTGCCCACGATGGCCGAAGCGCCCAGGCCGGCCAGCGCCCATCCCAGGGCCATCGGGTGGCGCAGGTGGCGGTAGGGAGGCGCGGTCTGCAGCCGGTCGCGCGGCCCGGGCAACAGGGCCCGGCGGCCCAGGACCAGGCCGGCCCACCCCGCCAGGCCTATGCCGCCGGCCAGCGTCAGCCAGGCCAACAGGTGCAACGCCGCCGCAGGCGGCAGGGGATCTTCGAGGGACCAGGCCCAGGAGAAGGCCCACAGGATTGCAGCAGTGCCGGCAGCGGACAGCACCCAGGTGAAGGGCCACAGCCGCCATCCCAGGACCAGCGAGGCACGGCGCATCAGAAGAGCGCTGCTGCCGGCCAGGAAAGCGCCGACCAGGGCCAGCAGGAAAGGGGCTTCGGAGAGCAGCTTGTTCGCGTCCACCACGGACGTCCCCTCTGCGGCTAACGCAGCAAGAGAACCAGCAGAGCGCCCAGCAGCGCCAGAGCGGCCAACGACGTGACCGCCAACCCGCCGGCCAGCACGGCGACGGCCAGACGAGGGTGACCGGCACCCGCCTGGGCCGCTCCTTCGACGGAGGGCAGGACAGGTCCTTCGGCCGGGCTCAGGACAGGCCCTTCGGCTTCGCTCAGGACAGGCCCTTCGGCTGGCACGCCGCGCTGCCCTTCGCGCGGCGCCCCACGGCCCTCTGCGGCGGGCTGGGAGCCTTGCCACAGGTAAAGCCCGGCCAACAGCACCAGCGCCAAGAGCACCAGGGGGGCGAAGACCAGACCCAGACGTACCATGGTGTCGGTCGGCAGGTGACCGATCAGCGCGCTGAAGCGCCCAGGGGAGAATTGGCGCAGCGCCAAGGCGATCACCGAGAGCCCAAGCATGGGTATGGCCGCCAGCAGGCTCAATCCCGCTGCCCATCGGGAGAGGCGGCGTATCGTCCCTGCATCCCAGTGCAGCGCCAGCAGCGCGGCCACCGCCAGCGCGCCGAGCAGCAGGTAGGGGGAGATTTCCAGTGCCTGACGCAGGTAGCTCGTGCCCGGCAGGCGCTCCAGCAGACGGCCGGTGCGATCGGGGGCCAGGAAGGCGATCAAGCGCGCTGCCAGCGAGCCGAGGAAGGGTGGAAGCAGCAACACCAGCGCCAGCCTGGCGCCCCAGCGCACGCTCGTCGCCCGGCGGCCCGGCTGCGGGGCTGGTCCTGGCGCACGAGCCTCCCTGCGAGCGGTCGTGATCGCTTCGGGGCGCTCCAGGGCGTACAGCGTCGCCAGCACAACCACGGCGAACAACGTGGCGGGGGCGAAAGCCAGCAACGTGCGGATGAACTCGTCCCCGGGCAGCCGCGCCAGCAGCGCCCCGAAGCGGGTGGGCGCGAAGTAGAAGGCCGCCAGGGCCGCCGTCGAAAGCAGCAGCGCCGGCACCGTTGGCACCAGGACCAGAATGGCGACCAGGCGCGTGGTGGCCGCCGCCCGGTTTCCCCCAGGCGCCCTGACGGGATTGGGCCTGGTCGGCGCGTCGCGCTCAGGGTCAATCATCGTCGTTCCATGCCTCACGGCGCAAGGGTGACCTCCACACTGGCGACGTGACTGTCGCCACCTAAGGCCGGGCTCACGTCGCGCACCACCACCCGACCGGGGCCGCTCGCGCTCACGCTGTAGAGCACGTCCGCACTGAAGGGACCCGGCAACCCCAGGTCAGGGGCTTCCACCGTCACCGGCCTCGAGCCCACCACGGCGCCGTCGGCGTCAAGCACCTCGATCAGCAGAGTCTGCTCAAAACCGGCGAGGCCGAAGCCCTGCACGTGCACGCTGCCACCGCTCACCGTCGCCCCGGAGGCCGGTTGCTGCAAGGCGATCTGCTCTGGATGGGGAGATAGGGGGTGGATGTTCGCCGCGCCGGAGGGGCTCAACTGCACGCCGACGGAAGCCAGGTGCGTGACCCCCCCGTCGCGCGCGCTCTCAGCGAAGACCTGAATGAAGCCCTGGCGGACGGTGCCCACGATGAAAGGCAGATCGACGGCGAAGGCCCCGCGTTGTCCCAGGTCAGCGGCGATGTTGACCGGGCGCTGGGCCAGGGTGCTGCCGTCGTCGAGCAGCAGCCGCACCACCAACGTTTGCTCATGGGCCGGGTCGGCCACACCGGCCACGCGGACCGGGCTGGTGAGGCGCGAGCCGGGGCCCGGCTCCAGGATCAGGATGGCCTCCTGGGGCGCGGCGGGAGCGGTTGTTGTCGCCGCCGCCGTCGGCGGCGCCGGCAGGCTCGGCGGAGCGGTGGCAGGCAGAGAGGTGGGTGGAAGTGAGGGTGGAGCCTTCGCCGTGGCGGCAGCCGGCGCCTTCAGGGGCAGGTTGCAGGCCAACGAAAGCAACAGCGTCAGGGGCACGACCAGGTGGTGGCGTCTCATGGGATCCTCCGTCAGGAGCGAGTCTAACCGCTGGCATTGAATTTGGCATTGGAACGTTTATTCTATGCCATCGCACAGCATTGGAACCACCTCGCCGCAGGCTTTGTCTCCCCCTGCCCATCTTCTCAAGATCGGACCTTCATGGATAAGGGGCTGCCCGAAGGTCTTCCTCAGGCAGCCCCTTTTCCTGCGCGGCGCAGTCACTCAGGTTGGCTTGTTTACGGTGCGGCAGGCAGCTCTAGCACCTGACCGCGCTCGGTCCAGACGCCCGTCACTCCATTCACCTCATAGGTCCCGCTGCCCCAGAGCGCGAAGCGGCCATGCCCGGTCGCCCGCAGGTGGATGTTCACGCCGCTCAGGGCGACGGTGATGGCGCTGCCGCGAACCTGCGCCTCGCCGTCGAAACCCGCGTAGCGGATCCAGCCGCTGGGCAGTTCGGTGCGAATGCCCTTCCCGCTCACCTGGATCACAGCATCGCCGCCGCTGTCCTTGATGTACAGCACGCCGCGGCCACTGATGGTCACCTGCCCTCCGCCGCGCAGGCCGGCCAGGCCGTCGCCCTGGGCGACCAGCGTTCCCGTCCCGCCTCCCTGATCAGCGAAGGCCATCGCGGGGGCGAGCAGGCTCACCACCATGACCACAACCAGAACCAGCGTCCATTTGCCTTTCATCACAGTTCCCTCCTCTCCAGTCCTCCGGGCCGTCCTTCCAGGCCGATGCCTGCAGGCGGTCACCGATCGACCTGAAGCATCTCGATCGCCTGATCCAACAGTTCGTTCGCGCTTTCGAAGTCGCCATCCAGGGCAGCTTCGACCGCCTTCAGATAGATGCGCTCGGCGGGAGAGACGTCCATCCGAGACTCGCGTGATCCATCCAGCAGCGCCAGGTAGCGGGCGTTGCGAAGGCTGAAGGCCTCTGCCTCCTGAGTGGTCTCTTCCTTGGCCGCAGTCGGGGCTGCAGTCGCTGCAGTCCCCCGCCAGGGGCGGGCACACGCGGTGAGCGCGATCAGACTCATCATCAGTGCCATCCATGGCCAGGCTTTTCTGCAGGTCATGATCACCTCCAAGCGACGGCCTCAGGATAGGCGGCGGGTGTTGTGGCCTTGTGAGATGAATGTAAAGAGAGGGAAAAAATGATCTCAATGGCGCTCAAAATCGTGGCCCACCGCCTGGAGGGCCGACATGCGCGTGCTGATCACCGGTGGAACGGGGTTCATCGAGACCCATCTGACGTGCGGCGCACTGGGCCGCGGCTGGGAGATGACGCTGCTGACGCGCAACCCCGACGGCGGGCCGGCGCGCGCCCTGGCCCTCATCGGGGCACGCCTCACTCTGGGTGACGTGACGCATCGCGCCTCGTTGCGGACCGCGCCTCAAGTTTCCAAGCCGCAGATCTTGTTCCACAACGCCGGCTGGTATGAAGCGGGGATCGGCCGCCGCGAGCGGCGGCGCATGTGGTCCGTCAACGTCGAGGGCGCCGAGAACGCCCTGGCGATCATGCAGGCCGCTCTGGCCGCGCCATTGCTGCGCCTGGCAGGCCAACCACCCTTTCTTTCCCCAGAATCCGTGCGGAGCAGCTACGCATCTATTGCCGTGGCGACAAGGCGCGGGGTGAACTGGGGGCCAGGTTCCGTGAGGCGGAAGAGGCGTGGCGGGATACGCTGCAGGCTGAAGCCGAGCGACTCGGCCTCTCGCTGACCGCGCTTCGCTCAAGTCCGACGGTAGGCGGGCAACCAGACGCTGAAGGTTGAACCTTCGCCCAGCGAACTACAAAGCGTGATACGCCCACCGTGGCGCTCGATGATCTGTTTGCAGATCGCCAGGCCCAGGCCCGTCCCCGGTTCCCCCATGACCTGGCTGGCCCCACCGCGGAAGAAGCGGTCGAAGACCAGGGGCTGTTCCTCCGACGCGATGCCGAGCCCCGAATCCTCGACGGAGGCCACAACCCATTCCACTCCCTCTTGCTCATGAACCACTGCTCCCAGCCTGATGCTTCCGCCAGGAGGCGTGTAGTTCATAGCGTTGGTGAGCAGGTTGGTGAAAACCTGGATCAGCAGACGTTCGTCCCCCAGAACCTTGGGGAGGTCCTCGGCCACCCGTATTCCCAGCGCCAGCCCTCGGTGGGTCGCCAATTCACGACGGTCGCGGGCCAGCATCCCCAACATATGCCTCAAATCCAGAGGCACGGGCAAGAAAGGCGTGGCACCCGACTCGAGGCGAGAGAGCGACAGCAGATCCTCGATCAATACACCAAGGCGGTCGGTCTCGCGGAAGAGGGTGTCGAAGTAGCCCTGCACCCGCCCGCGGTCTCGCGTGGACTTGAGCAGGTCCAGATAGAGACGGATGTTGGTGAGCGGCGTGCGGAGTTCATGGGAGACGTCGGAGATGAATTTGGACTTCATTCGGTCCAGTTCTTTCAGGCGGCTGATGTCGTGCAGGACGCCGACGACGTTGACCAGCTCCCCCTGCTCATCCTCCAATGGCGTAAAACTGACCGCCGCATCGTACAGGCTGCCGTCCTTGCGTTGATTGATCACCTCCCCCTGCCAGGCCCGGCCCTGCTCCAGCGCGCGCCAGAGTTCATCATATACGCCGGGCGGCGTCTTATCGCTCTGGATGAGAGAGGCGTGCCGACCGAGGGCCTCGCGGAGGGCATAGCCATTCAGTCGTTCCCAGGCGGGGTTGACGTATTCGATGCTCCCCTGCGGATCGGCCACCATGACCGCGTCGCCGATGTCCCTCAAGATGGCCTGCAGGCGGTCCCTTTCGGCCTGCAGGGCAGCTTCGAGCCGTTTGCGCTCGGAGATGTCGAGCATGAGCGCACTCGCGACCTGGGGGGCACCGCGTTCGTCGATGATCAGGCTTACGGCAAGCAGGACGGCTTTCCGCTCCCCTGATCTTCCCTGAACGTCGATCTCGTAGATCTCCTGAGAGGGGCGTTCGCCCGTGAGGCGCAGGCGAAATCGCTCCCGTACCAGGTTGCGAGATTGGGGCGTCAGGAAGCTGTTGAAGGGCTTGCCGATCAAATCATCCTTGGGCCACCCGGTGATGCGGCCGATGGCATCGTTGGCGTAGATGATGCACCCTTCGGTGTCCACCAGCAGGATCCCAGCCAGGGCAGTCTCCACCAGGGCGCGATAGCGGGCCTCAGAACGCGCAAGATCGCGGTCACGCTCGGCCACCTCGCCTTTCAGTCGCTGTGCCTGTGCCTCGACCTGGCCGTAGAGGTTGGCGTTCTCGATGGCCACCGCCGCGTGGGTGGCAAAGGCCTCCAGCAGTTCAAGGTCTTCGCGGGAGAAGGGACGGTCGCGGCCGATCCGCCGGACAGTCATACCTCCCAAAATACGTTCACGGATGCGCAAGGGGGCCAGAGCCAACACCTCCGGTTCATCGCTCGGCGTGCCTGGCACCTGCAGTCCCATGGCATAGGTATCATCATCGGGGTCGTTGGCCAGCAGCGGGAGCCCGGTCTGCATGACGTGGCCGATGAGCCCCTGGCCGGGCTGCAGTTCGAAGCTCATGATGGCTTCAGCGCGCGGGTCGACGGCAGCCACGCAGCGCACCACGTCGCGTTCTGTGTCGAGCAGGTGAATGCGACTGGCATCTGCCTCAAGGAGCGCCTTCGCCTCGTGCGCGATGGTGTCCAGCACCGTCTGCAGATCGAGGGAGGCCGAGACTGAATGGGCCGTGCGCATCAGGGCCTGCGCTTCCTCTGCTCGCCGGTGGGCTTCGCTGTACAGTCGCGCGTTGCGCACGGCGATGGCTGCCACCCTGGCGATGGCCTGCGCCAGTTCGACCCTCTCCGCCGTGAAGCGCCTCTCTTCATCCAGGATGAACAACCCCATCGCCCCAACAGGCTCCTCGCCCGCACGCAGCGGCACACCCAGGAAGGCGTGCACTCCGGCCTTCACCCAGGACGGCAGCGCATGGGGGTGGCTGCCATACTCGCTCAGCAGGATGGGTTCGTCGGCCTCAATCAACCGCCAGGCCAGCCCCTGGCCGCGGCGCACGGGACGGAGAGCAAGCTCTTCCGGCAAGCCGAACAGGTATGGATACTCGACGATGTCCTTTTCGGGGTTGATGAGCGCTATCACTCCGGCATCCGCGCCGGCCACTTCCACCGCCAGGCGTATGAATCGGTCCAGCACAATGGAAAGGTCCAGCGCACTGGCCACGGTCTCGGCGACCTGGTTGCGCAACCGTTCTCGGCGGAGAGCCGCCTCTATCTCGGCCCGGGAGCGAACGTGTCCGAGAGCGATGGCTACGTGATCCGCCAGGGCCATCACCATGGGGCAGTCTTCCGGTTGCAGCCAGGGCGCGGTGACGTTGATGACACCCAGGAGTTCGTCGTTCAGCACCAGCGGGGCGACGATGACCGGATACTCACCCAGCATGCGCATGATGCGCGACAGCAGCCCTTGCAGTCGACGCGGCATGACCTGCGCGACGACTTCGGCTCGGTTCGACGTGAACGCGGCCTGGCGGCTCGTCAGAGCCTGTCTGTAGAGGTCGACCTTTTGGGGATCAAAGCGATAGCCAGCCACCGACAGGCCCGTGAGCCGCTCGAGCGAGCGCTCCATGGTGCCGCTCAGGGACTGCGACCTGACTACCAGACGGCCTTCCTCGTCCAGCAGCCCCACGCTGCCTCGCAAGCGGAGGCGTTTCAGCTCCTCCGCGACAGCGCGCAGGACGACCCGCTCGCTGGCGGCAGCCCGGCGGGCCACGCCCGCCGCGGCGCGCAGAGCCTCCAGCCAGATAGCCTCCCGTTCCGGGCGGCTGGCGGGAGCGAGCCTCTCAGCCAAGGGACGATCTCAGGGTCGACATGAATGGGTAACTTTATCACGGAAGCCTGCAGGGCGCTCCCCTCCGTCAGGCCTGCTGGCGGGCCGGGGTCGAGCGCGCTCGCAGCGTGCGCGCCGCGCCCCTGCAGCGGCGCGGCGGGCTAGAGTTCATGCGCCTGGTACCAGGCGAAGGCTTCCTCCACGGCCTGGCGGAAAGGCCTGGGCTGTGGGACTCCAAGCTCGCGTTGGGCCTTGCGGATATCGTAATAGAAGTAATAGCCGGCCATGCGCAGCAGCCCGCCTCGCACCGGAAGCGGAAAGACGCGCCCCAGGGCATCCAGGGCAGGCGCCAGCACGCGCAGCAGCCACACCGGGAGCGCGATGCGCGGCGCCGGCCGTCCTACCACCTCCGCTATCGTCGCCAGCAAGCGAGCATGCGTCAGGTTCTCGCCGCCCAGTATGTAGCGCTCACCGGCCTTGCCGCGCGCCATGGCCGCCAGCATCCCAGTTATCACATCGTCGATATGCACCGCGTTCAATCCGCCAGGGACGATGGGCGGCACACGGCCATGAGCCATGTGCCAGATCACGCCCGAAGAGACGTGGTTCAGGTCACCCGCCCCGAAGACGGCTGCCGGGTTCACGATGACCACGTCCATCCCGCCCGACACCGCCCGCAACACTTCCCTCTCAGCCATGTGCTTGGCGTATCCATAGGGCCAATGGTGCCCATCGGCGTTCCATTGGTGACGCTCATCCATCAGAGGTATCGTCTCGCCAGCGCGCTCCGGCCGGTGGTCCGGCACTCCCAACGCAGCCACTGATGAAGTGTGCACCACCCGCCGCACCCCCGCACGCCGCGCCGCCTGCAGCACGTTGCGCGTGCCCTGGACGTGGCTGGCCGCCATGCGCTTCGGGTCGCGCCACTTCCCGACTTCTCCCGCGCAGTGAAAGACGACCTCCACACCCTCCATCGCGCTCAGCAGCGAGGCGGGCTCGAAAAGGTCTCCCTCGACGCGTTCCAGCGACAGGCCTTCCAGCGCCAGGAGGCTGCTCGTGGCACGCTGCAACGCCCGCACGTGGTGATCCTGCCTGAGCAGGGCACGGCATAAGTGTGAACCGATGAAACCCGTCGCGCCGGTTACCAGAACCTTCATGGTGCGTCATTCTACCATCGGCCTTGGGCGAGCGCGGCAAGGCGGGATGGCATGAGAGAAGCCCCGCGGCAGCGCGCGGGCCATCGCTGCCGCGGCCAGTGTGAGGTGCCGGCCGCGGCGCGCTGCTGCGTCGGCCTCGATAGCCCGCACCATTGACACCCGCCTGCTGCGGGCCTATACTCGCGCTATCCCCATAGGGGGGAGGGGGATAATAGCCCTGATTGGGGCGGAGGAGCGAACCATGAGCGACCGAGAACGACTCGAACTGGAAATCCAGGGCATGACCTGTGATTCGTGTGTCGCACACGTCGTCAAAGCCCTGAAGGGCGTGAAGGGCGTACAGGTGGTCGAGGTCCCTGGATGGGATTCCGGGCGGGCCAGCGTGATCGCCGAAAGCACCGTGGATCCAGCGGCGCTGGCCAAAGCAGTGGAAGCCGCCGGGTACAGGGCCAGGCTGCGAGCCCGCGAGCCGCTGGGGGAGGCACCCGGTGAGGACGGAGAGGGCCAGGATTTCGACCTGATGGTCATCGGCGGCGGCTCGGCCGGTTTCGCCGCCGCCATCAAGGGCGCCGAACTGGGCTTCAAAGTCGCTCTGGTGGAGGCGGGCACCATCGGCGGCACCTGCGTCAACGTGGGCTGTGTGCCCTCCAAAGCCCTCATCCGCGCCATGGAGCATTACCACCGGGCCGGCCCGAATCGCTTCCGCGGCGTGCAGACCTCCCGCGGCCGGCTCTCATGGCCAGAAATCATCGCCCACAAGGACGAGCTGGTGGCCGAGCTGCGCCAGGCCAAATACCTGGACGTGCTCCAGTCCTACCCCGGGATCACCCTCATCCAGGGCCGCGCGCGCTTCACCGGCTCGGACCAGGTTGAGATCGACGGTCTTCCCTACAGGCCGGCCAAGGTGGTGATCGCCACCGGGGCCCGGCCCTGGGCTCCCCCCATCCCTGGCCTGGCCGAGGCCGGCTACCTGGACAGCACCGCCGCCCTGGACCTGAAGGAACTCCCGCAATCCATGATCGTGCTGGGCGCCAACGCAGTGGGCCTGGAGCTGGCTCAGATCTACGCCCGCGCCGGGACCGCCGTCACCGTGCTGGAACTGCTGCCGCGCATCGCCCCCTTCGAGGATGAGGCCATCAGCCAGGCCCTGACCGGCTATCTGCAGGCCCTCGGCCTGCAGATCGTCAGCGGCTTCCAGACGGCCAGCGTCGAGAAGCGCGAGGGCGGATATCGCCTCAGTGGGATACGCGAGGGGATCGAACGGACCTTCGAGGCTGAGCAACTCCTGGTGGCCACGGGGCGGCGGGCCAACACAACCGGCATGGGCCTGGAGCTGGCGGAGGTGCAGCTCGGCGAGCGGGGTGAGATCCTGGTGGATGAGACGCTGCGCACGGCCAACCCCCGCATCTACGCCGCCGGCGACGTCACCGGGCGCGATATGTTCGTGTACGTGGCAGCCTATGGCGGGTCCCTATCCGCCGAGAACGCCCTGACCGGCGCCGGAAGGGTCTACGACTCCAGCTACATCGCCCGCGTCACCTTCACCGATCCCCAGGTGGCCTCGGCCGGTTTGACGGAAGCCCAGGCGCGCCAAGAGGGGTATGACGTTGCCGTGAGCACGTTGCCCATGGAGTACGTGCCGCGCGCGCTGGCGGCGCGCGACACTCGCGGCCTGATCAAACTGGTGGCCGACAGCGTCAGCGACCGGCTGCTGGGCGCCCATATCCTGGCCCCCGAAGCGGGCGAGATCATCCAGGTGGCCTCCCTCGCACTGCGCTTCGGCATCACCGTCAGCCAACTGCGCGCGACCATGTTCCCCTACATGACCAATGTGGAGGGGATCAAGCTGGCCGCGCTCGCTTTCGAGAAGGACATCGCCAAGCTTAGCTGCTGCGCCGGGTAGCGTCCCGCGCGCGGCAACAACTGCGGGTGCGGCTGCCCTGGTCCAGAGGCAGGGCAGCCGTCGGCGTCATCCCCGCGCCAGGCCTTGACGGAGAGAGATGAGCTTATGAGCGGATTCGAACTGACCGGACTCAACCTGGCCTTCGCCTTCACCGCCGGCCTGGTCGCCACAGTCAATCCTTGTGGCTGGGCCATGCTGCCCTCCTTCGTCTCATACTACCTGGGCTCACCCGAGGCCGATTACGCCGCGCGGCCGCTGCCCCGCCGTGCCCTGGAGGGGGTGGCGCTTGGACTGCTGGTCACGGCCGGCTTCCTGGTCGTCTTCGGCGGCACGGCGGCGATCATCACCGCCGGCCTGCGCGTCATCGTGCGCTTTATGCCTCTGGCCGGGTTGGCCGTCGGGGCAGCGCTGGTGCTGCTCGGCCTGTGGCTGCTCCTCGGGCGCTCATTGTCGATCCTCATACCGCAACCCGGCCTGGACCTGCGGGCGCGCAACCCCTGGACCGTCTTCCTCTTCGGCGCAGCCTATGGCCTGG
This sequence comes from Chloroflexota bacterium, assembly GCA_024277995.1. Taxonomy (GTDB): domain Bacteria; phylum Chloroflexota; class Anaerolineae; order Anaerolineales; family E44-bin32; genus JAJRUD01. Next base: position 18,176 of record JAJRUD010000164.1, read on the forward strand.
TCTCGCTCAGCTGCACGTTGCCCATCTTCCTCGCCGTGGTGGGAGCCGGCCTGGCGGCGACGAGTGGGAGCGCCAATGCGATCATGCTGCTCGCCTACGGTGCAGGGATCTCCGCTGTGTTGATGAGCGTGGCAGTGGGCGCAGCCCTGCTCAAGGAGGCTTCGATCCAGTTCTTCCGGCGCTGGCTGCCCTACGTGGATCGCGTCAGCGCCATCCTGTTGATCGCCGCCGGACTTTACCTGATCTGGTTCCAGGGACGCTACCTGCCGCTGATTCTCTCGGCTTTGTGATGGAGGGCGCGCAGGTTAGACCGGCGAGGCTGACCTCTCGCGGTATCCATTCAAGCGGCGCGGGAAGGAGCATTTGCGCATGGCAACGATAGACATCGGAGAATTGAGTTCCAGATTGTCGGGGGTGTTCCTCGAAGTCTCAGGAGAGGAAGGTTTTCCTGAGCTCTTCAGATAACTTCTCCTGCTGCTGGCGATGGGGAAACCCGTATCCCCCGATCAAGTTGCTGTGCTGATCGGAATACCCCGCGCAGAAGCCGTCCGGCTTCTGCAGCGGTTGCCGAGTGCCGATCTGGATGATGAGGGCAACCTGACCGGCATGGGGCTGACGCTTCGCCCGACCCCTCATGAGTTGAAGCTGGATGACCGCACCTTGTTCACCTGGTGCGCCTTGGACGCCCTGCTCTTCCCTTTCATCCTGGGGAAGCCGGCCCATATAGAGTCGCCCAGTCCGGTCACCGGGAATGGAGTGAGGTTACAAGTGACGCCTGAAGAGCTGGTGAGTGTCGAGCCAGGCAGCGCCGTCATGTCACTGGTGACGCCTGAGACCATCGAAGAGGTGAGGGGTGCCTTTTGCAGCAAGGTCCATTTCTTCAGTTCACCTGAGGCGGCATCGAAGTGGCTTCGTGACAATCCTGAGGCTGTTGTC
>JAJRUD010000165.1 GCA_024277995.1 Chloroflexota bacterium
GGCAACCAGGTCTACTTCGCCCAGACCATCCGATGATGCCTTTGACAAGGGGGCGACCAGACACTAGAATCGCATCCAGGGGATACCGGGAGGGCTTCTCTTGAGCCGCTGGCCAGGCAAGTACGTCATAGGCATCACGGGCAACATCGCCACAGGCAAGAGCGTGGTACGCAAGATGCTGGAGCATCTGGGTGCATACGGCATCGACGCCGACGCGCTGGCGCATCGCGCCATCGCCAAGGGCGCGCCGGGCTACGCCGTGGTGGTGAGGACCTTCGGCGAATGGGTGCTTGACGAAGAGGGATACATCGACCGCGGGCGCCTGGCCAAGCTCGTGTTCTCCGACCCGCAAGCCCTGCAGCGCCTGGAGGCCATCGTCCACCCTCTGGTGACCCACGCCGTGGATCTGTTGATCCGACGCGCCAAGCAGAGCGTGGTGGTCATCGAAGCCATCAAGCTCCTGGAGACCGACCTGGCCGCGGGCTGCGACAGCATCTGGGTGGTCCACGCCCCAGAAAAACTGCAGGTGGCGCGCCTGATGCACAAGCGCAAGATGTCGGAGGCGGCCGCCCGTCAACGCATCGCCGCCCAACCCCCCCAGGAACTCAAATTGCGCGCCGCGAACGTGGTCATCCACAACAACGGCACTTTTGAGAACACCTGGAACCAGGTGCAGGCTGCCTGGTCCAAACTCCCCAAGCCCAAGGAACCGCTGCTCGAGTCGCCCACCATCACGCACCCCGGTCGGTTGATCGTGCGGCGCGGCCGGCCGCAGGACGCGGCGGAGATCGCCCGCTTCATCACGCGCGTCACACACGGCAAGCGCCGCATGACCCGCCAGGACGTGATGGCCGCCTTCGGCGAGAAAGCTTATCTGCTCCTGGAGCGCGAAGGGGATCTGGTAGGCGTGGCGGGCTGGCAGGTCGAGAACCTGGTCACCCGCATCGACGAGCTCTATTTCGAATCGGGCCTGTCGCTGGACCAGGCCATCCCGGCCTTGATGGAGACCGTCGAGCAGGCCTCCACCGAGCTGCAGAGCGAAGCCTCGCTGCTCTTCCTGCCCCCCTATCTGGCCCAGCACGTCGGCACCTGGCGCGCCGTCGGCTACAAGCCCCAGACCATCCAGGGGCTCGGCGTGCGAGCCTGGCAAGAGGCAGCCATCGAATCCATGCCGCGCGGCGCCTCGCTGTGGTTCAAGCGCCTGCGCGAAGATCGCGTCCTGCGCCCCATCTGATCCCTTCGCCCCGCTCCGCCCGACCTCCCCAATCCCAACCTGCAACCATCGACGCCCCGCAGCCGCCCGATACCTTCGCCACCCGACTTCGACCGCCCGAAAGGCAGGGAGGCGGGCCCACGAGCTGACCCGCCCCCATCATCACTTCCTGCGAACCGCGTGCAAACCTATCAGGGCAGCGTCCAGTAGGCCACTTCCTCCACCCAGACGGTCATATCCTGCGTCTGGCCGGATCCGATGAACAGGCCGAACTTGCCCTGCTCATGTCCCTGATCCTGCACTTCCGCCACCAGCGTCCCGTTGATGTACAGCCTCAGGTTGTCACCCTCGGCCCACAGGCCGAGGCGGTTGGTCTGGCTCGGACCGGTGCGGATGAGGGAACTGGGGGTCCAGTCGATGATCTTGCGGAAGGAATCGCCCTCCCATGAGCGCAGCGCGTAGTTGCCGTTGCAGGTGACGCCGAAGAGGTATCCCACCCAGCCCTTGTCACTGCTGGTAGCACGCGCCATCAAGCCGTAGCGATCGGGCCCATTGCAATCCCCCGTAGTGGCGCGCATCTCGAGGTAGAAATCCGACACCACCGGCCAGGACAGCAGCCATCCTTCCCAGAAATCAGGGTCGAAGGCCTGCATGCGAAGCTTGCCGTCCTGCAGGGTGAAACCCACATTGTCGTCTTCGTAGAGGGCCCAGTTCTGGGCGGTGGTGAAGGTGTCCTGGAAGGCGGGTTCGCCCAGCGTGTCGCGCGGGTCGGCCGCCGCGAGGGTCGGCGTGGCACCAGGCGTGGCGGTGAGGGCGGGCGTCGTGGTCGGCGATGGGGAAGGCAGCGCGGTTGCCGTGGCCGGCGGGATGGGCGTATCGGTCGGCACGGGAGAGGCGGCGGCCGTCGGCTCAGGAGAGGCGGCTTCCAGGCGCCTCCAGCCGAAGTTTACGTCAGTGCGGACGTCATCCTTCGCCAGTTGCACGCTCTGTGAGACTTGCGCCTGGGCGGCATCGGCCGATCCGCCCGGGTACGTCCAGGTGCCAGCGCCCAACGCGCTGGCATTCGACCCTTGAAGCGGATCGATGCTCACGCAATACTTGCCGGCGGGCAGACTGCTGAAAACGTACAGTCCGTCCGGCCCGGTGACGGCCCCGATGGCCGGGCCCTGCTGGGGACACTCGCCGGCGGCCAGGGAAACCTGCACACCGCCGATGCCGGCCTCATCGGCTCCCATGACACCATCGGGCATGAAGCCGCCAGCCGGATCAGCGACACAGCCCGGCGGCGGGGCACCCTCCTGCTGGTCGGTAGCGCAGCGGTCCAGCCAAACGCGTCCCGCGATCCCCCCGCTCGGAGGCGGGGGCTGGGCCGGCGTCGATGGGTTGGTGGGCAGCGGCACCGATCCCGGCGCGGACAGATTGCAGGCCGCGACCACCATGGTCAGCAGCAAGATGGCGACGACCTGAAGGACCCACCGAGATCTACGCGCCACGACACCCACCTCCTCGGCCCCGCTGGAGGCCACCGGCACCGGCCTCCCCGGGACCAACCTGAAGTCCGTCCCTCATCGAGAGCGGCGTCGCTCTCCACCCTCTCGCTGTTCATTATGCCGCCAAGAGGACAGCGAAGCAAGCGCCTGCTGGCAGCCTGCGATCGCAGCCGACCAACAGCAAAAGTCCCCGACGCCCTCTCACGCCTCGAGGGGACCGGGGGCCTTTGCCAGACGTCACAGGCCGCGCCGCCCTCCCATCAGCACTCATCACATTCGATCCAGTAGCCGCGATCTGCGGTGAAATCATCCTGGGAGGGTCCACTCGCCGGCGCGGCGAAGGCCTGCGTGGTTGCAGTTGGTCCGGGCCTGGGAGTGGCCTCGCTCGAGCTGCCGGCCAGGAAAGATCAAGCCAGCAGCGCCAGGACGAGCGCCGCCAGAGCGATGAGGGGTTGGCATAGACCTCGCAAGGGATCAGGAGAGCCGCTGAAGGGAAACATGGTCACCCCCTGTCAGGTGGCAACGACTATCGCTGCCCAACCCTGGCATGGCCTTCAGAGGTTGTCAAACCGCGGTGGGGGATCGCGCGGGTCGGGGCCTCAATCCAGGTCCCCCAGGCGCAGGCGCTGATAGGATTCATAGCGCTGGCGGCTGATCTCGCCGCGCTTCAGCGCCGCCAGGACGGCGCACCCCGGCTCATGAACGTGCGTGCAATCGCTGAAGGCGCAATGGGCCACCAGCGGGCTGATCTCGCGGAAGTAACCATCCAGCTCCTCGGGCTCGATGTCCCACAGGGCGAAGGCCTTCACCCCCGGCGTATCAGCCACATAACCGCCCCCTTCCAGGGGAACCAGCTTGGGGACGACGGTGGTGTGCTGCCCGCGGCCTGTGGCCTTGCTCACTTCACCGATGCGCAGCCCCAGATCCGGTTGGATGGCGTTCAGCAGGCTCGACTTCCCCACCCCTGAGGGCCCGGCGAAGACCGAAAGCTTGCCGATCAACGCCTGGCGCAGCTCGTCGATGCCCTCCCCGGTTTTGGCCGAGGTGTAGAACACGGGATACCCAAGCCTCTCGTATACACCGAAGAGGCCCCTGGCCTCTCGCCCGCCGATCAGGTCCACCTTGTTGGCGCAGATGACCGCCGGGATGTCCTGCGATTCGGCCACCACCAACAACCTGTCCAGCAGCCGGAAGTTGGGCGCGGGCTCGGCGCAGGAGAAGACGAAGACCGCCTGGTCCAGGTTGGCCACGATGACCTGTTCGCGCTCGCTGCCCGGCGCACGACGCGAGAGCGCCCGCTCCCGCTCCTCGATCTCCTCAATGGCGGCCACGCCTTCATCCACCAGGGACACCTTCACCCGATCGCCCACCGCGATCAGATCCCGCGCGCGGCGCCGGCGCTTGTGGCGGCCTCGCAACTGCGCCGTCACCACGCCCTGCGGCGTCTCCACGGCGAAGAAGCCCGACTGGGCGCGTATGACGAGACCGGGGAGCAGATCCTCGCTCACAGCCATGCTTGATGAGTCAGGGGGTTGGGGTTCCTTCAGGGGCTGCTGCCTCCGGGCCCTCGGTCGGAGTCGGCGTGCGCGTCACGCCGATCTGCGACTCCCAGGGATACAAGGAAAGTGGGCGGCCGAAGAAATAGGCCTCCAGCACGCGGCGGAAAATGGGCGCGGCCCATTCGGACCCCTCGCCCTGGTTCTCCACGATCACCACCACTGCGATATCCGGCTTGTCCTCGCGCTCTTCGAATGTGTATCCGGCGAACCAGGCATGGGGCTCGCCGAAGCCGCTGGTGGCCGTCCCCGTCTTGCCGGCGACGTTCAGGTTCAGGCCCAGGAAGCGTCTGCGGGCCGTGCCCTTGGGAGCTCGCACCACCTGTGCCATAGCCTGCTGGATGACGGCCAGGTTCTCGGGGCTCACGGGGAGCTGCCCCTGAACTTCCAGCGTCGCCTGGTAGCTCACCTGGCCCTCCGGGCTCTGCACCCGCTCCACCAGGTAAGGCCGGTAGAGCGTCCCGCCGTTGCCCACCGCGGCGATGAAGCGTGCCACCTGCAAGGGGGTGATGTTCAATTGCGCCTGGCCGATGGCCAGCTGCACCGCGTCGCCCGGCCCCCATTCCTCGCCCACGTTCTCCAGCTTCCACTCGGGATTGGGCACCACGCCCGCCTCGTCGCCGATCTCGATGCCTGTAGGCTTGCCCAGGCCGAAGGCGGCCGCCATATCCGGCAGGGCCGTGGTCATCCCCTTATTGTAGAGGTCCAGTCCAATGTGCCAGAAATAGGGGTTGCACGAGCGCTCCAGCCCCTGGACCAGCGTGAGTTCGCCGTGCGGCGGCAGATCTTTCTCCACCGTCCAATCGGTGAAGGTATAGCCAGGCAGCTCACGGAAGTAGCCGTCGCAGGTGTAGATCGTGTCATCGGCGTATTCGCCCGATTCGAGCGCCGCGGCCATGGTGATGATCTTGAAGACCGAGCCCAGGGGGTAGAGCCCGTGCGTGGCCCGGTTGACCAGGGGCTGATTGCGGTTCTGGAAGAGCAGCGTCAACCCGTCGCCGCTGTTGGGGTTGCGGGGGTGGAAGAGGTTGGGATCGAAGCCGGGTGAGGACACCATGGCCAGCACGGCCCCCGTGTCTCGCTCCAGCACCACGATGGCCCCATTGAAGCCTGCCATGGCCTGCTGGGCGTAGCGCTGCAGGTCGCGGTCCAGGGTGGTGTAGACAGCCTGAGCCGGCTCGGAGGGACGCTCGGCCAGCTTCTCGATCACCTGGCCCCCGGCATCCGTCAGCAGCAGCACACCCTGCGGCTTGCCGCGCAAATCGTCCTGGAAGGCGGCCTCGATGCCCGTGCGCCCCACGAATTCATCCGGAAGGTAGCCGCGCGCCATGTAGTCGTCAACTTCTTCCCTGCTGATCTGCTGCACGTAGCCCACGGCGTGGGGCGCCAGGCCGCCGTCCACGTAGAACCGGCCCGAGTACTCGCCCCACTGGACGCCGCCCACCGCGGCCAGCGTCCCCTGCACGCGTTGGAACTCCGACAGCCGCACCTCGCCCAGGGGAATCAGGTAGTCGGTGCCGCGCACGGCGTCGTAACGCGCCTGGATGTTCTCCGGCCGCTCGTCCAACAGCCGCGAGAGCACGCGCAGCATGGCGTCCTCGGCGTCCTCGTCGCCGATGGTATTGGGCACGATGTACAGCCCGACTACCTCCTCCTGCACGGCAAGCCCCTGCCCCTCCCGGTCGTAGATATTGGCGCGCGTCGGCGGGTCGATGGTCAGCCGCAGCCGGTTGCCGCCTTCCAGCTCGGGCAGGATGGTGGTTTCGCTCCAGGCCACGCGCCATTCGCCTTCGATGCGCTTCAGGTCCATGAAGGTCTCCCGCACCAGGTCGCCCACCACAGCGCTGCTCAGCGTGACGCGATAGCGCACCTGGGCTGATTGGGGGTTCACCAGGGAGGAGACGATCTCATAGTCGACGCCCGTAATCGCGGCCGCCACCCGCACCTCATCGTAGCGCGCCTTGAAGTCCTCGAAGGAGAGGGCATCCTGAGTCAAGGGGGTGAGCATGGCGTACATCGCTTCATAGTCCCCCTCTTTCCAGGCGTCCAGGAAGCGCCCGGCGGCCGCCTCGGCATCAGGCGCCGGCAGGTGGGTCACCGCCGGAGGCGGCAGCGTCGGCGGCTGCCCCGGCGTTGGCGTCCCGCCGCTCAGCAAGCCGCAGCCGGCCAGCAACAAAGCCCCAAGCGGTACGCAGATCCACCTCAACGTTCACCTCGCAGGATGGGTCCATACACAGGGCAATCATACCCTGTAAACCGCTGGCACGCGCCAGGGACGTCCTGCGCCGGTTCATAGCCCCAGCCCCTCATGGCGCGCGTCAGGTGGCAGAGCGGCAGCCCCATTACGCTGGCGTAGCAACCTGCCAGGCGCTCCAGCTCCACCGGTTGGAAGCCCGCATGTTGAATGGCGTAACCGCCTGCCTTGTCCAGAGGATCGCCAGAGGCCGCGTAAGCTGCCATCGCCTCCAGGCTGTAGGCACGCATGGGGACCATGGTCTCGCACAGCTCCAATTGCTCCCGGCCATCGGAGTCCACCAGAGCCAGCGCGGTCAGCACCCGATGCGAGCGGCCGCGCAGCGCCAGCAACATGGCGCGCGCCTCTTCGACGTCTTGGGGCTTGCCCAGGATCCGCTCCCCGTCGACCACGATCGTGTCGGCCGCCAGCACCAGCGACCCTGGGTGGTCGGCGTGTGCGGCACGGGCCTTATCCAGAGCCAGACGCCTCACCAGTTCCGCCGGGGCCTCACCCGGGCGTGGCCGTTCATCGATCGCTGTCGGATGAACGGTGATCGCCCACCCGGTCAGCGCCAGCAGTTCGCGTCGCCTGGGGGAAGCCGAAGCCAGAACCAGTCTCACTGTCCGCGATGGAATGGCCATGCCGGACTGGGTCAGCTGCCCTCCGGGCCGTGCACGTGGCCGTGAGTGAGTTCTTCATCCGTAGCCGCGCGCAGCCCGACCACCTTGACATCGAAGGTGAGTTCCTTGCCCGCCAATGGATGATTGAAGTCCAGGCGCACTTCATCGCCCTCGATGCCCACGATGCGGGCGTTGTAAACGCGTCCCTGGTTGTCTCGCAACTGCAGTTCCGTGCCCACCTGCATGGGAATGTTGTCCGGAAAGTCGGTCTTGGGGAAAGTCATCACGGCCTCGGGGTCCAGCTCGCCATAGCCGTCGACCGGTCCAACGACCACCTGCTTGTCGTCGCCCAAGGACATGCCGTAGAGTTCCTTTTCCAGACCCGGGATGATCTGACCGCTGCCCTGAATGAACTCGATGGGCTCGCCGCCCTCCGAGGTATCCACGACCTCGCCATCCACCCGCAGGGTGTACTCCAGACTCACCACATCCCCTTCCGCGATCACTCGTTTCTCGTCTTCCATCTCCCGCTGCTCCTTTATCCTTGGTTCGCCCATCCTCTCCGACCGCCTAAGCTGCCGGGTCGAGGGATTCTATCACAGGCCCAGGCCCGAACCGCGCTGCTTTCCCCTGGCCCAGCGTCTCCGGGTTGTCGGCCTATCATCAGCTCACGGGACGCAGGTTGGTGTAAAATGAAATGGCCGGAGGGTTCATGATGGGTGCCCAATCGCTCGCATCTCTGCTGTTGTTTCTGCTGCTCGATATCCTCTCCTTTTTCCTGTACCTGGCCCTGCTGGGCTACACCTTCCTGGCCCGCGTGCTGCGCCGCCAGAGCTGAACCCGCGGCCTGCCCTGGATGGTACAATCCCCGGCAGGCACCCCATGGACCTCTTTGACCACGCTCTGAAGCAGCGTATGGCGCGTGAGGCGCCGCTGGCGGCCCGTATGCGCCCCCGATCCATCGAGGAGTTCATCGGCCAGGAACACATCCTCGGCCCTGGCCGGCTGTTGCGGCGCGCCATCGAGGCCGACCGTCTTTTCTCCTCCATTTTGCTCTGGGGTCCACCCGGCACCGGCAAGACCACCCTGGCGATGATCATCGCCAACCACACCCGCTCCCACTTCGAGACCATCTCCGCCGTGCTGGCCGGAGTCCGTGAACTGCGCCGCGTGATCGCCGCCGCCCGCGAGCGGCGCAAGCTGCACGGCCAGCGCACCACGCTCTTCGTCGATGAGGTTCACCGCTGGAATAAGGCCCAGCAGGATGCCCTGCTGCCGCACGTGGAGGACGGCACCATCACCCTCATCGGCGCCACCACAGAGAACCCCTACTTCGAGGTCATCTCCGCCCTGGTTTCGCGCTCGCGCGTCTTCCAACTGCGCCCCCTGCAGGACGACGAAGTGCGGCAGGTCATCGAGCGCGCGCTGAATGACCGCGAGCGGGGCTTTGGCGACCGCCAGGTGCGCCTCGACCCCGCCGCACTGGATCACCTGGTACGCGTGGCCGGCGGCGATGCCCGCAACGCGCTCAATGCCCTCGAACTGGCCGTCGAGAGCACGCCACCCGATGAGCAAGGGGTCATCCACATCACGCTCGAGGTGGCCCAGGAATCCATCCAGCGGCGGGCCGTGCTCTACGACAAGGACGGCGACGCCCACTACGACACGGTCTCCGCCTTCATCAAGTCCGTGCGCGGCTCCGACCCCGACGCCGCCCTCTATTGGCTGGCGAAGATGCTCTACGCCGGCGAGGACCCGCGCTTCATCGTCCGCCGCCTGCTCATCCTGGCCTCGGAAGATGTCGGACTGGCAGACCCCATGGCCCTGGTGGTGGCCTCCGCCGCCGCCCAGGCCTTCGACTACGTCGGCCTGCCCGAAGGCGTCTATCCCCTGGTGGAAGCCACGCTCTATCTGGCCACCGCCCCCAAGTCCAACACCACCGGCGCCTACTTCAAGGCCTACAAACTCATCGAAGAACAAGGCATCGTCGAGGTGCCTGACCACTTGAAGGATAGCAGCCGCGACGCCAAGGCCCTGGGCCACGGTCAGGGCTATCGCTACCCACACGATCACCCCGCTCACCACGTGGGCCAGGGCTACCTTCCAAAGCGCCTCTGGGGTACCTATTTCTACCGTCCCAGTGATCAGGGATACGAGCAGGAGATACGGAGCCGCCTGGAGCGCTGGCGCGAAGCGCAGCGCAAAGCCCTCGGCCTCGAGCAGACCCATGAGGTCCCCGACCTCTCGCAGCAGGAAATCGAACGCGCCAAGCGCCACCATGGGCGCAGCGGTCCGCAGGCGCGCTGACATATGGCACCCGCGAGCGCTCACCGCGCCGGGCACCGGTGCCCGCCCTGCGGCTGATTGATCACCTGCCGGGAAGGACCTCCGGCGGCGGCTGAAACCCACATCCGAGGCAGAACATGACCACCATCTATCTGATCCGTCACGGCGAAAACGACTTCCTGGGCAAGAAACTGGCCGGCTGGCTGCCCGGCGTGCACCTGAACGAGAGGGGCCGCGCCCAGGCCGAAGCTCTTGGTCGCGCCCTGAAGGCGACGCGCCTGCAGGCCGTCTACGCCAGCCCCCTGGAGCGCACCATGGAGACGGCCGAGCCCATCGCCCGCGACCAGGGGCTGGAGGTGACGCCGCGCCCCGGCCTGGGTGAGATCCACATCGGCCGCTGGGAAGGGCGATCGTTGAAGGTGGTTCGGCGAGGCAAGCTCTGGCAGACCATCCAGCAGACGCCCACCCTGGCGCGCTTCCCAGAAGGAGAATCCTATCCCGAGGCCCAGGCCCGCGTGGTGGCCGAGCTGGAAGCGCTGCGCGCGCTGCACCCCGGTCCACGGGCCGCTTTCGCCTGCGTCTCGCATTCAGACGTGATCAAGATCGCCATCGCCCACTACCTGGGCCTGCCCCTGGACCTTTTCCAACGCCTGGTCGTGCAGCCTGCATCCGTCAGCGTGCTGCACATCGACCACGGTTCCGTGCGCCTCGACCGCCTGAACGACACCTGCGCCGTTCGCGATGGACCACCTCGGTGATATACTTGACCCCCACAGGCGCATCTCATGCCTTCCCGCCTTCCCGGAGCGGAGCATGCCGGCCAAGGAATACAACCTGAAACCCGTCAACCGTATCACCACCGGCGCCATCGGCTCCCCAGGCAAGCGCGTCTTCTACATCCAGGCACGCACCGCCGAACAACTGGTGACCCTGACGGTGGAGAAAGCGCAGGTTCAATCCCTGGCCATCGGCGTCGAGCAGTTCCTGGTTGACCTGCAGGAGCGCTACCCGGACCTGCCCGAGGCCTCCGGCGATTACGTAGAAGCCGAGATGGAACTGGAAGAGCCCATCGAACCCGCCTTTCGCGTCGGGCAGATCGGCCTGGGCTACGACGAGGAGACCGACCTGATGGTGCTCGTGGCGCGCGAACTGATGCCCGAAGGCTCTGACCCGGATCAGGGCGCCGTGGCTCGCTTCTGGTGCACCCGCTCCCAACTGCGCGCCATGTGCCACTGGGGGATCGAGGTCGCCAGCCGCGGCCGGCCCATCTGCGGCAATTGCGGCCAGCCCATCGACCCTGAAGGCCACTTCTGCCCCAAGCGCAACGGCCACAGGCGCTGAGTGCTGCATGCAAGGGATATTCCCCGCTCGAGAGACCACCCATGAGTGATATGCCCGCCCCCTCCCAACCCCGGACGCGAGCAGGCACTGCCAGCTTCGAGCGCGACGGGCGGGAGATCCTGCTCGCCCTGCGCCGCGGCCAGGTGCACCTGGCCGGTGAGTTCCTCTGGGGTTCGAACCACACCTTCCTCGTCCAGGTGGAGTACGCCGAAACCCGCATACCGGCCGTCTACAAGCCGCAGCGGGGCGAGCGCCCGCTGTGGGATTTCCCGCGCGGCACTCTGGCAGCGCGCGAAGTGGCCGCTTACGTCACCAGCCAGGCCCTGGGCTGGGATATCGTACCGCCCACCGTGCTGCGCCAGGAAGGGCCCTCCGGCCCGGGGTCGCTGCAGTTCTTCGTCGACGCTGACCCGGAACACCACTACTTCACCTTCAGCCAGGACGAGAAGCAGCGCCTGCGCCCGGCTGCCATCTTCGACCTGCTGGTCAACAACGCCGACCGCAAGGCCGGCCACGTGCTCATCGACCGCAGCGGTCACCTGTGGCTCATCGACCACGGCGTCTGCTTCCACCAGGAGCCCAAACTGCGCACCGTGATCTGGGACTTCGTCGGCGAGACCTTCCCTGAAGCGCAGCTGCGCGACCTGGCCGCCTTCCACCGGCGCTTGCTCGGCGACCCCGACCTGCGCGCCCGGTACAATGAGTTGCTCTCCCCCAGCGAGGTCGAAGCCCTGATCAGACGCGTCGAGGCGCTCCTGCGCGATCGCCGCTTCCCTGAGCCGGGCCCTGGGCGGCCCTACCCCTGGCCGTTGGTCTAGAGCTGCGAGGGGAGGTACCTGACCCAGGTGGAAGACAGACGCCCGTCCGAGACAAGCCATCAGCGATCAGCGCTCAGCCATCAGCCGTCGCTGATCTCCTTTGCCTGTTCCCCGGTCCCTGACCACCGCCTACCGATCGCCGGTCCCTCTCCCACCCGGAGTGCCTCATGCCCCATACCGACTTGATCTTTCTCGGCTTTGGAAACGTGGGCCAGGCCCTGGCCCGCTTGTTGTTGCGCAAGCGCACGACCCTGGAGGAGCGCTGCGGCATTACCTGGCGCGTTGTGGCCATCGCCACCGGAAGCCACGGCGCGGCGCTGGATCCGGCGGGCATCGACCTGGAACGCGCCCTGGCGCTCGCCGAGGCCGGGCACGACATGGGCGCCCTTGCCGCACGGGCAGTCCCTCAGGATCGGCTGGAGCTGATCCGCGCCAGCGGCGCCCACGTGCTTTTCGAGAACACGCCCGTGAACTACGAGAGCGGCCAGCCCGCCATCGATCACATCCGCACCGCCCTGCAGGCCGGCATGCACGCCATCACCGCCAACAAGGGCCCCGTTGTGCACGCCTATCAGGAACTCAGCGAGCTGGCGCGCGCACAGGGTCGCTGCTTCTTCTTCGAGTCCGCCGTCATGGACGGCGCACCGGTCTTCGCCCTCTGGCGTGAGGCCCTGCCCGCCGCCGAGCTGCGCGCCTTCCGCGGCGTCCTCAACTCCACCACCAACCTGATCCTGACCCTGATGGAACAGGGCCGCAGCTTCGACGAGGCCGTCGCTCACGCCCAGTCCATCGGCATCGCCGAGACCGATCCCTCCGGCGACATCCAGGGTTGGGATGCGGCCATCAAGGTGGCCGCGCTGGTGACCGTGCTCATGGGGGTGCCGCTCAAACCGAACCAGGTGGAGCGGCGCGGCATCGAGAACCTTACGCTGCAGGACATCGAAGCTGCGCGCGCCGCCGGCCGGCGCTGGAAACTGGTCTGCGAGGCGGAGCGCACCAGCCCGGGGGTGCGGGCGCGCGTACACCCGCAGCAGGTCGAGCCCAGCGATCCGCTCTATCAGGTCATGGGAACCTCTTCGGCCGTCACCTTCCACAGCGACGTCCTGGGCGCCCTGAGCCTGGTCGAGGACGACCCCGGGCCGCACACTACGGCCTACGGCCTGCTGGCCGATTTCATCAACGCCCTGCGCCAAGCTTAAAATATTCGCCCGCCACTTGACCCGCGCCCGTTTCTCTTGTAGACTGCGTGCGCGCATTTTGCAGAAAGGAGCAGGCGACTTATGCACAACCTCATCCCCAATCGCCTCTGGGTTGCAACCCCGGCTGCCTTCGGCAGCGGTGTTGTCCCCTTTCCTACGCGGAGTGCGCCTACTGAACGGTAGACCTTCTGACTGAACGACAGAACCGCGGGCGCGCTCCGGCGCCCGTGGTTTTTTGTCTCAGCGCACAAGCCGGCCGCGGGCACCCTGCGGCCGGCTTGTGCGTTTACGGAGGGTCCCGATGAACATCAATCTCTCTTTCAACGGTCACGACATATACGTCCAGGGCCGCCTGCGCCGCGCGGAACTGATGCAGCACGCACAGGAAGAGCGCATGCTGCGCTCAAGGCGCCGCCGACCGAGCTTGCGCCTGGCAATGTTGCTCGCCGGGGATGCAGGCCTGGCTGCCCTGGCGCTGCTGGCGCTGCTCTCACTGCTGTGATCCCGGGGCGCCGCAGGCCGCGGCGAAAGCCTCTGCGCGGCTTCGGCGCTCCGGATCGCTGCCCGGCCTGGCGACAGGCCTTCGCTCTCGAGGTGTCATATGCAGAAGATCGCCATCGACGTTGAAGAACTGTACAAAGTGTTCCGCAAGCCGCGCCGCCGTCCCTGGCGCGCCAGGGACGGCAAGCCCGCCGCAGGCCAGGTCGTGGCTGTGGACCATGTCTCGTTCCAGGTACACAGGCGCGAGATCTTCGGCGTGTTGCGTCCCAACGGTTCCGGCAAATCGACCCTGATCCGCCTGATCGCCACGCTGCTGCTGCCCGATGGCGGCCGGGCCGAGGTCTTCGGTCACGACGTGGTGCGCGAACCCATGGCCGTGCAGCGCCTGATCAATCGCGTCTCCGTGGAGGCCTCTTTCTTCAAGAAGCTGTCACCCATGGAGAACCTGCTCTACGGCGCCCGTCTCTACGGGTTGCCGGCCAGCCAGGCCAGGGTTGCCATCCACGCCATCCTGAAATGCATCGGCATCGAAGAGCGCTCCATCGGCCAGCCAATGCAAGAGATGTCGCGCGGCATGCAGCAGAAGGTGGCCATCGCACGCGCCCTGCTCACCCGCCCGGCGCTGCTGCTGCTCGACGAGCCCACCACCGGTCTCGACCCGCGCTCCAAGCGCGAGGTGCAGGACCTGGTGCGCGAGCTGCGCGAGCAGGACGACACCACCATCGTGCTCACCACCCACGACATGGTCGAGGCCGAGGTACTCTGCGACCGCATCGCCATCATGGATTCCGGCAAGGTGGTGGCGCTGGGCACACCTCAGGGCCTGCGCCAGCTAGTGCCCTCCCGCAACGGCCACCAACCGACCCTGGAGGACGTATTCCTGGAATTGACCGGCAAACAGCTCGTCAGCGAGGAACGCGTTTGATGCGCGCCATCCGCTTCCCCGCGGCTCAGCGCCGACTGCTGAATGTTGGTTGCCCACTGTAACTCTTCGAAAGGTGAATCACCATGTTCGCCAGCACCACCCAACAAATCCGCGCCTCTTACGCCTTCGTCGAGCGCAACGCCTATCTGGTCAAGCGCTATTGGTCCTGGGAGCTGGTCTGGCTCTCCTACTCCATCGCCAACAGCCTGTCGGTGTCCTACATCGGGTTGGGGATGGAAAGCATCGGCGGCCAGGGCATCGACGGCCGATACCTGGTGCTCTACCTTGTCGTGGGCACACTGGTCTGGCGCTACCTGTCGATGATCTTCTATTGGATCACCGACATCATCGGCCTGGAGCGCTGGGAAGGCACCATCGAGTACACGCTCATGGCGCCCATTCACCGGCTGACCCACATGGCCGGCCAGACCCTCTTCGCCGTGATCTACAGCATGCTCTTCACCGGTGTCATCCTGGCCGTCACCGTGCTGCTCTTCAAGCTGGACCTCTCGCAGGCCAACCTTCTTGGCGGGACGCTGGTGATGCTGGCCGGCAGCCTGTCCTTCATCGGCGTCGGCATCGTGGGCTCGGTGCTGCCGCTGCTCTTCCCCGAGCGCGGCAGTCAGATGACCCATGTCATCATCGCCCTGCTGTTGCTGGTCTCCGGCGTGTACTACCCTATCGAAGTCCTGCCGATGGCTCTGCAGCGTATGTCGATGCTCTCGCCGGCCACCTACGTCCTGCGCGGCGTGCGCGCCGCTCTGCTGGAGAACGCGCCCATGGCCCGCCTGTGGCCCGACATCTGGCCCGCCATGCTCATGGGACTGGCCGCCGTTCCGGCCGGCCTGTGGGTCTTCGGCCTGGCAGAACGCTATGCCAAGCGGACGGGCAAGCTGCATCGCAATGGCTGATTTCGAAGGAGCGATCACAGCATGACCACCATCCCGACACCCATCCAGCAAGGACAATCCGATCCGGCCCAGCGCCTCATCCTCAGGCCGGCCACCATGCAGGATCTAGAGGTCGTCGCCGACCTCTTCAACCGGCATGCCGTGGCAACCACCGGCGCGCCTGAGACCAACGTTGAGCGGCTGCGCAGAGGGTGGACCACACCGGGATTCGACCCGACCCACAACGTCCGCCTGGCCGTGAACTCCCGGGGGGAGGCGCTGGGCGTCGTCAAGCTATGGGACCTGGACGAGCCGCCCCTGATACACTACGTCGCATGCGCCGTACACCCGGAGCATCTGGGCCGCGGCATCGGCACGGCGCTCAACTGCTGGGCCCATGACCGCGCCCGGGAGTCGCTCCACCGCGCCCCGCCGGGGGCGCGCGTGGTGGTCCACAGCTACACCGTGAGCGGCCACGAGCCGACGCGCCGGCTCTTCGAGAGCCTGGGGATGCGCCTCATCCGCCACTCCTACCACATGGTCATCGACCTGCAGGCCCCCATCCCGGAACCGCGCTGGCCGGCGGGCATCAGCCTGCGTCCCTTCGCCCCCGAGCGCGATGCCGAGGCCGTCTTCCGCGCCGAGGACGAGGCCTTCCAGGATCACTTCGGCTACGTGGAGGAGCCCTTCGAGACGGCCTTCCCGCGCTGGCGCCACTACCGCCTGCAGGGGGAGAGCTTTGACCCCGCACTGTGGTTCGTCGCCGTGCAGGGCGACCAGATCGCCGGGCTCTCCATCTGCCGGCTGAAGGCCGATGATGACCCACAGATGGGCTGGATCTCCTCGCTCTGTGTGCGCCGCCCCTGGCGCCGCCGCGGCCTGGCCCTGGCCCTGCTCCTGCAGTCCTTCCGCGCCTTTCGCGAGCGAGGGCAGCAGCGGGCCGGGCTGGGGGTCGACGCCAGCAACCTGACGGGCGCCACTCGCCTCTACCAGCGCGCCGGAATGCGCATCCAGCGCCAGTACGACCTCTATGAACTCGAGCTGCGCCCGGGTAAGGAACTGGCCACGGTGAGCCTGGAGTGAGAGAAAGCGGGCTCCTTGAAAAAGCCCGCTTTCTCCCCATCGCGCGTTACAATTCGAGGCACCTGGAAAGGGGCTCAGCCGCCATGACAGAAGCACCACCCAACATACGCGCCGTCATCTGGGATCTGGGAGGCGTGCTCGTCCGCACGGAAGACTGGACCCCGCGCGCGCGCTGGGAGCAGCGCCTGGGGCTGGAGCCCGGCGCGCTCTCGCGCCTGGTCTTCGAAGGCGAGGCTTCCCGCAGGGCATCCATCGGCCAGGCCGACACGGCCGACGTGTGGCAATGGGTCGGTCGCCGGCTGGGCATCCCGGAGGAGGAATGGCCCCTCCTGGAACGCGACTTCTGGTCCGGCGACAGCGTGGACATGGAGATCATCGCCTTCATCCGCGGGCTGCGCCCGCGCCTGGCAACCGGCCTGCTGAGCAACGCCTGGCCCTCCCTGCGCCAAGCCCTTGAAGAGCACTGGCGCATCGCCGACGCCTTCGATCACATCGTCATCTCCGCTGAGGCCGGCATGGTCAAGCCGGACCCGCGCATCTACCACCTTGCCCTGCAGGGCCTGGGGGTCGCGCCTGAAGAGGCGATCTTCATCGACGATTTCATAGAGAACGTCGAGGGCGCACGCGCCGTGGGTATGCACGCGGTCCACTTCCGCTCGTCCGAACAGGCATTGGAAGAGGTCCGCGCCCTGCTCGATAACACTTCTGCGGGAGCCTAGCATGCGTCGCCGCAGCGAACGGGACAGGAGCGGCTGGGATCCTATCCCCGACCTGCCTGCCATGGCGGCCGTCGGCCCCACAGAACATCGCCTCGCCGCGGGATTCGAATCGCGATGAGCAGGGGACGCCTGCAGGAACTGCGCCACGACCTGCTCGCCGCGGCCCGCACCGGGTCGGCCGATGCGATCCAGGCGGCTCTCGACGGTTTGGCGCGCTTCCCCTCGCCCCGCCGGCGATCCGTCGCCGGGCTGCGGCTCGCGCCCAAGGACCTGCGCCTTCTCGGCTTGCACCTGGGCGACGCCCTGCCGCCTCAGTCCCGCCGAGGAGCATTACGCTCCCTCACCGCGCATCCCGCACCCACCGTCCGCGCCCTGCTCGCATGGGCGTTGCTCGCCGCCTGGCCCGAGCTCTGGGCCGTGGGCTTGGCCGAGGAATTGCTCACGGCGCCTGAACCGTCCGTGCAGTCGGCGGCTCGCGAGGCTCTGCTCACCCTGCCCCACGAGGAACGCCTCCGGCTCTCGAAACATTGGGGCAGTTCCCCCGAGCCGCTCCTGCGAAGCGCAGCGCTCACCCTGCTCCCCGGCGCCGCGGCAGCGGAGGCCCTGACCACCCTGCAGCGCTCCGCCGATGACCCGGCCCCCGAAGTGCGCGCCGCGGCGGCCGAGGCATTGGCCTGCGCCGCCCAGGAGCGACCCGATGACGTGATCCAGGCGCTGCTCGAATGGGCCGAGCAGGCCTCAGCGCCGCAGGCCTGGGTGTTCGCCAAGGCCTTGGCCAGAAGCCCGCTCGTCAGCCGGCCGCGAGAGGTGCTGCCCATCCTGGAACGCCTGGGGCGGCGCCATGGCCAGGACCCCGACGTCGCCCGCGCCCTGGTGGGCACCCTGCGCGCCCTGGCCCGCCGCGGCGCCCGATCCCAGGTCCTGGAAGCTCTCGAAGGATGGGGGGGCGCGCAGGACGCCTCTCTACGCTCGCTGGCCGAGCGCGGCCGGCAGCGCCTGGCATCATAGCCGTCGAAGACGGCCGCGGCACGCCCGGCCGCCCGCTGGGGGAAAGACGAGCCTGGATGATTACAGTGAAATCGGCAGCTGACCTCTTTGCGCCCGCAGGATCCATCAGGGCAAGAAGTTCAGCGGATTCACTTTCCCCCACAGGTCGCTCATCATCTCGAAGTGCAGGTGCGGGCCGCGGCAATTCCCCGAACAACCAATCAGGCCAATGAGTTGACCCTGAAAGACGGCCTGTCCGCATCCCACGTTCACCTGGCTCAGGTGAGCGTAGAGCGTCTGCCAGCCGTTTCCACGGTCCAGCACGATCACCAGGCCGTAGCCCCAATTGTTCCATCCAGCGAATACCACCACGCCCGTGTCAGCGGCGGAGACACCGTGGCCCATCGCTCCGCCGATGTCGATGGCCGAATGCGTATCAGGGTCATAGCCGAAACCGGAGATGCTGCGCAAGGGAGTGGGCCACACGAAAGTCGCCCTTCCCGTCGGCCCGGAGGCCACGCTTCCACAGTAGCCCGGCCCCAGGATCTTGGCCGCAGCGGGGTTGCTGCGGGAAATGCGCGGCGCGCTCCAGGTGGGCACTTCGCGTCTGCCCTCCGGGATCACCAGCCAGGTCCCCGCCTCGATGTCCGGATTTAAGGGGTCCACGTCCGGGGCCAGGCCGTTGCCAGGCCAGTCTATGATTTCTTCAATCTCCACTTTAAAGAAGCGCGCCACTCCCAGTAGAGTGTCTCCCTCATGCCACTCATAGTACGCGCCGTCCACTGGGAGGATGTTCAGATCCTGCCCCGGACGCAGGCTATGCGGATCCCCTTCCAGGACATCCCAGTTGCCCCACAGGATCGTGGAAGGTTTGAGCCCGAATCTTTCTGCGATACCGAAGAGGCTATCACCCGGCTGGACCAGATATTTCACCACAGCAACGCGCGGACGGTCAGGAAACAGCGTGTGGGGGTTCGCCCGTCGCGGGACGCCTCCCGCTCCCACGGGGATTGCCGTCGGATAAACCGGTAGATCGGCCATATCAACCAGCGGACCTTCGGCCTGCAGGCTCGCACCCTCCGGCGTCCACGTCGCGGCCACGGCACGCGCCCGGAATGGGTCGAGGGGCTTCCCCCACAGGATCCCGCTTCCCAAAGCCAGGACACCCAGGCCGGCTGCCACGATGGCCAGTTTCGCCCCCTTTCGCACACGCCCGGCGGCATGGGTGGCCTCGCCAGAGGCAGCCTCATTTTCGAGCCTCATGCGATCAGGGTCATCCATGTCATACCCCCCACCGACGTAGCCATCACAGCAATGGGCCAAAACCGCTGTCAACGACCTGTTCTCATACGGCTTGCCTGCGGACACCCGCTGGCGCCACCGACCCGCCTGGCTTATACTCCCAGCGGTTCGGACCAACCTAGCTCAGGGAGCGTATGCCATGAGTCGACGCCCATCCCCCTTCGCGGCGGCGCGCCTCGGCCTAGCCCTAACGCTGAGCCTGGCGCTGATCGCCGCCACCTTCACCCCTACCCCCTCCCGGATCTCCCCCAAACTCCCCTCCCCCGCCCTCCAAACCCAGACCAGCCTGCTCATCGACGCCCTCTACTACGACACTTACCTGGCCAACGAGCCCGAGGAGGCCGTGGCGCTGATCAACGTCGGGTCCGCCGCGGTGGACCTGGCGGGGTGGAGCATCAGCGACGGAGAAGGTACTGTGACCTTCCCCGGCTACAGCCTGGCACCCGGCGCCCGCGTCTGGGCGGCCCGCACGGCCACCTCCTTCCAGCAGGAGTTCGGCTTCAAACCCGACTTCGAGTACGGCGGCGATTCAGACCCGGCTGTGCCTGACATGAACGGCACTGCCCCGGCCTTCGCCAACAGCGGCGACGAGGTGATCTTGCTCGATCCGGCCGGCACGACCGTGGATGCCCTGGTATACGAGGCGGGGGACGTGACCATCGCCGGCTGGTCCGGCCCGGCCCTCTTCCCTTACACCCAGGGCTATTTCGGCGCCGAGGGCCAGATCCTCTACCGCAAGCTCGATCAGACCACCGCCATGCCCATTCCCGACACCGACACCCTGGCCGATTGGGCCCAGGCGACCGATGATGACATCGACGGCAAGAAGGTCCAGTACCCGGGCTGGGACCTCCTGCGCTACTTCTTCCCGCTCAAGACGACCCAGACCGCCAACCTGACCTACCTCATCGCCCCCGACAACATCTTCGATGCCTACCTGGCCGAGATCAACAAGGCCAACAGCTACATCCACATCGAGGGCTATTCCTTCACCAACGCCCACATCGCCGATGCGCTGGTCGCCAAGCTCCAGGCCGGGGTCCAGGTGCGCGTGCTGCTGGAGGAAGAGATCGTCAATGGCATTTCCGACCAGGAACGCTGGATCTGCCAGCAGATCGAGGCCAACGGCGGCGAATGCTGGTTCATGTACAACGACGACCCCACCGACGTCCACGACCGCTACACCTTCCAGCACGCCAAGTTCACCGTCGTGGATGGGGTCACCCTGCTCACCGGCTCCGAGAACCTGAACGGCTCCTCCATGCCGGCCGACGACAAGGCCGACGGCACGTGGGGCAACCGCGGCGTCTACATCATCACCGACGCTCCCGACTTGGTGAACCACGCGCTGGACATCTTCACCCACGACCTGGATCCCGCCAACCACAAGGACGTGCGCCGCTGGGATCCCGCCATCGACGCCCCGCCGGCCGGCTTCTCACCCGACTACACCACCGGCGGTACCGGCTACAGCGTCCAGTTCCCCGACCCGCTGGTTTTAAGCGGCACTTTCGACTTCGAGGTGGTGCAGTCGCCGGATAACTCCCTGCGCCTGCAGGACAGCCTGCTCGGGCTGGTGGCGCGCGCCGGTGCCGGCGGCGTGGTGCTCGTGGAGCAGCTTTACGAGCGAACCTATTGGGGCCCCTCCACCAGCGACCCGGCCACCGACCCCAACCCGCGCCTGGAGGCCTACATCGACGCCGCCCGGCGCGGGGCCGACGTGCGCATCCTGCTCGACTCCTACTACGATGACCCGGCCGACCCACGCGGCAACGCGGCCACCTGCAACTACGTGAACAACATCGCCTCCAGCGAGGGCCTCGACCTGGCCTGCCTGATCGGCAACCCCAGCGGTACGGGCATCCATAACAAGATGGTCCTGGTCTGGGACGGATCCCAGGGCTGGACGCATACCGGCTCCATCAACGGCTCGGAGAATTCCAGCAAGAACAACCGCGAGCTGGCCGTGCAGGTTCGGTCGACGGCGGGCTACAACTACCTGGCCGACCTCTTCGAGTACGACTGGGTGGTCTCAGGCGGGGCGCCCATCTTCCCCACGCCGACGCCCACCGCCACGGCCACCTTCACCGCCACACCGACGGCCACCGCCACGCCTACCGCCAGCGCCACCCCCACCTTCACGCCAACCTACACGCCCGCCGCTACAGCCACACCCACCTTCACCGACACACCAACCGCCAGCGCCACCCCCACTGCGACGGCGACGGCCACCCCCACCTTCACGCCAACCTACACGCCCACGCCCGCGGGCCCCAACCACCTGCTCATCCGCGAGGTCTTCTACGACACGCCTGGCAAGGACTCCGACGAGGAGTGGATCGAGATCTACAACCCGACCGGCAGCACGGTGGACCTCTCCGGTTACAAGCTTGGTGATGAAGAGACACGGGGCGGCGGCGAAGGCATGTATCGCTTCCCCGGCGGAGCATCCATCGCCCCGGGGCAGGTGCTGGTCGTGGCGCTCAAGGCGACGGGCTTCCGCGCCCTCTACGGCTTCGACCCGGACTATGAGGTGAAGGACAGCGATCCTGCCGTGCCGGACATGAGCGTCTATTCCGCCTGGGCCGGCGGAACCATCGCGCTGAGCAACACCGGCGACCAGGTGCTGCTGCTCGACGAAACCGACACTTCCGTCGACGTGGTGACCTACGAGCGGGGCAGCTATCCCGGCGTGGTGGCGCACCCCGGCGTGGCCAGCGGCCACTCTATCGAGCGCTCACCCGCGGACCAGGACACCGATGACTGCAGCCTGGATTTCGTGGACCGCTTCCCTCCCACGCCAGGCGGATAGCACCCAGAATCGCCCAGGGCCACGGGGCTTCCGAAGCTCCGGGGCCCTCTTCGAGCACAGCCCTGGCGGGGAAAGGTCGCCTCGCCTCCGATAAACCACAAGACCTGACGGACATCGAAGGCCCGTCAGGTCTTGTGGTTCTCAGCGAATGAGCCTCCTGCCATCCAAAGGGCGGCCGGCACTGCCGCTCTTGCCGGGAGACACCCTGTCCCTTACCGCTTGGAAGGGCGGCGCTCCAGCCGATCGGCGTTCGGGCATCCGCCCCGCCGTGGCGGCGGATGGGCCGGAGCAGACCGCGGCTGACAGGGGCACGCAGCCCTGAGGTGGCCTGAGGCTCGTTCCTACATTACTTTAGGAGCCCCTGCGCACACTGTCAAGCCGCGATCCTCTTAAAAAAGGTACCATGCCCAAACGCGCTGAGTGCGCCCATCGCCTGCCTCATATTCGCCATCCTCGCGGCCCCAGGGCCTGCGGCCGTTTTGGGCTATAATCGCCGCACTCCGATCTCTGACGCAGATAGCAGGGAGGCCCCCCATGATCCACGAGGTGTGCGTTCGAATGGGCAGCCCGGCGACGGCAACGCCTCCGCCGGTGTCCCTCGCCCAAAGCAGGGTTCCCCTCGCGGGGGAGGCCCGCCCATGAGCCGCCGAGTGAAATTGATCTTCAACCCCCACGCGGATCGGGGGCGCGCCTGGGACATCGCCGCCTCCCTGCAGTCCGTCATCGAGCGCCTTGGCGAAGGTTCCTGGGCCGCGACGGAATATCCCACCCACGCCACCGAGCTGGCCAAGGAAGCTGCCGAAGATGGTTTCGACATCGTCGCCGCGCTGGGAGGGGATGGCACCGTCCATGAGGTGGTCAACGGCTTGATGCAGATCCCCGCCGATCGACGCCCGATGCTGGCCGCAGTGCCCATCGGCTCCGGCAACGACTTCTGCGCCAACGCGGGGCTTCCGCTCTCGCCGGAGGAGGCCATGCAAAGGGTCTTCAACGGCGAACCCCGGCCCATCGACATCGGCGTGATGCAGGACGACACCGGCCGCACCGAATACTGGGACAACACCGTGGGTATCGGCTTCGGCGCCTTCGTCACCCTTTATTCCTATCGCTCCGCCCACCTGCAGGGCTTCACCATGTACCTGTGGTCGGTGATCCTCACCATCCTGCGCAACCACGACCCCCTGCACATGAAGATCATCACCGATGCGGAAACCATCGAGTGCGACGTGCAGTATTTCGTGCTTGCCAACGGCGCCCGCGAGGGAGGCGGTTTTCTGGTGGCGCCTGAAGCCCGCAACGACGACGGCCTGATGAACTACGCCATGATCGAGCACGTCTCACGCCTCATGATGTTCCGCATCATCCCGGAAGTGATGAAAGGCACGCACGAGCGCTTCAAGCCGGTCCGCCTCGGCACGTTTAAGGAAGTGCGCATCACCTCTGATCCCCCTATGGCCATCCACGCCGACGGAGAGATCCTGGCCGGCTTCACCTCCCAGGTGCGCGAAGTCAGCGCCCGATTGATCCCGGGAGCGCTCAAAGTGGTCACCTGACCGGCGCGCCGGTCCCGCGCCATGCGCGACCTGCTGTCTTCTCTGCTGGACCACGACCTGGGTCACCTGAGGATCGTGGCCGAACTTTGGGGCCTCGACCTGCCGCCCGGAGGCGTGCGCCAGGCGGCTCCCCCACTGGTCCAGGCCATGCGCGATGAGACGCTGCTGAGCGAGGTGGTGGAGAGCCTCCCGACCCCGGCCCGCCAAGCTCTCGATGCACTGCTGGCCGCCGGTGGACGCCTGCCCCTGTCCGACCTCTCGCGCCGCTTCGGCCCGCTGCGCGCCATGGGCCCTGGTCGCCGCGACCGCGAGAAACCCTGGCGTGATCCCGCTTCCCCACTCGAAGCCCTCTGGTATCGCGGCCTCATCGACCGTGCCTTCGGCCAGGGCCCACACGGCCCCTTGGAATACGCCTACATCCCGCGCGACCTGCTCGCCCTGCTCCCCGCCCCGCAAGAGACGCTCGGGGGCGCACCCGGCCGGCCCGCCGCCGACCCGCCGCACACGCGCCCTGCCCGCACCCTTGCCGTGGACGACGCCACCACGCTGCTTGCCGCGCTGCGCCGCAATCCCGCTCCGGGCCGATCGCTCCCTCCCGACCGCGCCGACGCTTTGCAGCCCTTCTTGCTTCAGCCGGCCTCGCTCACCATGCTGATCACGCTGCTGCTGGAAGGGGCCCTGCTGCAGTCCGAACCACTCAGGCCCCTCCCGCAGGCGGTGCGCGCCTTCCTGGACGCCCCGCGCCGCGCATCCCTCGAACACCTCATCCAGCTCTGGGTACGATCCCGGCACTGGAACGACCTGCAAGCCCTGCCACACCTGGAAGCCCCAAACGGCTGGCCCAACGACCCTCTCGCCGGGCGCCAGGCCGTGCTCGATTTGCTGCGCCCCATTCCCTCGGGCACATGGTGGGACCTGGAAACCTTCCTCCAGGCGGTGCGCGATCGTCAGCCAGCTTTTCAGCGCCCGGCCGGCGATTTCGATTCCTGGTACCTGCGCGACCGGCGCACGGGCCTCTTCCTGCGCGGCTTCGAGCATTGGGACGCCGTGGAAGGGGAGCTGCTGCGCTTCTTCATCGCCGGACCGCTGCACTGGCTGGGGCTCTGCGACCTGGGCGCCGTTGATCCTGAGGCGCCGCCCAGCGCCTTCCGCCTGACGCCGCTGGCCCCGCTGCTGTTCGGTGAGCAGGCACCGCAGGCCGCCCAGGAGGAGCCCGAGACGGCGGGCCGCCTGAGCCCGGACGGGCTGGTGCTGGTGCCGCGCACGGCCTCGCGCGCCCTGCGATACCAGATCGCCCGCCTGGGCGCGTGGGTGGGTCTGCAAGGCGAGCGCTATGCATACCGCCTCACCCCCGGATCCTTGCAGCGTGCCTCCCAACAGGGACTCCAGATGGCCCACGTCCGCGCTGTGCTGGAACAGGTCTCCGGAGCGGCGCTGCCGCCTCCGTTGGAGAAAGCCCTGGCCCGCTGGGCCGAGCACGGTATCGAAGCACGCCTGGAGCGCCTCATGATCCTGCGTGTGCGGCATCCCCAGGTCCTGAAAGACCTGCTATCCCGCCGCGCCACGGCCCGCTACCTGGGCGAGCAGCTCGGCCCCACGGCAGCCATCGTGCGCTAGCGCGATTGGAAGCCGCTGCTCGAGGCCGCAGCCCGCCAGGGGCTCCTGCTCGACCCGCCCACCCCGGAGGCCTGGCCGTGAAACCGCCCGCAGGACTGATCCCGGCCTTCCAGGAGACCTTCGAGCGCGCGCCGACGGTCCTGGCCCGCGCCCCGGGGCGGGTCAACCTGCTGGGCGAGCACGTCGATTACAACGAGGGTTGGGTGCTCCCCGCGGCGCTGGATATGGCGGCCTGGATCGCCGCCGCGCCCTCCCATGACCGTCGGGTGACGGTGCACGCGCTGGATTTGAAAGAGAGCGCGTCTTTTGACCTGGACGATCTGGCATCGCGCCTGACCGTAGAGGGGGAGCCGCTGCCCGGCTGGGCCCGCTACCCGGCCGGTGTGGCCTGGGCCCTGGGGCAGCGCGGCCTGCGCCCGGCCGGGCTGCTCGCCGTCCTGACCTCCAGTGTACCCATCGGCGCCGGCCTGTCCTCCTCCGCTGCCGTCGAGGCGGCTTTCGCCGTGGTCTGGGACCATCTGGGCGGCTGGGCCCTGCCGAGAATGGGGTTGGCGCAACTCTGCCGCCGCGCAGAGACAGCATACGTGGGCGTGCACTGCGGCCTGATGGATCAGTTCGCCAGCCTGCACGGCCTGGCCGACCACGCCCTGCTCTTCGACTGCCGCACGTTGAACTGGGAAGCCGTACCGCTTCCGGCCCAGGCCGTCCTGGTCATCGCCGACAGCGGCGTGCGCCGCGCCCTACAGGATTCGGCCTACAACGAGCGCCGTGCCGCTTGCGAGCGCGCCGTCGCGCTGCTGCGCCCACTCGTGCCCGGCCTGCGCGCCCTGCGCGACCTCTCCCCCGCGGCGCTGCGCGAGCATGCGGATGTGCTCCCCCCCACTGTCCTCAAGCGGGCCGAACACGTCGTGCAGGAATGTGCGCGCGTGCTGCAGGCCGCCGATCGACTGCGCGCCGGCGACCTGCCGGGTTTCGGGCAACTCATGCTGCAGGGCCACGCCAGTCTGCGGGACCTGTACGAAGTGAGCACGCCCGAGCTGGATGCCCTGGTGGAGATCGCGACCGGTCTGCCCGGCTGCTACGGAGCGCGTCTCACCGGCGCCGGGTTCGGAGGCTGCACCGTAAACCTGGTGGCCAGGGCGCAAGCGCCCCTCTTTTCACGCCAGCTCGCTGAGCGCTATCACGAACATGTGGGACGAAACGCGACCGTGTGGATATGCCGCGCCGCACAAGGCGCGCGCGCCTGGAACACGCCCCAAACCCCTCCCGAATAACCTGAGACCCTATCTTGTGTCTTGTGTCTTGTGTCTTGTGTCTTGTGCCTTGTGCCTTGCGTCTTGTGTCTTGTGCCTTGTGCCTTGTGCCTTGCGTCCTGCGTCTTCTATCCCCCTCTACCCTCCCCCCAGCGCCTTCTGCAGCGCCGCTTCCAGCTCATCTAATGTGACCGGTTTGAAAACAAAGGCGTTGGCGCCGATGGCCAGCGCCTCGTCCACTTGTGAGTCGGCGGTTTCCGAGGAGAGCATGACCACCGGCAGGCCTTTCAGTTCGTCCCGCATGCGCAGGAATTCCAGCATGTCGATGCCGCTGACCTCGGGCATGTTGATGTCCAGGACCATGACGTCGGGGCGTTTCCCCGTCAGCAGCTTGCGCGCCGCGCTGCGAGCGTCGCGATAGACTTCGACATTGAAGTCGAGCAGTTGCAGCATCAACTTCACCGCGTGGCTCATTTCATCGTCGTCGTCGACAATCCACACCGAGCGCATGCGCCCCTCCTCGGATTTCAGCCCAGCGGGCTCCGCAATTCGATCCCGCCGCCCCCACAGTCGGCGGACCTCACAACTCCGCTCTGATCCTCTCGGCCAGCTCGCGGCTGATGCCAGAGACGGCCGCCAACCTCTCAACTCCGGCCTTGCGTATCGATTCCAGGTCACCGAAGGCATCCAGCAGCGCCTTGCGCCTCCGTGGTCCGATGCCCGGGATCTCCTCCAGACGCGAAGCCAGACTCTTGCGCCGGTGCCGGATGCGATGGTGCTGCAAGGCGAAACGATGCGCCTCATCGCGCACCCGCTGCAGCAAATACAGGCCCTGAGAGCGCCGAGGGAGTATGATAGGATCTCGCTTTCCGGGCAAGAAGATCTCCTCGTGCTCCTTGGCAAGTCCGGCCGCCGGGACCTTTTCTGCCAGCCCATGGGCCTGCAACACGCGGACTGCGCGCGCCAACTGGCCCTTGCCGCCGTCGACGATCAGCAGATCAGGCAGGATCCCGAAGGCGAGGTCGAGCTTGCCGCCGGGCCTGTCGGCCTCTTCCACGGCCAGCTCCCAGCGGCGGAAGCGCCTGCGCAGCACTTCCTCCATGCTGGCGAAATCGTCCTGGCCCTGCACGGTCTTGATGGTGAACCGCCGGTACAGGCGCTTGTTGGGGGCGCCGCGTTCGAAGACTACCATGGAGGCGGCGGCGCTGGTACCCTGCAAGGTCGAGACGTCATAGCACTCGATGCGGATGGGCGGGCGGGTCAGGCCCAGGGCCTGCTGCAGCTCAGCCAGCGCCTGCACATGCTTGCTTCGATCCGCCTCCCAGCGGGCACGCAGCATCGACAGGGTCTCGGCGGCGTTCTCGGCCGCCATGCGAACCAGCTCGCGCTTCATCCCCCGCCGCGGCACGACCAGGTGCACCCGATCGCCTCCCCGTCGTTCAGCCAGCCAGGCCTCGATGATGCGGCTCTCCTCGATCTCCGTTGGCAGCAGGACCCGCGGGGGCACGTACGCCGCCTGTTGGTAGAACTGCATCAGGAAGGCTTCCACCAGTTCACGGTCATCCGCCGTGCGCGCCCCTTCCAGGATGAAGTATTCCCGGCCGACCAGCTTGCCGCCGCGCACGAAGAAGACCTGCACACAGGCCTCCCCCCTGTCACGGGCGAAGGCGACGATATCTGAATCGATCTTCTCGCGCGAGACCACCTTCTGGCCCTCAACCACCTTCTCGATGGCGCGCAATTGATCGCGGATGGCCGCCGCCCTCTCGTATTCCATCGCCCCGGCGGCGCGCTGCATCTCCTCCTGCATGCGCCTCACAACCGGCTCTGTCTTCCCCTCCAGGAAACGACACAGGTCGGCGATCATGGCCCGGTACTGATCCTGTCCCACTGCGCCGACGCAGGGCGCCAGACAGAGCTTGATGTCCCGGTACAGGCAGGCACGCTCGTCCTCCCCGGTGATCACACGATCGCAAGTCAGGTAGGGGAAGATGCGGCGCAGCACGTCCAACGTCTGATGTACGGCCCACATGCTGGTATAGGGACCGTAGTAGCGCGCGCCGTCATCGACCATGCGCCGTGTAACCGTCACTTTCGGGAAGGCGTCGGCCCAATGCACCTTGATGTACGGGTAGCGCTTGTCGTCCTTCAGCCTGACGTTGTACTTCGGCCGATGGCGCTTGATGAGGTTCATCTCGAGGATCAGCGCCTCGAGCTCAGACCCCACTACGATCCATTCGATGTCGGCGATGCGGGAGACCAACTCCGCCGTCTTGCGCTGCAGATGCGCGGAGCTGTGGAAGTAGGAGCGCACCCGGCTGCGCAGGTTGACAGCCTTGCCCACGTAAATCACCCGGCCGGCTTCGTCTTTCATCAAGTAGCAGCCAGGCTTGGCGGGCAACCCTTCGAGCAGGAGGCGCAAACGTTCAGGCGCGGCCATTGCGGCCCGATTCTAACACAGCGCCTTTGCCACCGCTGCCTCCGCTTGCTGGTGCTATAATCGCGCCATGCGTCGCACCTTAATCCTGATCCCCCTCCTCGTTCTGCTGTTGGCCGCCTGCGCTGGAACCGAAACGGCGCCGGATGCCACCGCAGGTCCGGAGAACGTGGCCACCGTCACGGCCACCCCTCCTCCTCCCCCCGCCTCAGCGCATGACATCACTTTGTGGCTGGCGCCCCGCTTCGCACCCGATCCCGACACTGCTGCCGGCGCGTTGCTCGCCGAGCGCCTGCAGGCCTTCGAGGCCGGTCATCCAGCCCTGGTGATCCGCGTCCGCATCAAGGACGAAGAAGGAAACGCCGGCCTGGTCCAGACTCTCACGGCCGCCTCCGAGGCCGCTCCCGGTGCGCTGCCCGACCTGCTTTCGCTGAATCCCGGCGGATTGAACACCACCTCGCTCAAGGGCTTGATCGTGCCGCTTGAGGATCTCCTGCCCCAGCCCACCTCGCCCGCCTGGTACGAGCACAGTCTGGGCGCGGCTCTGGTTGACGGCGTCTTCTACGGCTTCCCCTTCGCGAGCAATGCGGAAGCTTTGGCTTATCGGCTTGACCTGTACGAAACGCCTCCCACGTCCTGGGCGGATGTGATCGACGGTCCCGCCCCCTTCCTCTTCCCGGCCGGTGATCCAGCGGCACGTTTCACCATCGCCCAGTACCTGGCCCTGGGCGGATCCCTGCGCGATGAGACGGGCCGCCCTGCGCTCGACCCCGCCATCCTCTCCGAGGTGCTGGCCTTCTACGCCTCCGCCCGCAATTCAGGCGTGTTGCCCCTCTCGGCACGCCAGTACACCTCCGCCCAGGAGACCTGGCGCGCGCTGCACGACGGACGCGCCGCCAGCGCAATCGCGCCTTTCGATCAGTTGCTCATCCAGCGAGACCCCGAAAACACCTCCGGTATCCCCCTGCCCACACGCGACGGCAAGGGGATCGCCTTCAGCCAGACCTGGTCATGGGCCGTCGTCACGCAGGATCCCACCCGGCAGGCCTTGGCAGCGGATCTCATCCTGTGGCTCAACAGCCCTGAATTCCTGGGGCCATGGACCGAAGCCCTGGGCCTGCTGCCGCCCACCAGCGACGCGCTGGCTGCGTGGAGCGAGGCGAAGGCCGCCGGCATCACCAGCGGCATGGTCACCGTCACTCAGGCCGGCCCTGGAACTGAAACTCTCAACATCTTCGGCCCTGCCATCTCCGCCGCCGTCGAGGCGGTTCTGAGCGGCGGCATGGCCCCCGAACAAGCTGCGCTGCAGGCTGCCCAATCCCTGCAGTCGGCACCCTGAACCGGTTTCGGACATGCCCGACCTTCGTTTCTCGGACCATCAGCGGCACATAGCAGCCATCCGCCAGGCCGCGCTGCGCGCGGCCGACGCGGCGCGCGCCGTGGAGTCCAACCTGCGTCTCACCGGCGATGGGCTCTTCGTCGGCTCACGTCGCTTTGCCCTCGCGCCGCAGGGACGGCTCTATCTGGTGGCGCTCGGCAAGGCTTCGCCCGCCATGTCCCGCGCCGCGGCGCAGGTGCTGGGCGAGCGCCTGTACGCGGGCGTCGCCGCCGTGCCGCAGCAGGGGGCCGGCGAGCCCCCGGCGCACGTGCGTTTCATCCCCGCCGGTCACCCTTTGCCCGACGAGGGCAGTCTGGCTGCCGGGCGCGCCGTCGCCGATTTGCTGTCCCAGACCCGGCCTGAAGACCTGCTCCTGGCCCTGGTCTCCGGCGGTGGCTCTGCCATGCTCGAACTTCCCCCACCGGGGGTGAGCCTGGAGGACCTGCGCCGGTTGAACAGCCTGCTGCTCCGCTCGGGCGCGCCGATTCAGGAGATCAACACCGTGCGCCGTGCCCTCTCCCGCATCAAGGCCGGCGGACTGGCCCACCTGGCCGCGCCCGCTCGCAGCGCGGCCCTGATCCTCTCCGACGTGGTCGGGAACCGCATCAGCGCCGTGGCCTCCGGGCCGACTGTGCTGCGCGCCGTGCCGCCTGGGGCGGCGCGACTGGTCCTGGAGCGTTATGACCTGTGGGACCAGGCCCCTCGCCCCGTGCGCGCTTTCTTGAGCGGACACACCCGACCCATCACGCGCGCCCCGCGTCCGTACAATCTGATCGTCGGCAGCAACCGGCAGGTGGCGGAGGCCGCCGCGCAATGCGCCGCCCAACTGGGCTTCCCGACGCGCGTGCTCAGCTATCGCATGCAGGGCGAGGCTCATGAACAAGGGCTGCGGATCGCCCGCTCCCTGCGGCGGACGGCGCGCCCCGCTTGCCTGCTCATGGGTGGTGAGACCACCGTCACCGTCCGCGGTGACGGTCGCGGCGGCCGCAATCAAGAACTGGCCCTGGCCGCCGCGCTGGCCCTGGAAGGGGTGCGCGACGTGGCCGTGATGTCCCTCGCCACCGATGGCATCGACGGACCCACCGACGCCGCCGGCGCCCTGGTGACCGGGGAGTCTGCCGCCCGCGCTCGCGCCCGCGGGCTGGACCCACACGCCGCCCTGCAGGCCAACGACAGCTACACGCTGCTCGACGCCCTGGACCTGCTCATCCGCACCGGTCCGACGGGCACCAACCTCAACGACCTGGTCGTGGGGTTGGCCTATCCCTGACCCATGCCGTTGACCACCGCTCGCGGCCCGGTTACAATGCCGCCGCCCGCGCTACTTTCCCAAGGAGCATTATGACCATCCATTTTGGCACCGACGGCTGGCGAGGGGTGATGTCCGACACCTTCACCTTCCACAACATGCGCCTGGTCACACAGGCGGTGGCCGACGCCGTGGCCTCCGATGAATGGCTCAACGGCGGTCAGCAGGGCGTGCGGCCCGACCCGCGCCGCATGGTAGTGGGTTTTGACACCCGCTTCCTCTCCGACCGTTTCGCCGTCGAAGCAGCCCGTGTGCTGGCCGCCAACGGCTACACCGTGTACCTCACCAATGCCGACGTGCCCACCCCGACCGTCTCCTACGCCGTCCGCCACCTGGGCGCCATCGCCGGGCTCATGATCACTGCCTCCCACAACGCCCCGCGCTACAACGGCCTCAAGCTCAAGGCCGCCTACGGCGGCGCAGCCATGCCTGAGCAATGCCGACGAGTGGAGGTGTACCTGAACGATAACGAGGCGCGCGGCCGCGGGCCGAACCTGATGGACTACGATCACGCCCGCGACGCCGGCCTGATCCGGCGCTTCAACCCTACCCCCGCCTACTACGACCACCTGCGCACCCTGATCGACCTGGACGTCATTGCCGACAACCCACAGCACGTCGTCGTCGATTCGATGTACGGATCCGGGCGCGGTCAGATCAAAGGCTTCCTGCAGGGCACAGGCTGTGAGGTCTTTGAGGTGCGCGCCGAGATGAACCCCGGCTTCGGCGGGATACACCCCGAGCCCATCGCCAAGTACCTGGGCGCCCTGGCCGGGGCCATCGCCGCCGGCCGCGGCCAACTGGGCTTGGCCACCGATGGCGACGCCGACCGCATCGGCGCCATGGACGGCCGCGGCGCTTTCGTCGACCCGCACCGCATCCTGGCCCTGGCAATCAAGTACTTCGTCGAGCAGCGGCAATGGAAGGGCGCTGTGGTCAAGACCGTCTCCACCACGCGCATGGTCGACCGCCTGGCGAACAAGTATGGCCTGCAGGTCATCGAAACGCCGGTGGGCTTCAACCACATCGCCGATCACATGCTCAACGGCGACGTGCTCATCGGTGGCGAAGAGTCCGGCGGCATTTCCTTCCGCGGCCACATCCCCGAGGGGGACGGCGTGCTCATGGGGCTGCTGCTGGTAGAGATGGTGGCCGCCACAGGCGAACCGCTCGAAGCACTGGTGGAGGACCTCCTGAAGGAGGTCGGTCCGGCCCATTACAAGCGACTCGACCTGCGCCTCTCGCGCCCCATCGCCAAGGATCGCCTGGTGACGCGGCTGAAGGACGATGCGCCGGCTGCCATCGCCGGCACATCCATCGAGCAGATCAGCACACTGGATGGCGTGAAGTACGTCCTGGCGGACGACTCCTGGCTCCTGATTCGTCCTTCCGGCACCGAACCGGTATTGCGCGTCTACGCCGAAGCACACCATCCGGATATGGTGGAAGCTTTACTGGACTTCGGTCGCGACCTGGCCGAAGACTGAACCCATAAAGCGTCTGCCAGAGCCTCACCTACAGTGCCCTTACGCCCCGGGCAAACGGGAGAAGGCCGCCACCCTTCGACTGGCTCAGGGTGCCGGCCTTCTCTGCAAATCATGAATGCGGCGGGGGGGCGGTCTCTGACTCAGCCTCCGCGCGGCGTGGAGAGCAGCTTGTAGCCCCTGCCGCGCTGGGTGATCAGATAGCGCGGGTTGGCTGGATCAGGCTCGATCTTGCTGCGCAGTCGGCTCACCAGCTTCTCAACACGGGCGTCATCCACATCGCCCAGATACTCCTCGCCCCACACACCGGTCACGATGCGATACTTGTCAGTGAGCTTGTCCCGCCGTTCGTACAGCAGGTTCAGCAGGCGGAACTCGAGGTCGGTCAGCACCGGGATGCGCACGCCGTCCACCCAAACGTCCCCCGAGTCCGGATCCAGATAGACCCCCTCTTCTGCCACCCGGGCGCCGCGGCCGCGCCGGGCCACGAAAGACTCGAACACGGGCGAAAAGAGGCGCCCTGCGCGAACCAGTCCCAGGCGCTCCAATACCTGCAAGGTTTTCGGCGGCAGACCCGCCTGCACATCCAGGGCCAGAGAGGTGAGGGCCGCCTGCTCCTCCTGGTGCAGCTGACTCCAGATCTTGAGACACTCGACGCGCGCACCCGGTGCGCCGCGCGCCATCGCCTCCAGGTCGCCTTGCCAATCTTTGGGAAGCCCGGCCAATGCCTGAGCCAACGCCACGAGCAATCCTGGATGCCCTCCGGCAAGCCGCAGACAGACCGCGCGCCGCGCCGCTGTGAGCCCTTTCAGCTTCAAACCCTTCAGCAGCTCGTCGGCTTCCTTGTCACGTAGGGGCGGCAGGGCATAGATGAAGCGCGAGAACAGCTCGGCGAACTCGTCCTCCACCTCCTGGTGTCGCAATTGGGGAAGGGTGCGCAGGGTGGCCACGACGTAGGCCAGCCGGTCCCGGAAGCGGTCGCGCAGCGCCCGCATGTTGAGCAGCGCGCGCTCTTCCAGGCTGGTGTAGATCTCGTCGAATTCGTCCAGCAGGAGCAGCAAGTCTTGCTCGAGCCCTTCGCACAACTCGGTGAGGGCCAGGTTGAAGGCCAGGGAGGCGGTGAAAGCGTTTTCGGCCTCGGTCACCGCTTCGTGATGTTGGCGCACCTTTTCCACAAGCGTCGCGGGAACCCGCCCTTCCAGGTTCTCCAGCAAGGAGCGCAGCACCACTTCATAGAAGGCCTGGGCCGAGATAGCAACCGCCCGGTTGCAGTCCACATAGATCAGCAACCCGGGTTTGCCGCGAAGCCTGTGATAGCGCTCACCGGCCTGCGGACCGGCGAGGGCACGCATGAAGGTCGATTTTCCCGTGTTGCTCAGACCTATCAGCGAGACGCAGCGGCCGTTGGTCAGGTCCTGCAGGACGCGCTCAATGAGCGATGGGAAGGGCAAAGTGGATAGAGCCATGACACCTTCAGACAGCGTGGCAGGGTCAACCCGTGGTTGACCCTGCCAAGGATAACACAAAGTCTTGTAGGCGAACTCACCCCGTCGTGCGTGTGCGCAGTTGCCTGACCAGCAGGATCAACGCGACCAGCGCCAGCCCCATGAGCACCAGTCCGGGGATACCCACGTCGTCGGCGAAGCCCGTATTGGGCAGCGCGGTGGGCGTGCTGGTGGGAGTCCCGGCCTGGGCGGCGTCCAGGGTGGCCTGGAAGACAGCGGTGGCCGTCAGCGGCGCCAGCGTTGGCAGGGTGGTGAAAGGTGTGGGGGTATCCGTGGGCAGTACCACCACCTGCGTGGCGGTCACCGTGGGTGAGGGCGACGGCGTGTTGGTCGGAGCGGCCGTGGGTGTGGCCGTGGCGCGCTCAGCCTGAGCGGTCTGCGTAAGGGACTGGGCAACCTGGGTGTTCTGAAGCGCGATCTGCGTCGGCTCCTGCTGGCGTGCCGCGCGCTGGCGGGGCGCGATCACCAGCGCGTAGACCGCCAGGCAGATCATACTCAGGACCAGCAGTCCCCCGAGCCCGACGGCCGCGATGATGAACGTCCGGTTCGAGGATTCTTCCGGCAGGGGAGCGCCCACTTCA
>JAJRUD010000166.1 GCA_024277995.1 Chloroflexota bacterium
CCTGTGTAGTCCGAATCCAGGAAGATGACCTGAGGATCGTGCCGGAGCAAGCGGCGGGCACGCCAGGTGATGAACTTTGGCATATTCAGTCGGGCGATGTCCTCGGCACATTGCTCGACGACCAGCGTGTTGACGGAGACGTAATACGTGGTGGCGAAACCCATTTCATCAAAGAGGAGATAAATGCGGTTCAGGCCGAAGGTGACCTCGTCATGCAACAGGCTGAGGTCGGTCCGCCTCAGGCTGGGGCCGTTGCCCAGGATGAAGCAACGCTGCCCGTGATGGCGATCCCGGAAGGCCGCAAGCCGCGCACGGTCCCTGTGCCAGCGCGGGCTCAACCAGGCCGCGGCCCGGTGTCGGCCGCGGTTGTGCCACCACCAGTAGAGGGAAGAGCTCGCGGCCCACATCGGCTCGGGAAGCACCCGCCGGGCGCGAGATCTCAGAGAACGTGCCTGTGAGGCTGAGCGCTCGCGGAAAGGTCGATGTTCGTTCATTGATAAAGACGGAAACCTCCACGCTGCAGCCTGGGTGTCAGGCCGCGCAAACGTGTCCACGCCTCAGGGCACTGCTCGCAGATGATAGCACATGGAGCAAAGTCCTTCTTCACATACCTTGCTGAGGGCGTATCAGATACGATCCATTCCATATCCAGCTCCGCATCGGAAGCTCCCAGCAGCACCCAGAGGGGATACTCCGCACCGTTGCCGCGCAGCATGAGCCCCACGCGCCGGCAATCGGCGGCGCGGATTTCCCCGGCCAGCGCGGTGTACGGTTCCTGCAGGTAGGCCGCGCTGGCAAAGAGCAGGTCCTCCCGGGTGGTCTGCAGCACGCTTCCCACCGGCGCTCCAGGGATGGCCAGCAAAGGCCTGGAGGGTATGGCAAGCAGATAGGGCAAAGCACCCAGGAACAGCAGCAGCGCGAGGCCGCTGGACCACGAGGATGGCAGCAGCGCGCTCAGCGCCACCGCGAGCGCAGGAGAGGCCAGGATGAAGAAGGGGAGATGCAGGCGACTGCCCGTCGGGATCCACTTGAAGAGCAGGCTGAAGAGGATAAAGGTGGAAAGGACCGCCAGGAGGTAAAGATAGTAGGTGGCCTCAAGCCGCGGCCGACGCAAGGCCAGGAGCAGGAGCACAGCCAGCAGGAGCAGGGCATGCACCAGATTGCCCGCGTGGTTCTCCTCCGCCGTGGTGCGGCGCACGCGAAAGGCACCGGAATCCGTCGTGCGAGGGTCGCTCGGGTCCAGCCCAAGCACATCGTGAAGGGCCAGCAGACTCAGGGCCAAGGCTTTGTTCGCGCGCGGGTCCGGTGTCCCCAGGTGAAGGGCCGCGTTGCGGGTGACGTTAGAGATGAGCGCCGGAAAGGTCAGGAGCTGGTTGCCATGCTGGGCGATGCGCTCTGATCCGCCCCAGGGATCGCCATAAGTGCGCAGGTTCCTCAGCCAATGGCCAGCGTTGAGGCCGAGGACAACCACCAGGGCCAAAGCGCCCAGAGCAAGCGCGCCGCGCAGCGAGTAACGGCGCCAGATCCAGTAGGAGCCGACGAGGGCAAGGGGCAGGAGATACACCATGGCCGTCGGTTTGGTGTAGACTGCCAGCCCGGCCGCGCCTCCCCCAAAGAGAGCGACCTCGAGGGGCAGATCATCGCCGCCTGATTTGGCTTCCAGCAACTCAGACACCGCAATGGCTGTCCATAGCGCGACCACGTAGTCGGTCATGGTGCTGGAGGCCTGGATGATGCCCATGGGCAGGGTAGCGGCCACCACGGCAGCGAACCACTGCGTCCGACGACCGCCCCCCAATTGGGCCGCCAGGCGAGCCACGGCCAGCACGGAGCCGACCATGGCCAGCCAGGAAACGAAGTTGACCAGGCGATCCCCACCCCCCGTCAGGTAGAGATGCAGGCTGAGCACCTCCGCGCCGGGGGGCATGCTGTTTTGCACTTCGATGCCCGTGGCATAGTGCGCCAGGCTTCCGTTTTGAGCCCAGTGCGCCACCCGGCTCATGTGATAGTTGAGCGAGTCCCAGGTCTGCGGCGGCACCCGCCAGGCGAGCCACCCCGTGACCGCCAGGGTGCCCGCGATCACCCACGGCGCCGGCCCAACCTGGCGCGGAAGGGTGAGCCCCAACCGAGGCCGCGCGCGACGGGCCCGCCATAGCAAGGACAGGCCCAGCAACACCACGAGGCTCCCCCAGCCGGCCCGCAGCACGAGCGTGTCCAGCCGTCGCAGCGCGCCGAGCACCTCCGCCGCCAGGGAAGCCGCCATGGCCCAAAGGACCAGGGCGCGCAAGGCGGCCTTGCGCCAGCCCCAGTCGGGCTTCCACCAGGCCAGAAGGAGGACCCCCAACCCGAGCGCCAGCAGGGGGCCAAGCCCCCACCAGGAGAAGTCCTCGCCCATGATTGCGTGTTACTCTGTGCTCAGCCGCGCCGTGGCGCCGCCGTCCACGATGAGCGATTGGCCGGTCATGAAGGACGAGCGCGTCCCATCGGCCAGGAAGAGGATGGTTTGGGCGATTTCCTCGGGCTCCCCGATCCGCCCCATGACCGTCCGCTTTGCGAGCTCAGCCATGCGCACTTCCAGGGAATCTCCCTCCACGTGGCCGCGACGGAGTCCAGCGCGCAGCATGTGAGTGTCCACTGCACCGGGCAGCACGGCGTTCACGCGGACGCCTTCAGCGGCGAACTCCAGGGCCATGGCACGCGTGAGTGCCAGTAAGGCCCCTTTGCTGGCGGCGTAGGCTGCGATGTCCTTGGAGGTGGCCACCGCGTGCACAGAACTCACGTTGACCACCGCCCCACGGGCGGCGCGCAACAACGGGGAGGCGCCGCGCACCATGAGGAAGACGGACCGGACGTTTGAGGCCATGACCGCATCCCATTCCTCCACGCTCATCGCCAACAGCGGCTTGCAGATCTGGATGGCGGCATTATTGACCAGCGCCTCCAGGCGTGGAATCTGGGCCGAGAGCTCGGTGAAAAAGCCTTCGACAGCGTGGGGGTCGGAGACGTCCACCTGATGGAACTGCGTCAGCTCGGGAAGATCTTCCATAGGCTGTCGATCAAGCGCGATCACCTGCCATCCCTGCTCGACAAAGGCGGCCACGGTGGCCTGCCCGATACCACCCGCGGCCCCCGTGATCAGTGCCGTTCGACGCATGTTCTT
The DNA here is from genome assembly GCA_024277995.1 of Chloroflexota bacterium. Taxonomy (GTDB): domain Bacteria; phylum Chloroflexota; class Anaerolineae; order Anaerolineales; family E44-bin32; genus JAJRUD01. The sequence continues at coordinate 3,161 of JAJRUD010000166.1, forward strand.
CGCCTCTCTTGGAAATGTACTTTTCGGATGACGCGCAGAGCAGCTATCAGGGCCCGACCGGGGCCTCGCTGGCCAACAACCCCTCGCCATCCAGACCCAGGCCCTCGAAGAGGTTGCGGATCGTATTGCGATGCACCCGCTCCCAGGCCCGGGGACTGCTGTTGGCGTTATGGGGAGCCAGAAGTACCTGCTCCATGGAGCGCAGCGGACTCTGCGCGGGCAGCGGTTCCTCTTCAAAAACGTCCAGCGCCGCGCCCGCGATCCATCCCTGCTGCAAGGCTCGGATCAGAGCTCGCTCCTCCACGACGGGTCCCCGAGCCGTGTTGATCAGCACCGCCGTGGGGCGCATGTTCCGCAGTCGGGTTTCGTCCATCAGATGGTAGGAGGTGGGGTTCAGGTCGCAGTTCAGACTGACGAAATCGGCTTCACGCAGCAGGTCAGGCAGCGACACCATCTGCACCCCGACCGCTTTCACGAATTCCGCCGGGGGCTCCACGAGGTCGTTACCCAGCAGTCGCATGCCGAAGGCCCTGGCCCTATGCAATACCGCGCGGCCGATGTTGCCTACGCCCACGACGCCCAGCGTGCACTCGTGCAGCGCTCGCCCGGGGAGCTTCTCCCAGCGGCCGGTCTTCATACCGTGGTCCATCCAGGGTGTGCGGCGGGCAAAGGCCAGGATGTAGGAAAGC
>JAJRUD010000167.1 GCA_024277995.1 Chloroflexota bacterium
ATCCTCGCCACCACCCTGGTGACACCCCCGCTGCTCCGTTGGGCCTACAGCCGACAGGAGGACGCCCATGCCGCAACTGGTTAGCCTGGTAGTCATGGATCCTGGCAGGGTGGATGAGGTGATGCACGCCTGGGTGGAAGCTGGCGTTCCGGGCCTGACGTTGCTGGACAGCAGCGGCTACGCTCAGCACGTCAGAGCCCAGCAGAAACTGCGCGACGATGTGCCCCTCTTCCCCTCTGTTCGAAAGATACTGCGCGCGACGGAGCAGCACAGCCGCCTGATCTTCAGCGTGGTGCAGGACGATTTCGACATCGAGGCCCTGATCGCGGCCACGGAGCGCGTCCTGGGCTCGCTGGAGGAGCCGGGGAACGGTATTCTCTTTGTGGTGCCCCTCTCGCGCGTCGCCGGGCTGCGGCGCGAGAGCGGAGAGCCTGGGCCTGGTTCATGATGCGGTGCGGCCTGCGCGCCGAGCGGCGCAGGCGCGTGTGGATGGAGTGAGGGTCTAGTTGAATCCGCTGATTGAAGTCGAAACCCTGGTCCTGGAACTCCTGCTCATCGTTTCGATTGTCGCCATCGCTGTACGGCGCTTCCGCATCCCTTACACTGTGGCGCTGGTGCTGGTGGGGGCGGCGCTGTCTTTGCGGTCCAGCCTGGACGTCCAGCTCACGCCGGACCTGATCCTCTTCATTTTCCTGCCCCCACTGGTCTTCGAAGCCGCCTTCCATCTGAACCTGGATGAACTGCGCCGCAACCTGCCCACCATTGCCCTGCTGGCAGTTCCCGGTGTGGTCTTCAACATGCTGGTCGTGGGCGGGCTGGTGGCCTTCGGGGCGCAGTTGCCGCTCTCCATCGCGTTGGTCTTCGGGGCCCTGATCGCCGCCACCGACCCCGTGGCCGTGGTGGCCATCTTCCGCAAGCTCGGCGCGCCCAAGCGGCTGGAGGTGCTGCTGGAGGGGGAGAGCCTGCTGAACGATGGCACGGCCATCGTCATCTTCAACCTGGCCGTGGCGGCGGTGCTGGGCGGCGCCTTCAATCTGTTGAACGGCGTGCTCGACTTCCTCATCATCGGCGGCGGAGGGCTTGTGGTGGGCATGGTGCTGGGCTGGCTGATATCGCGGCTCATGGCCAACATCGATGACCATCTGGTGGAAACCACGCTCACCACGGTGCTGGCCTTCGGCTCCTATTTGGTGGCTGAGGAGATCTTCCACGTCAGCGGCGTGCTGGCGGTGGTGGCGGCCGGGCTGGTCAACGGCAACATCGGCCCGCGCGGCATGTCGCCCACCACGCGCATCGTGGTCTTCAACTTCTGGGAATATGTGACCTTCCTGGCCAACTCGGCCGTCTTCCTGCTCATCGGGTGGCAGCTCGAATTGCCGGTGTTGTTGGAGAACTGGCGCCCCATCCTGTGGGCCATCGGCGCGGTGCTCTTCAGCCGGGCGATTGTGATCTACGTTTTCTCCCGCCTGGGTCGGGCCATGCCCGGCCGCTGGCGGCACGTGCTCTTCTGGGGGGGGCTGCGCGGCGCCATCGCTCTCGCCCTGGCCTTGAGCCTGCCCCACGAGATGGGGGAGGCGCGGCAATTGGTGACGGTGATGACCTTCGGCGTGGTGCTCTTCACGCTCCTGGGGCAGGGCATGAGCATGGGCTGGCTGGTGGAGCGTCTGGGCCTGATCGTGCGCGGCGACGCGCAGATCGAGTACGAGCGCCGCCACGCCCGGGCCCTGGCCGCACGGGCGGCCATGGAGCACTTGCAGCGCCTCAAGGATGATGGCCTGATCTCCTCCTACACCTGGGAGAAGCTGCGCCCGGTGCTCAAGGAGCGCGTCGAGGCGCTCACGGCCGCGGTTCAGGAGGCCCTGGACCAGGCGCCGGAACTGGAGGCGGAAGAGCTGGTCACTGCCAGGCGCGAGGCGCTGCGCGCCCAGCGTTCGATGCTGTCCAACCTGCGCCGGGACGGCGTGATCTCCGACCGGACCTACGAGGAGCTGGTGGCTGAGGTGGATATGGCTCTGGACACCGGGCTGGACGCCTGGGCGGAGCGCGCCGTCGCTCGCGGCGGCTTGGTACATGCCAACCAGCTCATGGCCGTCGTGGTGCAGGCCCAGGACCTTGAATCGGCCACCAACGCGCTGGCGGTGCGCGGCTTCACCGCCACCCGCATCCAGAGCCGAGGCGGCTTCTTGAAGCAATCGAACCACCTGCTGTTGGTTGGCGTCCCGGAGGGCCGGCTCGAGGAGGCTGTCGAAGCGCTGCGGCGGACCTGCCGCACCCGAGTGGAGTACCTCTCGACGCCCATGGAAGGGCTCAACATCCCCATGCCCGTGCCCGTTCCGGTGGAAGTGAAAGGGGCGACGGTCTTCGTCTTCAAGATCGATCGCCACGAGGTGATCTGACGTGAAGTTGATGATCGTGATCCTGAACGACACGGACGCCGAAGCCGCGCTGCGGGCGCTGATCGAGCGCGAGTTTCGCGTGACGCGCATCGCCTCGACGGGCGGCTTCCTGCGTCGCGGCAACACTACCCTGATGATCGGCACCGAGGAAGAACGGGTGGATGATGCGCTGGACGTGATCCGGGAAGCAAGCGCGACCCCGGAGAGGGCCGGCGGGCGACGGGCCACGGTCTTCGTGCTGGACGTGGCGCGCTTCGAGCAGCTTTAGCAGGGCGATCAGGCAGGCGCGCGCATCGCGCTGGATGAGGCCTGCCCGCCTGCCTGCCCTCCTCACGTTCAGCGGCAGGATGGGCTCAGGGCTTGAGGGCCGGTCGCGGTGGCGCAGGCCGCGTTCTCTGCGCAGGGCAAGGCCAATTGGGGTTCGTGGGGCGGGTGCTCCCCGCCTCTTTATTGTTGGAGCACGGGGCCGCTCGCCAGGGCTGGTGGGCGGTCGGCTTTCCCCTGGCCTTATGTGGCAGCGGCGGCCTGGGCGTCCTCCTCCGGCTCCTGGAAGTGTTCGACCTGATAGGTGTAGACCTGCACGTCGCCCCCGCGCCACGCCTCCGGCGACAGCCCCGCCTTCTCGCAGAGTTGAGCCAGGAATCGCTCGGGCTCCGGCACTTTCTGCCACACCTGCGGCAGGAAGGTCGCCCGGCGGTCTCCGCGGACCAGGATGACGCCGTCGATGCCCGCTCGCAGCAGGCCCGGCAGTTCCTCCGGTTTCTCGTAGTTCAGCGGCCGGGGCTCGCTGAGCACAGAGACCTCGACCCGGATGTGCTGCAGTTCGTCCGGCTGGACGGGGAAGAAGCGATAATCGTAGAGCGCGGCCGCCGCGGCGTGCTGGCGCACGTCTTCCGCCAGCGGCATGTGCGCCTCCAGCGCCCCGATGCAGCCGCGCAGCATACCCTTTTCAGTGAGCGTGACGAAGGATGCTCCCGGGCGGCGCAGCCGTTCGGGCAGCGCGCTCAGGTCCAGCGGCGGCAGGCGTCGCCCGCGGGCGGCGGCTTCCAGCGCCTCGCGGGCAAGCTTGAGCAGGATGTCTCTCTCCTCGGGGCTGAGAGTGGGCTGCATGATGCTTCCCTGGAACCTTATGCAAGGATGGAGCGGTACCCACCATTGAAGTATACCAGCGGTGATCCTTCGCGCAGCTTCCTGGCGGACCTCACCTCGCCCAGCACGATGGCGTGCGTCCCCGCCTGATAGACGGAGGCCAGCGTGCAGTCGAGGTAAGCAAGACAGCCCTCTACGATAGGCAGCCCGCTGGGGGCCGGGAAGTTGGATACTCCCGCGAATCGATCGCGGCCGCCGGCTATGCGACCGGCGAAGCGGTCTGAAAGATCCTGCTGATCTGCTGCCAGGATGTTCACCACGAACCTGCCGCTGCGGCGGACCATGCCTTCCGTGCGCGTGCCCCTTTCCAGGCAAACCAGGATCAACGGGGGAGAGAGGGACACCGAGGTGAGAGAGCTGACGGTCATCCCGTGGGGCTTCCCATCCTCAAGGGCCGTCACCAGGGTCACGCCGGTGGCCCAATGACGCATGACGCTGCGCAGACTCTCAGAGGTGGAGGTCATCGTGGTGGCTTTCTCCTTGGGTGGTGTTTGGGCCCGGAGTGGGCGGTCTCCTGCGGGGATCCCATCGCGTCGCATCGAAGGGTGTCATGCGAGACCTGTGCTCGCAGTCGCTGGAAGTGAAGAAGGAGCGGCACGGCTCAGCCGTGAGGGGCGCAGCGCGCCCGCTGGGGTGAACGGGGGCCTGACCGGCGCGCCGCCGCCGCGGCGGCGGGAGAGGCACTCTGTGCGCGGCTCCTCGCTCGAGCGTCCCGCTGATGGCCCCGCGCATTTTAAGCCTCAACGAGGGTGGCCATCGTAGAGCAGACGCAGGACGGCCGGCGCGAAGCCCGCCAGGTCCTCGAGGCCGGCGGCGAAGGCCCGCCGCATCGGCGCCGGTCCGATCAGCAAGGCGGGGACCGGATTGCGCGTGTGGCCGCGTCGGGAAAGGTCCTCCAGGTTGCCGTGATCTGAGATCAGCACCACCAGGCCCTGCACATCCTGCCAGGCACCGACCAGGCCGCCGAGCACGGCGTCGAATTCCTCCAGGAGAGCCACGGCCTGCTGCATGTCGCCGCGGTGGCCGACGTAGTCGCTGGGCCAGTAGTCGAACCAGGTGAGGTCGTGCTGCCAGGCGAGTTCGGCCAGCAGCGCGCCGGCTTCACCTGGGTCGTAGACGGGAGCAGGTGGGAAATCCGGTTGGGCCGCCCAGCCGACGCCCGTCAGGTCCGCCGACAGGGCGCGCCCCGACTGCAGGTCCTGCGCGGTGCGCAGCGGGACGCCGGCGGCGTTGGCTGCCAGGGGGATGGCCGAATAGAGCCGGCGCCGGCTCTCCACGGCCTGGAAGTAGCGCGGCGGATAGGCGTTGAGCAGGGCCGCCCGCCCTCCGCGACGGACCACCTCCATGAACAGGTTGTTGGCTTGTAGCAGATGGCGGATGGCGGGGTTGGGCTTGGGGCCGTAGTGGCCGCCGATCTCGGCGGGGACGTTGCGCCCGGTGAGCAGCGCTGCCTGGCCGGAAGCCGATTGCGGCATGCCGGGGACGCCCAGGCAGGCGTCCAGCGCCAGCAACGTGGCTCCCTCCCCCTGATAGGGGGCGGCGCCCTGCAGGAGCCTGCGGCCCCCCATCAGTGCTGTGAGATTGGGGGTATCGGCGCAGGCCAGCGGGTTGGCTTCAGCGTCGGCGGGTCCCAGGCCCACGCCGTCGAGGAAGAGCACGAGCAGGTGGGGCATCAGGGCTTGCGTTTCAGCGTGAACCAGACGGAGATGCGCTCGCCGCGGTCGGTTCCCCGCTGGGTACTGACGATTTCGAAGTTCGCCTGGAAGAGGCTGTGGATTTCGGACTCGCCGGGCCAACGGGAGTCCTCTCCCTCGGAGAGGAAGCAGTAGAGCAGGAAGTCGCCCTGCGGGCGCAGCAGTTCAGCCAGTCGGGCGGCGTAGCGCGCCCGCCCGGCGGGCTTGAGGCTGTGGAAACAACCGATGTCCAGCGCCAGGTCGAAGGGCCCCTGGACGCCGCGCAGTTCGGTGACGTCGCCGCGCAGGAACTGCACCGGGAGCCCGCTGCGGCGCCCCCTGCGTTTGGCGGCGCGGATGGCCCTGGCGGAGAAGTCCACGGCCACCACCTGCCAGCCGCGCTCGGCCATGGCGAGCGAGTTGGTGCCGGTGCCGCAGCCCAGGTCCAGGGCGCGGCCGGGGGGATGGCTGTCCAGGTAGGCCTGCAGCTCGGGGGGCGTCACGCCGGTGTCCCAGGGGACGTTCCCCAAGAGATACCGTAGCTCGAAGAACAGTCGACGAATCACGGGCTTGCCTCCATGCTGCTGCGAACCTGCAATGGGTCCACGGCGCCGATGGTGCGCCAGAGTTCAGTGCCCTGTGCGTCGAAGAAGATGAAGGTCGGGGTGTACTCGAACCTGTAGCGCCTGGCGACCTGCAGCGCTACGGGCTCCTGCACGTTGAGCCTGATGACCTGCAGCCGTCCCTGGAATTCGCGCTCGATCCCGTCCACGACGGGCTTGGCAGCCATGCAGGCCAGTCAATAAGGGCTCTGGAACTCGAGCAGGACCGGCTCGCCGGAGCCGATGCGCGCCGCGATCTGCTCCCCCTGGGTGAGGGTGCTGGGTCCGGGGCTCAAGAACCACCAGGCGATGCCGAGGCCCAGTGCGAGCGCGCCGAGCGCCAGCCAATCGCTGCCGGTTGCGCCGTCCTTGAGCAGGAAATAGCCCAGGGCGAGCAGGGCCGCCGCTCCGGTCAGGGTGAAGGAATGTTGGTTGAGAAACTGCATCTGGCGCTCCGTGGGGGATTGTATCACCATCTCCGCCTGGAGGGGTCCGATTTGGGGCGTGTTCTCGCCATGCCAGAGATGAGCGGCCCATCCCGCGCCATCCTTCGACAGGCTCAGGATGGCGCGGTGTGCGTCGGCATCTGGTGGAAGCAGCGCCGCGCGGAGCGGTCATGCGGGCCGACATACGGCTCGGCCCCTGCGGGCCAGTCATGATGATCGTGAGTCCTGGCAAGCGCAGGGGTGCGCTTGCATGTCCGCCCTTGCGCGGCTGGAAATGGACCAACGCTTTGACAATGCCCCTCTCCTCCTTTACAATCCACCCGGCTTCTATCCCCGATGGAGGGTTCTCCGCCCCATGAAGGAATACGCAACCGATTTCATCCGCAACGTAGCCCTGGTTTCTCACTCTGGCAGTGGCAAGACCATTCTGGGTGAGGCCTTGCTCTTTATGACCGGCGCCATCACGCGCATGGGCAAGGTGGAAGACGGGTCCACCGTCTCCGATTTCGAGGAAGAGGAGATTCGACGCGGCCTTTCGCTCTCCACGAGCGTATTGCCGGTGGAATACAAGGACCAC
>JAJRUD010000168.1 GCA_024277995.1 Chloroflexota bacterium
CAGCAACAGCAGCAAGACGCCAAGCGCCACGCGCGCATAAGCCAGGTAGGGGCGCAGGCGCGCCAGCGCGTCCAGGGCGGGCGATTGGACCTGCTGATCCAGTTGATTCAGCGCGCTGCGGATGGACTCGAAGGCACTCATGTCCATCTCGACATCGCCGCGCGGCAGGCCGGACATCACCCAATCAACCAGCCTGCTGAGCAGAAACACCGCCACCATCGCGATCGGCCAGAGCAGGATCAGGAGCAGGCTGATGAGCCTCTCGGCCAGCGCCGCAATCAGTGCACGGACCGGTCCGCTCTGCAGGGCCAATGCCACCAGAAAACCCACGCCGATGGCGGCCAGGATCAAGGCAAAGGTCGCGCCGAGCCAACCCCAGGCGAAAGGCAACCTCCCCGCTCCGCGCACGCGAGACAACTCGTCCGCCCGACTGAAAGCGATGGCGGCCAAACCGGAGGCGAAGTACAGCGGCGCCACTGCGGCCAGGGATTCCACTCCAGCGCGGCGGAAGATCAGGGCGTAGAAGGCCAGGGCGAGCACACCCAGCCGGAAGCGGAAGCCAGTGCGCTCGGCAGCCAGCACTTCCCGGGAGGCGGCCCGCACACCGCGGCGCCAGGCGTAGAGCACGGCCAGCGTCATCAACACATCGGCTGACAACGGCAGGCTGAGCGCGACGAAGGCCGCCAACATCCGCCGGGCGACGGCCAGCGGGCCCAGCGACGCGCCGCCAGGAACCCCCACCAGCAGGCTCAGCAGCAGCAAAGGCACCAGCAGGCTCAGCAACAGCCCAACCCGCACCGGAGCGGGCAAGGCGCTCCTGGCCGCCAGCCGGCTGGCAGCGAAAGCCGCCAGCGCTACGACCAGCCACAAGAAGAACAACTTCGCCACGGGGGGCGAGGCCGCCGGGCCCGCCAGGCCGCGATACCACACGACCACCCAGCTCAATTCCATGGCCAGGGTGGCCAGGATCCCTGCCGCCAGCGTCGGCCGGCTCGGGCGCAGCGCTCGCAGGGCGTCGATCGCGACGGCCGTCACGCCGGCACCTCCGCCCCCAGCGGAAGGTGCACCGTCTGCACGCCGGGAATGTGGCCCGGCGGCGCCTCCGCCAGGGAGATGAGCGTCGTGCGCCGCGTGCGCGCCCTCAGGCGCATCAACGCTTCCAGCAGCTCCGGCGGCGTGATGGCCGTCACCACCACCAGCAGCGAGCCATATTCGAGATGGGGGGCCTGGCGGAGCAGAAAGCGTTCGAAGGGAGCCGTCACGATGGGTGTCAGCCCTGCCAGAGCTTCGAGCAGACGCGGCAGTTGCTGCCGCGATCGGCCGGGCGCGATGCGGAAGGCCCGCCCGCCGTGGGCCACGGTGCCGTTGGAAATTAGCCCGACGCGATGGCCGCGCTGGAAAGCCTCGTAAACCAGCGTGGCCGCCGTGCTCGTCAGCGCCTCCAGCAACTCCGGCTGCACGCCCAGCCAATGCTGCTCCAGCGTGGTCACATTCAAACAGATCACCACGTCCATCCCCGAGACCGGCTGGTATACGCGGCTCTGCAGGTGGCCGGTGCGCGCCGTGGCGGGCCAATGGATGCGCCGAAATCCGTCCTCAGGTTGATAGTCCCGCACGCCGATGGGCTGGCTGGTGTCTTCGTACAGGCGCCGCGCCGTGGGCCGCACGCCGAAGGGGTCGTCGGCCCGCAGCCCCAGCTCGCGCAGCGGACGCAGTCGCGGGAAGACCACCAGGCGCTGCATGCGCCTGCGGACGACCTCGCTGCGAAAGAAGCCGAAGGGATCGCCCGCCGTGAGCCTCACCGGGCCTACGGCGTAGATGCCGCGCCGGCGGAAACGCAAGGGGTAGCGCCGACGCAGGCGCGCTCTGCCGCGCAGCGCCAACACCATGTCCAACAGACCCTCTGCTTCCGAATGCGCAGGGCCGAGCGGCGATCCGTCCTCCGGCCCCACGGGCCGCGGCCAGCGATCGCTGATGCGCAGCCAGGGGACGGGAAGCCACGCGTGGTTTTCGATGCTTATCTCGCAGTCGACGCGCTCGTCGGGGAAGGCGCGCCAGAAACGCACGCGGCGGTCATAGATCAGGTTTTCCAGCGCTGCCCGGTTCCACCACCATGCCAGCAGCAGGACGGGGGCCATGACGCCCCCCAGCACCAGCAGGCCATCAGCTTTGAACAGGTAGCCGAAAGCCAGCAGGAATATGACCAGCCAGGCCCAGGCCTCGGGCAGCGAATAGCGCCTCGTCACTTCAACCCTCGACAGGGACGGGCACACCCTCCACGACATCCCGCACCAGGTCAGCCGCCCGCCGACCGCGCAGCTGCGCCTGCGGCGAGATCATCAGACGGTGGGTGAGCACGTGGGGTGCCATGGCTTTCACGTCGTCAGGCAGGACGTAGTCGCGGCCCTGGATGGCCGCCCATGCCTGGGAGACCTGATAGAGGCCCAGGGTGGCACGCGGGCTGGCGCCCAGATCCAGATCGGGGTGCTCGCGCGTGGCGCGCGCCACCGCCACCACGTAGTCGCGGACGGATTCTTCCACGCGCACGCCCCGCCGCTCCTGCTGCAGCGCCATCACATCTTCGGGTGTCACCAGCGGTTCCAGGTCTGCCAGCGGATCGCTCGCGCCGAAGCGCTCCAGGATGGCGGCTTCCTCCTGCACGCTCGGATAGCCGATCTCCAGACGCAGCAGGAAGCGGTCGAGCTGCGCTTCGGGGAGCGGGAAAGTGCCCTCCAGCTCCACGGGGTTCTGGGTGGCCAGCACCAGGAAGGGCCGCGGCAAAGGGCGCGTCACGCCGTCGACGGTGACCTGACGCTCCTGCATGGCTTCCAACAAGGCGGACTGCGTGCGGGGGGTGGCGCGGTTGATCTCGTCGGCCAGCACGACCTGGCTCATCACCGGCCCGGGGCGGTACTCAAAGGATTGGGTCTTCTGATTGAACCAGTTGATGCCCACCACGTCCGATGGCAGCAGATCGGGCGTGAACTGGATGCGCTGGAAGGAACACCCCAGCGAGGCGGCCAACGCCCGGGCCAGGGTGGTCTTGCCGATGCCGGGCACGTCCTCGAGCAGGATGTGGCCCTCGCACAAGACGGCCGCCAACGCCATGTCGATCACCTGGTCCTTGCCAACGATGACCCGCTGAACGTTCTCCCGCAGCTCGCGGGCAATCTGCGCGATCATGGATCGGGATACCTCTCCGTCGGGATGGCCGCCGGCAGGGAGCCCGGCGGACCGGGGTTTTTTCTCGGAAGTGCAGTATAGCACGCCTGAAGGCCCCTCGGTGATATACTGCCCCCATGCGCACGCTTGTCGCCCTGGACCTGGAAACCACCGGACTGGACCCCGAACGGGACGCGATCATCGAGATCGGCGCCATCCGTTTCAGCGGCGCGCGCATCGAGGATCAGTGGTCCACGCTGGTCAACCCCGGCCGCCCCATTCCACCCCTGATCAGCCGGCTGACGGGGATCAGCGACGAAATGGTGGCCTCCGCGCCGCGCATCACCAAGGTGCTGGGGGAACTGGAAGCTTTCGTCGGCGACCTGCCCATCCTGGGCCACAACATCAGGTTTGACCTGAACTTCCTGCAGGGCCAGGGGTTGTTCCGCTGGAACCAGGCGCTCGACACTTATGATCTGGCCTCGGTGCTGATGCCGTCGGCAGGGCGCTACGGCCTGTCCGCCCTGGCCAGCGCCTTGCGCGTGCCCGTCGCCCGCTCCCACCGCGCCCTGGATGACGCCATCACCACCCACCGCGTGCTGCTGCGCCTGATGGAGCAGGTCGAGCGCCTGCCGGTGGAGCTGCTGCAGGAGATCGTCGACCTGGGCGCCGACGTGGAATGGGGCGCCGGCTTCCTCTTTGAAGAGGCGCTCAAGCTGCGCCAGGCCGAGGCGGCCCCGGCCGGTACCGATCGGTGGCGCTGGCAGCCGAAACCCCCGCGCCAGGATCTGGAAGTAGCGCCGCTGGCACCCTGCGCCGAGCCCCAGCCGCTTGACGTGGAAGAGGTGGCCTCGCTGCTGGAGCCAGGTGGCCCCATCGCCCAGCGCTTCCCGGGCTACGAACACCGGCCGCAGCAGATCGCCATGCTGCGAGCTGTGGCACAGGCGCTGTCCGAGGGCCGGCACCTGCTGGTGGAGGCCGGGACGGGAACCGGCAAGTCCATCGCCTACCTGATCCCGGCCCTGGCCTGGGCGGCGCGCAACGACGAGCGCATCGTCGTCTCCACCAACACCCTCAACCTGCAGGACCAGCTCATCCACAAGGACATCCCCGATCTGCAGGCCGCCCTGGGTCAGGAGATCCGCGCCTCCGTTCTCAAGGGTCGCGCCAATTACCTGTGCCCGCGCCGCCTGGAGGCCATGCGCCATCTGGGGGCGCGCTCGGCTGAGGAAATGCGCGTGCTGGCCAAGGTCCTGGTGTGGCTGCACGCGGGCGGCTCCGGCGACCGTAACGAGATCAATCTCATCGGCCCGGCCGAGGCCGCCATCTGGTCGCGGCTCTCGGCCGAGGGCGAGGGCTGCTCGTCGGAAGCCTGCGCCCGCTACGCGCAGGGCGCCTGCCCCTATTACCAGGCGCGCCGCGCCGCCGAGCGCTCGCACGTGGTCATCGTCAACCACGCCCTGCTGCTGGCGGACATCGCCACGGGCAACCGCGTCCTCCCCGAATATCGCTACCTCATCGTGGATGAGGCGCACCACCTGGAATCGGCCACCACCAACGGGCTCTCCTTCCGCGTCGCCCAGGCCGATGTCGAACGCCTGCTGCGCGACCTGCAATCAGGGTCCGGCAGCCTGCTGGCGCGCGCCCTGCGCCTGGCGCAGGCCGAGCTCCCAGCCGACTTCGTGGGCCCCATCCGGCGCGCCGCCGAGGCGATCGCCGATCGGGCCGAGACATGCCGCGAGCTGAACGTGCGTCTCTTCGAGGCCATAACGGGCTTCCTCGAGCGGCGTCGCGAAGGGCGGCCATTGGGTCCATATGGACAGCAAGAGCGAATCCGTCCCTCCACGCGCACGCTCCCCGAGTGGTCAGAGATCGAGGTGGCCTGGGAGAACCTGCGCGGCCCGCTGGCCACCATGGCCAAAGGTCTGGGCGAACTGGGGGGCGAACTGGACGAGCTGGCGCTCGGCGGCCTGCAGGCGGCCGAGGACCTGGCAGTGGCCATCCGCGGGCTGGGGCGCGGGCTGGAAGAGGTCTTCAGCCGGCTGGAACAGATCCTCTTCGAGCCCGACCCGGGCATGATCTACTGGGCGCAGGCGCGCAGCGGCCGCGCCAGCCCCTCGTTGCACGCCGCACCGCTCGAAGTGGGGCCCCTGGTCGAGCGCTATATCTGGCACGAGAAAGAGGCCGTGGTCATGACCTCGGCCACGCTCACCACCGCCGGCGAGTTCGACTACATCCGCCGCCGGCTGAACGCTGACGACGCCGAAGAACTGGCGCTGGGCTCGCCCTTCGATTTCGAAGATTCCACCCTGCTCTACCTGGTGAGCGACATCCCCGAGCCCTCCTCCGGCAAGGCTTACCAGCGCGCCCTGGAGCGCGGCCTGGTGAACATGTGCCTCGCCTCTCACGGCCGAGCCCTGGTCCTCTTCACCTCCTACGACCACCTGCGGCGCACCTCGCGCGCCATCGGACCGGCGCTCGCCTCGAAGGGCATCCTGGTCTACGAGCAGGGCGAAGGCGCCTCGCGGCATGCCCTGCTGGAGACCTTCCGCAGCGCCGACCAGGCCGTCCTGCTGGGCACGCGCTCCTTCTGGGAGGGGGTGGACGTGCCGGGAGAGGCGCTCTCGGTGCTGGCCATCGTGCGCCTGCCTTTCGACGTGCCCAGCGATCCCATCATCGCCGCGCGCGCCGAGACCTACGAATCACCCTTCGACGAGTATTCGCTGCCGGAGGCCATCCTGCGCTTCCGCCAGGGTTTCGGGCGGCTCATCCGCAGCCGCTCCGATCGCGGCGTGGCGGTGATCTTCGACAGCCGCGTGCTGAACAAGCGCTACGGCCGAGCCTTCATCGACAGCCTGCCGCGCTGCACCGTGCGCCTGGCACCGCTGTCGGATCTGGCCGAGGCCACCCGCCGCTGGCTGGGAACGTGAACCGCCTTTGACGCCCACGCCGGCGCCAGGATATAATGCGCCCATCCCACCTAGATAAGGATAGATTATCGTGATCGACGTGAACGAACTCCGCAGCGGCGTGACCTTCGAGTTGGACGGAAACCTCTACAAAGTCATCGAGTATCAGCACCATAAGCCGGGCCGCGGCAAGGCCACCATCCGCACCAAGGTGCGCAACCTGCGCACAGGCGCCGTGCTTGAAAAGACCTTCCTCTCCGGCGATCGGGTGCAGGACGTACGGCTGGACTATCGCGTGGCGCAATTCCTCTACCGCGAGGGCGATCTCTACCACTTCATGGACACCGAGACCTATGAACAGCCGGCGCTCAACGCCAGCGTGCTCGGCGACGCCGTGAATTACCTGACGGAGGGCATGGAGGTGAAGATCACCTTCTACGAGGGCGAACCCCTGGACATCGAGCTGCCCACCGCCGTGGAATTGAAGGTGACCGAGGCCGACGCGGCCGTCAAGGGCGACACCGCCACCGGCGCCACCAAGATCGTCACCACCGAGACCGGCCTGAAAGTGCAGGTTCCCCTCTTCGTCGATGCGGGGAACACCATCCGCGTCGACACACGAACGGGCGCGTACATCACCCGCGTCTGAGAGACCATCATGCGCACACCTGCCGGGTCAGAATGCCCGTACTACTTCGAGGACTTCCATCGCGGGCGAGAGGTTCAGACCTGCCGCCTGATTGAAGACAACGCGAGCGGAGGCCGATGGGCTCCGGAGTTGTGCGCCCGCTGTCCCGTACCGCGCATCACCCTGGCCAACGCATGTCCCAGCATGATCCTGGAGGCGCGCGTGGTATCGCGCCTCCTGGGCTTGAGGCGAGGCGTCGAGGTCAGCGCCTATTGCACCAAGTCGCTGCAGACGGTTGCAGAACCCGAAATAGGCTGCGGCCAATGCCATGAGGGGTTCCCGGCCCCGCTCGCCCCCCAGGAGGAGCCGTGATCAACGCACTGTTGCTGGACCTGGACGGAACGCTGCTCGACAACGATATGGACCGCTTCCTGCCGGCCTACCTGGGTCGTCTGGCGGCGCACATGGCACACGTTGCCGAGCCGGAGCGTTTCACGCGCGTCCTGCTCGCAGCCACCGACCACATGATGGCCAACCAGGATCCGGCGCGCACTCTGCGCCAGGCCTTCGCCGAGCGCTTCTACCCGGCCTTCGGCGCCGTGGAAGAGGACATGCGCCATGAACTGGAGGCCTTCTACGGAGAGGTCTTCCCCACCCTGCAGCCGCTCACCGCACCGCGCCCCGAGGCACGGCAGCTTGTGGAGCACGCGCTGCAGGCGGGGTTGAAGGTCGCCGTGGCCACCAACCCGCTCTTCCCGCGCACGGCCATCGAACAGCGCCTGGCCTGGGCCGGGCTGAATGTGGACCACTTCGACTTTGAGACGATCACCAGCTATGAAGACTTCCACTTCGCCAAGCCCAACCCGGCCTACTACGCTGAGGTCCTCGGCCGCCTGGGCGCCGTGCCGCACGAGGCCGCCATGATTGGCGACGACCCCGCGCTCGATCTGGAACCGGCCCGGCTCCTGGGGATGGCCGTCTTCCACGTTGGAACGGATGGGAGCGACTTCCCAGGCGGCGACCTGAGCGATGCCCTGGCCTGGCTGAAGGAGCAGGCCGCTGGCGAAGTGAACGCTGAGGCGGCCGCCCGTCCCCAGGCGATCCTCGCCCGCCTGCGGGGCCACCTGGGGGCCCTGCTGGGCATGGCCGCCAACATCGAGCCGCAGGCCTGGACACACTGCCCCGGGCCAGGAGAATGGGCGCCCATCGAAGTCATCTGCCATCTGCGGGATGTGGAGCGCGAGATCCACCACCCCCGCATCGAGGCCATTCTCAGCCAGGAAAGGCCCTTCCTCGCTGCGCAGGACAGCGATCTTTGGGCCAGGGAGAGGGATTACCGGGCGCAAGACCCTGACCAGGTCCTCGGAGAATTCCAGGAAGCGCGCAAGGAGACCATCCAGCGCCTGGAGACGCAGCAGGAGGCGGCCTGGGAGCGGAGCGCGCGCCACAGCCTGCTCGGGCCGACCACACTGCGCGAGGTGATGTCCATGGCCGCCGAGCACGACCTGCTCCACCTGATACAACTGGGCGACTGCCTGCACACACCCCGGCGGGAAGGAACCCCCCGCTGATCGGGACCATCCCTCCTGAGCCACTTCCAGGCGCAGATCACCATCCAGGAAGTCAGCCACGTCAACCGGACGGCTCGCGGAAGGCCGACCTCGCGCCATGAGTGCATCGCGCCGGTTTCCAATTCCCCGCCCGCGCGCATCCGAGCCGGGCCGCGGCGAGCAGGGGGAGCGGGCATGCCGCGCCCATACCCACGACCGCTGAGAACGACCTTTCAGCCCACAACCCCTGAAAGATGCATCCCTCCGGTCAGGCGCAGCGGGCAGCCCACCCGCCTGGAGGATGAAAGGCGATGGACCTTCCAGAGGAGGCGGCGAGACGAGCCCTCGGCCATACCCCGCCTTTACACTACCCAGTCCGCCCGATATAATCAGCCCGCGGGGAAGTGCTGGAATGGGCAGACAGGCGTGACTTAGGATCACGTGCCGCGAGGCGTGAGGGTTCAACTCCCTCCTTCCCCACTTGTGCGCACAACGGCGCCCACTTATCTTTACCCTTCTCGCACGCTCGCGGCGTGCACGAAGTTTAAGGAAAGGAACAGACTTGAAGGTCGAAACGAAGGACCTCGAGAATCGTCAGGTCCAACTTACCGTAGAGGTCCCACAGGACAAAGTGCAGGCCGCCATGCGCGCCGCCGCGCGGCGGCTAGGAAAGAGCACACGCATCCCCGGCTTCCGCCCCGGGAAGGCCCCGTATGAGATCCTGCTGCACAGGCTGGGCGAGGATACGGTCTTCGAAGAGGCGCTGGAGGGGTTGGGACAGGAAGTCTACCGCCAGGCATTGGAAGACGCGGCGCTGGAGCCCTTCGCGCCGGGGATCATGGAAGAGGTGATCAGCCGCAGCCCGCTCGTGCTGCGCTACACCGTGCCCCTGGCCCCTGAGATCGAACTGGGTGAATACAGGGAGCTGCGCATCCCCTACGAGGAACCCGAGATCGAGGACGAGGCGGTCGACGAGGCAATGGATGAGCTGCGGCAGTCGCAGGCGCTCATCGAGCCTGCCGAGCGCCCGGCGCAGATGGGCGACGTGCTGGTGGTCGACGTGCAGGTGACCCTGCGCGAGCCGGGCGAGGACGAACCCACCACACTGTTGACGGAAGAAGGCGTCTCGCTGCTGCTCGAGGAGGACCTGGACTGGCCCATCCCGGGCATCGCCCAGTCCCTGGTGGGCATGGAAGCGGGCCAGGAAAGAGACCTGGAGCATACCTTCCCCGAGGACTACCGCAGCGAGGAACTGCGCGGCCGTGTCGTCGACGTCCACGTCAAATGCCACGAGGTAAAATCGCGGCTCGTGCCGGAGTGGAGCGACGAGCTGGCCAAGAACCTTGGCGACTTCGAGAGCCTGCTCGACCTGCGCATCAAGGTGCGCGAGGGGTTGCAGGAGGCCGCCGAGCGTCGCGTGCGCGAGGAGTACGCCCAGAAGGTGGTCGAGGCGGTGGTGGACGCAGCGAAGGTCAGCTATCCACCGACCCTGCTGAACGAAGAGATCAACGACATGCTGATGGATCTGGCGAGGCAGCTCCGCTCCCAGAACCTCAGCCTGGAAGACTACCTGAAGATCGAGGGCAAGTCCGAACAGGAACTGTACGAGGAGCTCAAGCCGCGCGCCGAGGAACGCCTCAAGCGTGCCCTGGTGCTGGGCAAGATCGTGGAAGTCGAGGGCCTGACGGTCAGCGACGAGGAGATCGACCAGGAGATCGAGGCCATTGCCGAGCCCTTCGGCAAGGGCGCCGAGAACCTGCGCAAGGCCTTCAACACGCCGGATGGCCGCAATCGCATCCGGATGCGGCTGTTGACGACAAAGGCCATCGACCGTCTGATCGCCATCGCCAGGGGCGAGGAGATCGAGCCGGCGGCGGTCGCTCAGGCTGAGCCTCCGGAAACGTCAGCAGAGTCCGCAGCAACGTCCGAAGAAGCACCACAAGTCGCCGAACAGATCCCTCAGGCCGAACCGAACGAGGCCGAGGAGAAAGAGATTGAGTGAGGCAACCATGACCTCTTCCAACCCCCTGTCCCTGATCCCCATGGTCATCGAGAGCACCGGCCGCGGGGAGCGGGCTTATGACATCTACTCCCTGCTCCTGAAGGAGCGCATCATCTTCCTGGGTACCCCCATCAACGACCAGGTCTCGAACCTGATGGTGGCACAATTGCTGTACCTCGACAACGAGGATCCTGAGCGCCCCATCCACATGTACATCAACTCCCCGGGCGGCGCCATCTACGCCGGCCTGGCGATCTACGACACCATGCAGATGGTGAGCGCGCCCATCTCCACTGTGGCAGTGGGGGTGACGGCGTCTTTCGGCACGGTACTGCTCTCAGCGGGCACAAAAGGGATGCGCTACGCCCTGCCCAACGCCACCATTCACCTGCACCAGCCGCTGGGCGGAGTGCAGGGCCAGGCCTCCGACATCGAGATCCAGGCCAAGGAAATCTTGCGCTTGCGCGAGAAACTGAATACCATATTGGTCAAGCACACAGGCCAGCCGCTGGAGATCATCGAGCGCGACACTGATCGTGACTTCTACATGGACGGCGAGGCTGCCAAGAAATACGGGCTGGTCGACGAGGTGTTGCGGCCCTCCGATGAGAGGGAAAGGGAGCCTCAGAAGGAAAGCGAGTGACCCACATGACAGGTGAGCAGGCGACGCCCTTGGGGGCGCGCCGGTGCTCCTTCTGCAACCGCATCGAAGGCGACATCAAGCGCCTGATCGCAGGCCCAGAAGGGGTCTATATCTGCAACGAGTGCGTCGACCTCTGTCGCGACATCCTCGAAGGCGGCCCCCGGCCCAGCGCCGGCCTGACGGCCACGGGCCGGCCAGCCCTTTCACCGCAGCAGATCTACACGCGCCTGGACGAGTACGTGGTCGGCCAAGACCAGGCCAAGCGCGTGCTCTCTGTGGCCGTCTACAACCACTATAAGCGCATCGCCAGCCGCGCCGATCCGCGCGTCGAGCTGGACAAGAGCAACATCCTACTCATCGGCCCCACGGGCTGCGGCAAGACCTTGCTGGCCCAGACGCTGGCCAAGACCCTCGACGTGCCCTTCTGCATCGCCGACGCCACGGCCCTCACCGAGGCCGGCTACGTCGGCGAGGACGTGGAGAACATCCTGCTGCGGCTGCTCCAGGCGGCGGACTTCAACGTGCCGCGCGCCGAACGCGGTATCGTCTACATCGACGAGATCGACAAGACCGCCCGCAAGTCCGGCGATAACCCCAGCATCACGCGCGATGTCTCCGGCGAGGGCGTGCAGCAAGCCCTCTTGAAGATCATCGAAGGCGCCGTGGTCAACGTCCCGCCGCAGGGCGGCCGCAAGCACCCCCAACAGGAATTCATCCAGGTCAACACCGGCGACATCCTCTTCATTTGCGGCGGGACTTTCGACGGCCTGGCCGATATCGTCGCCGAACGCGTTGGACGCCGCGGCCGACTGGGTTTCTCCGGCACCAAGACCGCGCGCGAAGCGAACGAGCTGGTGGAGACCGACCTACTGGGCATGATCACCCCGGACGACCTGATGCGATTCGGCATGATCCCGGAACTGGTGGGCCGCCTGCCGGTGACCTCCAGCGTGCATCCGTTGGACAAGGACGCCCTGCGCGCCATCCTCACCCGGCCGCGCAACGCCCTGGTGCGCCAGTACATGCGCCTCTTCGAGATGGACGACGTGGAGCTGGAGTTCACCGAAGACGCGCTGGAGGCCGCGGCTGAACTTGCCCTGGCGCGCGAAACGGGCGCGCGCGGCCTGCGCTCTATCATCGAGGGCACCCTGCTGGACGTGATGTACGAGATCCCCTCTCGGCCCGAGGTGCGCCGCGTGCTGGTCGACGCGCCGGCCATCCACGGCGAGCGCCTGCCGCGCATGCTCGACGCAGAAGGCCATGAACTTCCGCACGACGACGAAGCCCACCTGCCGGATGCAGCGTGACAGTGCGCCTCGCCACCTTCTCCATCGTCGCATATGATCCCTCAGAACCCGCCTGGGGCATCGCCGTAGCCTCCAAGTTCCCCGCCGTGGGTGCCGTCGTCCCCTGGGCGCAAGCCGGCGCCGGGGCGGTGGCGACCCAATCCTACGCCAACACCACTTACGGCCCGCGCGGCCTGGAGCTGATGGCCGCTGGCCTTTCCGCTCAGGAAACGCTCGAAAGATTGATCGCCGACGACCCCCAACGTGAGACCCGCCAGGTCGGCCTGGTGGACGCCGCGGGCGGAGCGGCCTCCTTCACGGGCAGTGAATGCCTGGAGTGGGCTGGCGGCCGCACAGGCCAGGGTTTCGCGGCCCAGGGCAACATCCTCACCGGCCCCGAGACCATCGACGCCATGGTGCAGGCCTTCCTGCAAGCCAGCGGCGACCTGCCGGATCGCCTCTTCGCCGCATTGCTGGCGGGAGACCGGGCCGGGGGCGACCGGCGCGGCCGGCAGAGCGCCGCCATCCTGGTGGTCAAGCCGGAAGGCGGATACGCCGGGTTCAACGACCGTTGGATCGACTACCGCGTCGACGACGATCCGGATCCCGTCCCCAAGCTCGGCCAGCTCCTCGAGCTGCACAGGCTGTACTTCGGCAAAAGCCCGCCTGAGGAGGAATTGCCCATCGAGGGCCAGGTCGCCCGCCGGCTGCAGGCCATCATGCAGCGCCAGGGCGTCTACCAGGGCCCGCTCCACGGCGAGTACGACCAGGCCACCCGCAAGGCATTGCGCCACTTCATCGGCAACGAGAACTTCGAGGACCGGACGGATTTCGAGGCCGGGCGCATCGACAAGCCGGTCTTCGAGTACCTGGTGTCCAAGTTCTCCGAATAAGCCCACCGACCTTCAGGTAAATTCCCAAGGCATCCCGGAAGCTTTGAGCTTCCGGGATGCTCTCGCAACGATCCGTCCTGGTCCTGCCATCATCCTGAGCCTGCCGATGGACAAATCCCCAGCCCGGCGGACCATCACGCAGGGCCGATGGGAAGGGACACGTGGGAGACGCGGGCCGCTGTCTTCGACAGGCTCAGACAGCGGCCTGTGCCATCCCGGGCCCGTCCTGAGCGCAGTCGAAGGACGGCGATGGAACTGACCCACGGCCCCACTCAGGCCGTGAACGGAAAGCGTTCTTCCTCCGCGACCAATGCGCCAGCCCAGCGGCCCTGGTAGAATGGAACCGGCCCAGCCAGACAAGGACAGCACATGCATGACATTCGCGAAACCCAGGGGCTCATCATCGACATGGACGGCGTCCTGTGGCGGGGGAAGACGCCGCTTCCTGGTCTGCAGGCCTTCTTTTCCTTGCTGCGGGCACGAGGTCTGCCCTTCATCCTGGCCACCAACAACGCCACGGCTACGCCCGAGGCGATCCAGCGCCGGCTGGCGGGATCAGGGGTCTCCATCCAGCCCCAGGAGGTGATGACCTCGGCGCTCGCCACAGCGGCCTACCTGAAGGAACGCCTTCCCGCGGGCGCGGCCATCTTCGTCATCGGTGAGGACGGTTTGCAGCAGGCGCTGCAGGCAGCCGGCTTCCGCCTGCAGACCTACGCCGACGGATCGCAGGCCGTGGTTGTAGGCATGGACCGCCAGGCATCGTGGTCCAAGCTGGCCGAGGCCGCTTACGCCCTGCAATCCGGCGCGCAGTTCATCGGCACCAATCCCGACCCATCCTTCCCCACCGAGCGCGGGCTGGCGCCGGGGAACGGCGCGCTGCTGGCGGCTCTGGAACGTGCCACCGGCCTCAAGCCCACCATCATCGGCAAGCCCGAACCCCACCTCTTCCGGCAGGCCCTGGCACGCCTGGGCACTCCACCTGGGCACACGCTGGTGGTCGGAGATCGGCTGGAGACGGACATCCTGGGCGGGCGGCAGGCGGGGCTGAGCACAGCCCTGCTGCTCACCGGGGTCACCCGGCGCGATGACCTGGCCGGGGCGCCCGTGCAGCCGGATTGGGTTTTCGAAGACCTGCCCTCGCTGACGCGCGCGCTGGGATGCGAGACGCCTTGAGCGAAGGCCCTTTGATCTATGACCTCTCCATGGAGGACCTCACGACGGCGCTCGCCGCCTGGGGTGAGCCCGCCTATCGCGCCCGCCAGATCTGGCACAGCCTCTATCGACAACTGCGGTCCTCCCCTGAAGAAATGAGTGACCTCTCGATCGCGCTGCGGGGCCGTCTGGCCCAATCCTTTCGCTTCAGCTCGCTAACGGCGCTGGATTCCCTGCGCTCAAAGGACGGGGAGACCGAGAAACTCCTGCTGGGACTCGCGAGCGGGCACCAGATCGAAACGGTGCTCATGCGCTACGAGCGCCGGCGCACGGCCTGCATCTCCACCCAGGCCGGCTGCGCCATGGGGTGCCCCTTCTGTGCCACGGGCCAGATGGGGCTGCAGCGCAACCTGAGCAGCGGCGAGATCGTAGAACAGGTGCTACTGCTGGCCCGCCGCCTGTCCCAGGAAGAGGAGCACCTGACCAACGTGGTGCTGATGGGCATGGGCGAGCCCTTCCACAACTATGAGGCCAGCCTGCAGGCCATCGCCCGCCTGAACGATCCGCAGGGGTTCGGGTTCGGGGCGCGGCGCTTCACCATCTCCACCGTCGGCCTGGTGCCCATGATTGAGCGCTTCACGCGCGAGCGGCACCAGGTCAACCTGGCCGTTTCGCTGCACGCCGCCACCGACGAACTGCGCGACCGCTTGGTCCCCATCAATCGCCGCTACCCGCTCTCCAGGCTCATCCCGGCCTGTCGGACCTACGTGGAACATACGCGGCGCAGGATCACCTTCGAATGGGCCCTCATCCAGGGCGTGAACGACGGGGCCGACCAATCCCAGGCGCTGGCGAAGCTGATCGCCGGCATGAACTGTCACGTCAATCTGATCCCGCTCAACCCGACACGCGGCTATGAAGGCCAGGGGGCGACGCGCGCCCGGGCCGAGGCTTTTCGCGATGTACTGAAACGCCGGGGCATTCCCTGCACCATCCGCGTGCGGCGCGGCGTCGACATCCAGGCCGGTTGCGGCCAGCTGGCCACGGAGCACAGCCGCTGACGGGGCTCGTACGTCCCTGAGACCGCGATCTGCGCTCATTCGGCGGGCCCGCCGGCCGGGAAAAAGCCCCCCCGCCACTCTCCCGCCTCTCCGGCCGACTGCCTGCCGCGTCGCAGACGCGCACAGCCCACAGAAGAAAAGGGAGACCGCCTCGCGGTCTCCTAAACCGAACCCTCGCACTCGCTCAAGAGAGCTTACGTCGCATAGCCTCCACGATGCAGGCGCTCAGCTGCCTCGACCGTCATCGGCACGGCCAGCGCGATCTTGGTCCCGCGTCCGATCTCGGATTGCACCCGCAGCAGACCATTCACCAGCTCGGCCCGCTCGCGCAAGTTGATCATTCCCAGGCTGCCGCGATTCTCATAGCCCGTGTTCAATGCCCCCACGTCGAAGCCCTGGCCGTCGTCCTCGACCTCCAGCAGGAAGAGATCGCCATGCCTGCGGGCACGCACCCATATGTGCTCGGCGTGCGCGTGCTTGCGGGCGTTGTTCAGGGCTTCCTCGGCCACGTAGAAGACGACGGTCTGCTTGCCCATTTCCATTTCCCGGGCAGCGTTGGGGTCGGCCTCCACGATCACGTTCTGGTCATAGGTCTCACGCGTCTTCTCGGCCAGATGCTGCAGAGCGGCTATCAGCCCCTGGGATTCGAGCACCAAGGGCCGCAACGTGAACAGCATCTGGCGGATCTCCTTGGTAGTGCGCCGGGCCAACTCCTCGATCTTGAAGAGCTCATCGGCCGCGGCGCGCACATCGCGCTCCATCAGGCGGCGCGCGAAATTGACGCGCATGGTGATGGCACCGATGGACTGCGTCGGGCCATCGTGCAGGTCGCGCGCCAGCTTCCTGCGCGCCTGCTCCTGGATCTCGGTGATGCGCTCCTTTTCCTGCTCCAGGTCCTGGTAGAGGCGGGCGTTCTGGATGGCCACCATGGCCTGCTGCGCGATGGCCTCCACGACGTCCATGCGCTCGTCGGCCAGATAGGCGGGGTTGGGATGGGCGAAGAGCAGCAAACCGTACACTTCCAGACCCAGCGCCAGCGGGATGCAAACGGCGTAGCTGCAGGTATGCAGCGCGGTGATGGGACGCAGCTCAGGATCCCCGGCCGGCTTGGTGCAAATCTGGATCTCCACCCGGGTGAGAGCCTGCTCCACAACGCCTTCGATACCCGGCAGCACCACACGTCGATCGGCCTGGCTCAGCCCGCGGGCGGAAGCCACGTACAGCCGCTCGTCCTCAAAGAGGTACAGGGCGCTCACCAGGCGCGAATCCTCCGGTGTATCCTGCGCCAGCGCCGTGGCCGCCATGTCCAGCGTCGTGTCGAGCACGCGCTCATAGTCCAGGGTGGCGTTCAGCGCAGCAGACATCTGGATCACCCGCCGCAGGCGGGCTACTTCGCGTTCCAGGGCCTGGGCTCGCTGGCGCACGTGATGCCGATCATCGCCGTTCAACCCGAACTCCCCCGAGGTGTCCTTGCGCCGGAGCAGGGAGATGGCGAAGGCGGTCGACCAAGGGAGTGCAACCAGCCACTTGAGGAGCGGAGTGGGGTCGAGCATGGTGTGGAGTATCCCCTTCCCATGGTTCCAAACAGAGACAGGAAGCGCAGCACAAGGTCCTTCACAGCGCCCGATTATAGTATGACTCGGTTCGCGAGCACATCACCTTACAACTCCCCTACAGCGGGGCCCCCTGATCTCACTCGAAGGGCCCGTCCTGAGCACAGTCGAAGGGCGCCACAGCCAGGTCGCGCGCGACGCCCTGAGCGGAGCCGAAGGGCCTGTCCTGAGCACTGTCGCAGGGCCAGCCGGAGCGCGTTCCCGCAACCGGCCGCTGTCTTCGACAGGCTCAGACAGCGGCCTCACGCCATCCTCATCTGACCGCAACCCTCCGCTACAGCCATCGCGAGCGGCCCCTGCGCCATCCTGAGCCCGTCGAAGGGTGGCGCAGGGGCTGATGCGACGTCCTGGGTACGCCCTGAGCACGCCAGGAGGGATGGCTGGCGGGCAAGCGCGCATTAGTGCTCTTTCTCTGCAGGCGCCCTTCTCGCTCGCCACCTTGTAAATTGCCCCCCGCAACGGTATCATTGGTCCGGTGATGAACCGCTATCTTCTGGCACCTTCGATCCTTTCCGCCGATTTTGCCAATCTAGGGGACGCCATTGGGGAGGCGGAAGCCGGCGGCGCGGATTGGATCCATATCGACGTGATGGACGGGCACTTCGTGCCCAACCTCACTATGGGCCCGGTGGTTGTTGAAGCCTGTCGGCGTGTGACCGAGCTTCCGCTCGACGTGCACCTGATGGTGGAGCGACCAGAGGACTTGCTGCGCGCCTTCGCGCAGGCCGGAGCCGACCACATCACAGTGCACATCGAGGCCTGTCCACACATCCACCGCACGCTGAGCGACATCCGCGACCTCGGTCTCAAGGCCGGCGTCGCGCTCAACCCGGGCACGCCGGCCAACGCCATTTCGGAAGTGCTCCCTCTGGTGGACACAGTGCTGGTGATGACGGTCAACCCGGGCTATTCGGGCCAGCCGTTCCTGGAGGAGGTCGTCCAGAAGATCGCCACCCTGCGCGATGGGCGCGATGGGCGCGGCCTTGGTGCCAGGATCCAGGTGGATGGCGGCATCACGGCCCAGACCGCGCCGCGCGCGGCAGAGGCGGGCGCGGAAGTGTTCGTGGCCGCCAGCGCGGTCTTCGGCCACCCGGAGGGGATCGGCGCCGGCATCCGCGAACTGCGCCAGGCGCTGCACTCCGCCCCCGCGTGAGAAAAGAAAAAGGCCGCTGCTGCGGCCAGGACGTGAGGGCGGAGGGGCCTTCCGGATCAGGGACGCGCCAAACGCT
Organism: Chloroflexota bacterium; assembly: GCA_024277995.1. Classification (GTDB taxonomy): domain Bacteria; phylum Chloroflexota; class Anaerolineae; order Anaerolineales; family E44-bin32; genus JAJRUD01. The sequence continues at coordinate 18,129 of JAJRUD010000168.1, forward strand.
TTATGCACTTGGTGCACAGGGTCTTGCGCACCTGCCGGCCGCCTTCCATCACCCGCACGCGCTGAAGGTTCGGGCGGAACTTCCGCTTGGTGGCCTTCATGGAAAAACTGCGATTGTGTCCAAATGTCGTGGTCTTGCCACAACGCTCGCACTTAGCCATTGGATCAGTTTCCTTCCTGCAAGGATCATATTTGCACTCACGAACGATGGCAATCTTACCACATGTAAGAGACGACCCTCAAGGCGCGAAGCCAGCGGATCTCCGCCCTTCACGCCGCAGCACTTCTCGCCCCGGGGTTTTCCACAAGCCCCTCAAGGACCAGGGGAGGCGCAAGAGCATGACCGGTGAAACGACCTCGTTGGGCCGCATCACCATTTCACCGAGAGCCATCGCCACCATCGCCTCACAGGCTGCGCTGCGCTCCTACGGCGTGGTGGGCATGGCCTCCAAAAACATCGTCGACGGCATCAGCCACGCCCTGGCGCGCGATCCGCGCCACGGGGTGGAGGTGCGCGCCGTGGGCGACCAGATCTGGATCGACCTGTACGTGATCGTGGAATATGGAACACGCATCTCCTCGGTGACCAGCAGCGTGGCCAACACCGTCCGCTACCACGTGGAACGATCGATCGGCATGCCCGTTGCCGCCGTCAGCGTCCACGTGCAAGACCTGCGCGTCAGCGACACCGACTGAGCGCAGGGAGAAGCAGCGATGAGCGAACAAACGACTTGCGTGCGCGAGCAGCGCAGACAAACCCTGGCCGAACGCTTCAGTGTGGTCGACGGCCGCATATTGAAGCGCCTCACCGAGGCCGGTCTGCGCTGGCTGCGCACCCACCAACAGGTGATCAACGCGCTGAACGTCTTCCCCGTCCCGGACGGTGACACGGGCACCAACATGCTGCTCACCATGCAGTCGGCCTGGGACGAGGTGGCGACCAGCAAAGAGCGGGCGGTGAGCAAGATCGCACAAGGCATCGCCCACGGCGCACTGATGGGGGCGCGCGGCAACTCGGGCGTCATCCTCTCCCAGATCTGGCGCGGCGTGGCGCGCGCCCTGGACGACCTGGAAGTCATGGATGCTGAGGCGCTGGTGCACGCGCTGGCGGAGGCGCGCGATACGGCCTA
>JAJRUD010000169.1 GCA_024277995.1 Chloroflexota bacterium
CAAGGACAAGGTGCGGTCCCAGATCAGCCTGGAACAGGCGCGCCTCAACGCCAAGACTTACGCCGAACAGGCGCTGCGCATCCTGGACCCGGAGCGAACGCGCTTCGAATACAACGACACCTGGCTTTCCGAGATCTCGCTCCAGGATTGGATCGAGCTCTCCTCGCTCTTCACCGTGCAGCAGTTCCTGACGCGCGAGACCTTCCGCAAGCGCTTCGATCAGGGAGACCCAATCTACCTGCACGAGTTCTACTACGCCATCATGCAGGGCTACGATGCCTACCACCTGCGCGCCGACGTGCAGATCGGGGGCAGCTACCAGCTCTTCAACATCATCACCGCGGCGCGCAAGCTGATGGAAGCCAAGGGCGTGAAGCCCAACATCGGCATCATCCTGGGCATCCTGCCGGGCACCGACGGCGTGGTCAAGATGAGCAAGTCGCTGGGCAACCACATCCCGCTGGAATCAACGCCGGAGGACATGTACGGCAAGGTGATGAGCATCCCCGATCAGGCCATGGGCGCCTACTTCCGCCTGGTCACCCGCTGGACGCCGGAGGAGATCGCGCAGATCGAGGGGGGCATGGCCGAGGGGCGGCTGCACCCGCGCGATGTGAAGATGCGGCTGGCGCGCGAGATCGTCGCCATCTACCACGGCGAGCAGGCCGCGGCGCGCGCTGAGGAACACTTCAAACACGTCTTCCAGCAGCAGCAGGCGCCCGAGGACATGCCCCAGGTGCCGGTGAAGCCGGGGACCAATGTGGTGGACCTGCTGGTCGGCGCGGGACTGGCCGCCAGCCGCAGCGAGGCGCGCCGCCTGCTGAAGCAGGGCGGGGTGCATCTGGGCGATCAAACGGTGAAGGATCCCGCCTTCGCCGTCTCCGTCGAAGAGCCGGTTGTGCTGCGGGTGGGCAAGCGCCGCTTCGCGCGACTGGTGCCGCGCTCAGGCTGACCAGCAAGGCGCGATGGGGGATGCTCAACTGCGGAGAACGCGCAGTACGCAGAGAAAGGGGATGGGGACCGTCTCTGCGCCCTCCGCGGCGAATCCCAGGAACCCCTTTGTGACCTGGCGTCTTGGTGGTGGGATCAACCGGACCACCGAGGCACCAGTCGGCAGCGGGCGCGGGCCGGGCTAAGAGTCGAAGAGGCCCTCCACGCTCAGGTAGCGCTGCCCCGTATCGGCGAAGACTCCCACGATGGTCTTGCCAGCGTTCCCCTCGCGCCGGGCCAGGGCCAGCGCGGCGTGCGCCACCGCGCCGGAAGAGATGCCCACCAGGATCCCCTCCTGGCGCGCCAGCCGGCGGCACATGGCGAAGGCTTGCGCCTCGCTCACCAGGAAGATCTCATCGATCACCTCGCGGTCCAGCACCTCCGGTACGAATCCGGGCGCCGTGCCCATCATGCGATGCGGGCGGAATATCCCCTGTGAGATGGTGGGCGATTCCTTGGGCTCAACGGCGACCAGCTGCACTTCGGGCTTGTGCTCCTTCAGATAGCGCCCGGCGCCGCAGATGGTGCCCCCGGTGCCCAGGCCGGCCACAAGGATGTCCACTTTCCCCCCGGTGTCGCGCCAGATCTCCGGGCCGGTGGCGCGATAGTGCGCCCTGGGATTCGAAGGGTTGACGTGCTGGCCCAGGTAGAAATACTCGGGGTGCTCGGCCAGGATCTCCTTCAGTTTTGCGCGCGCTCCTTTGGTGCCCAGGCGCGCCGGGGTCAGGATCAATTCGGCGCCGAAGGCCTTGAGGATCTTGCGCCGCTCCACGCTCTGAATCTCGGACATGACCAGGACGGCCCGGTAGCCCTTCACTGCGGCCAGGTAGGCCAGGGCCATGCCGGTGTTGCCGCTTGTGGCCTCGATGATGGTGTCGCCGGGTTTCAGCTTGCCCTGCGCCTCGGCGTCCTCCAGGATCTGCCGCACGGGGCGGTCCTTCAGGCTGAGCGGGTTCATGAACTCGCATTTGGCGTAGAGTTCGTGCTCGGGCGCCAGGCGATGCAGGCGCAGCAGGGGGGTCTCCCCGATCAGCGCTTCGATGCTGTCTACGATGGGCATGCGTCTCTCGCTCCTGTGTTGAGCAGCCCGGGAGAAGCAATCAGTTTCCGGGCTGCCGGCTTTCAGCCCTTGATGACGGCCACTGGCCGCAATCGGGCGACCTTCTTGGCGATGCCGGCCCGGCACACCACCTCCACCACGGCGTCCACGTCCTTGTAGGCCCGGGGGGCCTCCTCGGCCAGGCCGGGCATGGACCCGGCCCGGATGCTGATGCCGTCTGCCTCCAGTTGATCGCGCAGCCGATCGCCGCGCACGGTCTTCTTGGCCTTGCTGCGGCTCATCACGCGTCCCGCGCCGTGGCAGGTGGAGCCGAAAGAGAGCTCCATGCTGCGCTCCGTGCCCAGCAGCACCCAGGAGGCGGTGCCCATGCTCCCCGGGACGAGCACGGGTTGCCCCAGATCGCGATAGACCTCGGGCAGCCCCTCGAACCCCGGCCCGAAGGCGCGCGTGGCGCCCTTGCGGTGTACGCATACCCGCACGCGCTGCCCCTCGACGACGTGGTCCTCGATCTTGCCCATGTTGTGGGCGATGTCGTAGACCTGGTGCAGGTCCCAGTCGCGCACTTTGCCGGCCAGGGCCTGCTCGAAGGCGCGCCGGGCGTGGTGGGTCAGGATCTGGCGGTTGGCGAAGGCGTAGTTGGCGGCGCAGGCCATGGCGGCCAGGTAGCGCTTGCCCTCCGGCGAATCGAGCGGCGCGCAGACCAGCTCGCGGTCGGGCAATTGGATGCCGTAGCGGCGCACGGCGCCCTGGAACTCGCGCACGTAGTCGGAGCAGATCTGATGGCCAAAACCGCGCGAACCGCAATGGATTTGCACGGCCAGATAGCCCTCTTTCAGGCCCATGGCCGCCGCGGCGACCGGATCGAAGATCTGCTCGACGAAGTCGACCTCGATGAAGTGGTTGCCGGCGCCCAGGGTGCCCAATTGGGGGCGACCGCGTTGCTTGGCGCGCGGGCTGAGGGCGTTGGGATCCGCACCCGGCAGGCAGCCGCTTTCCTCGCTGCGCGCCAGGTCGTCGGGCCTGGCGTAACCCTGCTTCAGGGCCCAGCCGGCGCCGTTGCGGCATACCCGGTCCAGCTCCTTGCTCGTCAGAGGGACGCTGCCCTTGACTCCGACGCCGCTCGGGCAATGGGCGTAGAGCGCGTTGGCCAGCTCCGCCAGGTGGGGCCTGGCGGCTTCGAATTCGATGTTACTGGCCAGCAGGCGGACGCCGCAATTGATGTCGTAGCCGATGGCGCCCGGTGAGACGATGCCATCCGGCAGGCGCGAGGCGGCGACGCCTCCGATGGGGAAACCGTAGCCCTGATGCACGTCGGGCATCACCGTGACGTGGCTCACCAGGCCCGGCAGCGTGGCGGCGTTGACGGCCTGCTCGAGCGACTTGTCCCCCAAAGCCGCTTCCAGCAGGCGGTCGTCGGCGAAGAGCCGCACCGGGACGCGCATGTCTTTCCGATAGTCCTTGGGCAGTTCCCACAGGACGGGCCCAAGGCGGGTGAAATCC
>JAJRUD010000170.1 GCA_024277995.1 Chloroflexota bacterium
CTTCCTTCGCCCGCTTCTTGAGATTCCTGATCGCGAGATCGGCTGTCAGGTTCAGGAGCGGGACGTTGATGTTAGGCACCCCGATGATGCACAAGCAGCCCTCGCCGGTGTTCTTGACCACCAACCGGCCGCGGTCATAGACGAAGTCGAGGTCCCCGACCTTGCGCCGGCGCGCCAGGGACAGGGCAGCCATCGTTTGGGCGAGCACGCGGGCCGCTGTCGACAGGTCTTCGTGCTCGATGTCTCCGATGCCCAGTGCGGACAGCACATTCCCATCGGCATCGCACAGGAACGACCCCACGACCCCCACAACGGCGTTGATGTCCTTCAAGATCTCATCCATCTTCAGTACCCCCTCCCTGCTCGAGGACGCCCTGCGCCTTCGAGGCGACCAGGACCGGAGACGCTTTCTCCGAGAGCAGCAGGCCCACGTAGTAATCCGGCTTCTCGATCACGAGCGTGATGTCCTTCCCGGTGACCACCGTAGCCCATCGAAAGGCGCCCAGGTCCAGGCATCCTCCGGCCTGCAGGGCAGCATGACCCACGAAGACTGCCACGGCGCCTTGCTTCTCCGGGTCGCCCTCCATGTCATGGGCGACCACAACCCCATCGCGCGCCGTGAATACAACTCCTTTGACGCCATCGATCCCTTTGAGATCCCTCACCAAATCCATCATGGCACCCCCCCCAGCGGCCCCGGAAACGCGGGTGGGCTCGACACCCTCACTTCCCGAGGCGCCACTTTCTTCCGCGGCGCTCTTATGCTCGTCGATGCGCCGCATCCCTTCCAACAGGAGCAAGGTATAGCTGCGCTCGATGGTGCGCGCTGGGGGGGCGATGTCAGGCGCCAGCGTGAAGGTCCCACCCTCCCAGCCCAGCAGGGCGTAGACGACCTCTTCCCCCCGTTGATCCCCCATCTCCGCGTGTACCAGCCGGCCCTGCTCTATGAAGAGCGCCGCCTGCTGCCCCTCGTCCTCGGAGAGGAGCGTGATGCGAGCCGTCTTGCCCTCCTGGCAGTTGTGCTGGATGAGGTCGGCCACGCTCATATCGTGTAGATTCCCTTGAAGTCCCATAATGCCCCCCGCTCTCAGTTTTCCAGGACCAGACGGATGGCGCGGATTGCCCGCCTGGTGAGTAGACGATAGCATTTGCGACCCGGCACCAAGACCGCCAGGATCAGGACGCGATCGCCGACTTGGAAAGGGCGGCAGATCAACCGCCGTCCCTGGCGATCACGAAAAGTGATCTCGTCAGGCCGGCCGAGATCGAGCCTGCGAACTTCTCCCGCCATCTTGTGGATTAAGGCTACCACGGCAGCCCTTTTCTCCGCCTGCACGCTCGACGGCGGGGCCCAGGCAAGGGGAAACCCTTCCGCGTCCGCCAGCACACAGAAGGCGAAGCCACCCTCCCCTTTCAAATCGGACAAGAGCCGCGAAAGCCGGGCTCTTCCGCTCGCGATCCCCTCTCCCATCAGCCGTCTCACGCCTCATTGATCAGATTGCGCTCTCGCCATCCTATCGGACGGGAGCCGTCTCCTTCAGCTCCTGCTGAACCCTGGTCACCACCCGGCCGACGATGGCTCTCAGCGTATCGAGCACCCCTGCCCCTTCTATGGCCGTCGCCTCCAGGAGCGGGAACCGCCCATCCATCCGCATCGCCCTCAAGAAATGCTCGAGCGCGATGGCCGAGGGCAGGTCACGCTTGTTGAGCTGCACGACCAACGGAAAACCGGCCCACACGATGCCCTGCTCGGCCAATTGGTGTCTCATGTTGCACCACGAGAGCACGTTGTCCTTCAACCGATTGAGCTCGGAATCCGCGACGAAGACCACACCGTCCGCCCCGCGAAGCACCAGGCGGCGGCTTGCTTCATAGCGCGGTTGTCCGGGGACGGTGTAGAGCTGAATCCTGGGCGTCAGTCCCAGGATCTTCTTCGGTTTCAATTCCAGGAAATCGAAGAAGAGCGTGCGGTCCTGCGCGGTGGCCAGCGAGATGAGCTCGCTGCGTGCTTCTGGCAGGACGCGCGCGTGGATCTGGACAAGATTGGTCGTCTTGCCGCTCAGGGCCGGGCCGTAGTATACGATTTTCAGGTTGAGCTCTCGCCGGGCCCAGTTGATATACATCCTATCCCGTCCAGAGATCCCTCAGCGCCTGATCGGTCAGCTCCGCCAGGTCGCCGTCATCCGACTCCGTCCTGCCCGCCGCCCCCGCCGCAGAGAGGTTGGGCGTGATCCCTGCGAGCCGGCGCGCGGCCTCCTGCATCTGCATCCGCACCCATCCGACCGGTTCATGGCGCGGGACGAGCAGGAGCAAGATCAGGTGTTCATTGACGACACACATTAGCAAACTGCGGCGCCCGCCCTCGTGCGCCAGCACCTGAAAGGCTTCGTGCTTGTCTATCATGCGGGCGATCTCGTTCCCGGCAGCCATGTTGGCGGCGGCGAGGGAGCTCAACACAGGGAGGTCTACCTCATCATGCTGCCCCCGGGCATGGAGCAGTTGGCCGCCGCGGGTGATCACCAGGACGAATATGGCGCCTGTCTCGCGCGCCAGATGCCCGGCCGCATTTTCGATGGCGCGCTGCTGAGCAGGCTGTATGAATATGTCGCGTCTTCCGAAACGCAGGCAGCCTCCCAGCTCTTCCATTTCGCCCTCGCTCGCCAGATAGGTGAAAGCCACCCATCCGACCCTGTTCCGTATTCTGCTTTGATGGCAACGATGGTGTTGTGGCGCTGTCCCCGGCCCCATCCAGCTCCCTACCCGCTCCGGAGTGGATACACCTCGACCCAAGCCACATCCGTTGCGCGGGCGTGATCCCTGGATGCGGGGGGCCTATGTCAGGCGTGCAACCCTCGTGCCAGCCCGTTTCTCATTCGAGGGTGATCAGACCACGCTTCTTGGCCTCCTCATAGGTCAGCAATGGCGTATCTTCTGCGCCACTCCACCCATCAGGAGGCTTGGGGGCGACGCGCATTGGGGATTGTGGATGGGAGGTTCTCTCGGCCGGGCTGGCCGGCCGGACCCGACGCGCTCCGGCGGCGTGGGGCAGCGTTTCCCCTCCGGACGGAGGCAAGGGCTGGCCCTCCCGTTGCTTCAGAAAGGCGCGTATTTCCTCGATCGCCTGCTTCATGTAGAACCACACCGTTCCCAGACGCGAGCTGCCGCGCCCGCGGCCGAGGATCAGGCACAGAATTACATCCTCGTTGATCGCCGCGCTGTAGACGGCGATGTTCTTTCCCTCATGAAAATGCAGTGAGAATCCGCCCCCCTCATCCAGCACGCGACCCATCTCCTGCGCTGCGGCCGTGATGTTGGCCAGCAGGACGCCGACGATGCCGAGATCGCGAAAATCGGAACCGCCGCACTGCATGAGCAGGTGGCCGGTGCCATTGAAGATAAGAACGTGGCTGGCGCCGACAGCATGGCGCAGAAACTCGATGCGCTCGCAGAGCGCCTTTGAATTCTCAAGTGGTGAGGGAGTCGAATTTCGTATATCGCGCGGGGCACCTGCGCCCCGCATCTCCCCTGAAGGCCGCCGATCTGGACGATCACCCACGGCAGTCATTGCGCTACCCCCAACCAGGAGCGCGACCGCGTCTGCTGTTCTACCCTCCGGGCGCCGTTATCCCCGCGCAGACCAGGCTCTGACGAACGGTCACGAAGGCTCGTTTTCTACTATATCACAGCGCACTCAGGGGCATGACCCTACAGATTCCTTACAACGCGCGGGCCGAATCAGCGGGCGAATCTGCCGAATAGAGCAGTCACACCTGGCTGAAATGCTCCGCTTCCACGGCGCGCCAATCGGCACCTTCGGGAAGCCGCATGTACGCCGCCAGCGTGGGGTGCACTTCGCGAATCATCTCGGCCATGCGCAGCGCCAGCCGCCGCACGGAGAAATGCGCGTTGGGAGCCGAGCGCAGTTCGCAGAAATGAAAAGCCTCGCGCAGGTTCATGGTGAACAGCGCGCGGCGGTTGAAGCCGTTGGGGACCACGTAGGAGGCCACCTCGGGATTCCACGCAGCCAGCGCCTCATATGCCTCAGCCGCCGTCTGCATGGCTTCCCGGTAGGCATGCTCGCAGCCGGCTTCGACGATGATCCGGGGGAGGGCATAGCCCAGGCGCGCCGTGAGCGGTTGCGGCGTCTGCGTCATCATGCGGTGGCGTTTCACTTCGAAGTACGCTCCCTGGTCCATCAGGACGTCAAAGGTATAGGTGGTGTGCTCCAGGGCCCGCAGAGGCACGTCGTGCCGTCCCAGCCGGCCGAGCAGCGCCCCCGCCAGCTCGCGCCGCGCCTCCCCATCCAGCCCGCGGACGAAATCGGCAACCTTCTCCATCGTCGCCGTGCCATGCTCGTACAGCGCCGCGGCCAGGATGCGCTCTTCGCCCGCCGGGTCGAAGGCGACCATGCGTATCATCTCCCCCTCGGCGGAATCGGCGGACAGAGCCGCGGCGCGGCGGATGAGATCCGTGTTGGTGTCCATGAGATAGGGTTGTGGGTCAGCATATTTCACCAGAGTTGGGACTTCCTCGCGGGCGACGGCCTTGACCGCTTCGCCGATTTGACGCACCTCCTGGAGTGGATGGGAAAGCATCTTCGAGATGGCGTGTTCCAGACTGCGGGCGTTGACCGTCATCCCCACGTTGGCCAACGCCGCCGCAGGCAACAGGAAGCGGCAGGCATCGACGTACTTGCTGCGCAGGCGCGCCTCCCAGCGCTGGCCGCTCTCCCCCTCGCGGCGTGGGTGGCGCTCCTGAACTACGCGCCGCACGGGCTCCATCGTATCCTGATAGGCGCGAAAGAGGCGCTCGCAGGCCTGGCGGAAGCGGCGTTCATGCGGCGTGCCGCGCACCTCTTCCGGCACGTGAAACCCCTCCGCGTCCCACTTCTGATAGCGGGTGGATTTCTCCGTGTAGGAAGCCAGGCGGTTGGACTCGATGCACTCGACGGCCAGTCGCGAGACGTTCTCGAAGGCCAGGTGCAGCACGGCGTGCTCGGCCACCGAGGCGTGACCGTAGCCCACCACCCACCTCTCGTGAAACTCGGCCGATTTCTCCTCGGTGAGCTCAGCGGCGATGGCGCGGAACGAAAGCGGCGACCTTGATGTCTTGGCGAAGGTCACCGCGATCGTTTCCGGGCTGAGCTCTTTCGGGCTGAGCAAATAGACCTGTCGCGGGAATCGCTCAGACATCGCCCTCCTCCTCGGCGCGATTCAGCACCTCTCGCGCCCGCCTCGCATCCTTCTGTATCTGTTCCAGCAGCGCTTCGGGCCCGGGAAAGCGCCGCTCGTCTCGCAAACGGCTGACGAAAGCCAGCGACAGCTCCTTGCCGTAGATGTCGCCTTCGTAGTCCAACAGATGCGCCTCGACCACAGGTGTTTCACACCTTTGCTCAAAGGTTGGGCGCACGCCGATGTTGGCCACGGCCTTGTAGCGCTCCTCGGAAAGACGGGCGAAGCAGGCGTAGACGCCCGGGCCAGGAAAGGCTCGTTCCTGCCAGATGCGCAGATTCGCCGTTGGGAAACCCAGCGACCGCCCGCGGCCCGCGCCTTCGACGACCGTCCCCGCAAGCACAAAGGGCCTGCCCAGATAGCGAGCCACGCTGGTGACGTCTCCGGCACGCAGGGCGGCGCGCACCCGTGAGGAACTCACCACCTGGCCCCCGACCTTCACAGGCGGCACCACTCGCACTTCGAAGCCCATCTCCCGGCCGGACTTTTCCAGGAAGGAGCGGTCCCCCTGCCGCTGGTGTCCCAGGGCGAAGTCCTCACCTATGCACAGCGTGCGCATCCCCAGGTGATCCTGCAAGAGGTGCAGGAATTCGCCGGCCGGCATGCGCGAGAGCTCACGGTCGAAGCGCTGAGTGATCACCAGGTCTGCTCCCAGCTCACCCAGCAGGGCTGCCTTCTCATCCGGGGTGGAAATGTAGAAAAAGCGAGGTCGCCCCTGCAGTACCACCGAGGGATGGGGGTAGAAAGTGAGCACCACCGCAGGGACCCCCTGCTTGTGAGCTTCATCCACCACGCAGCGCATCAGCGCCTGATGACCCAGATGAACCCCATCGAAGGAGCCGATGGTGAGTGCACAGCCGTCGAGATGCAGGGACCGCAGGTCTCGGACGTGCCGCATGGAGACGCTAGCTCACGAAGACTTTGCGCGGGTGCCAGGCGGATCCGTCTTCGACCGCTTCCAGGATGGCCACCAGCTCGCCGTCAGGGCCGATGGCCTTGGCCATGCCGCTCGAGCCGGGCTCGGCCGGGATGCGGTGTCCGTTGCGGATTTCCTTCAGCGCCTCTTCGTCCACTTCAACGGCGGGGAAATCCGGCAGGGCGTCCACCGCCGGCCGGACGAACTGCTCCCAGTCACCGACCTCCAGGCTCTCCTTCAACCGAGCGTAGGACACCGCCCCGACGATGGAGAAGGGCCCAGCCTTGGTGCGGCGCAGCGCCGCCAGATGGGCGCCAGTCGAGAGGCGTTCTCCCAGGTCGTGCGCCAGGGAGCGGATGTAGGTGCCGGCCGAGCATTCGACGTTCAACGTCAGCTCCGGCGGTTCATACGCCAGCACGTCCAGCCGGTATATGGTGACCTTGCGCGGTTGGAGGTCCACTTCACGCCCGGCGCGCGCCAGCTCATAGGCCTTTTTCCCCTTGATCTTGATAGCGCTGTACGGTGGAGGAACCTGTTCGATCTCGCCGGTGAATTCGGGCAGCACGGCCTCGATCTCCTCCAGCTCCGGGGTGCGCTCCGTCTGACGTACCACTGCCCCTTCAGAGTCATAAGTCTCTGTCGATACGCCGAAGCGGACCACGGCCTGGTAGCGCTTGGCCGAAGTGGAGAGATATTCCGAAAGGCGGGTAGCCGCACCCAGGCACAGCACCAGCACGCCCGAGGCGCGCGGGTCCAGCGTCCCCGCGTGACCAACCTTACGGATACGGGTTCCGCGCCGGACGATGTTGACCACGTGATGCGAGGTGGGGCCGATCGGTTTATCCACGACGATGATGCCGAAATCCTTCATCGCTCACCTGCCTTTGTAGTTTCGAGGAGAGCCTGTGTGGCGGCCAGGACGCGCGCCTGCACTTCCTCCAGCGCGCCTTCCAGCGTTGCCCCGGCTGCCGGCACGTGCCCGCCGCCGCCGAACCGACTCGCCAGTCGTGAGACGTCCAGGCCCTCTCTTGCCCGCCAGCTCACCTTGACTTTTCCGCCCGGCTGTTCGACGAATATCACTACCACTCGCGCGCCCTCGACGGTGGTCATCAGGTTGACCAGGTCCGCATCATCCGAACCTGAATAGCCGACGGCGCGCCGATCGGCCAGCGTCAGACTGGTCCAGAGCACGCCGCCATCCATCCGCAGGCGCGACAGGCCGCGCCCCCAATAGCGGGCGGCGACGAAGCTGCGCACGTTCAGCGAGCGTTCGTAGATATCGGCCAGCGGAGCCCCCTGTTCCAATAGATCGGCCGCCGTTCGCAAGGCCGCCGGGGTGACGCTGCTGGTCCGGAAGCCGATGGTATCGGTGATCAGACCCGCCAGCAGGTTGGTGGCCACATCGAGGTCGATGGGCAGCCCCAGGCGCGGCGCCAGATCGTAGAGCACCTGGGTCGAGGATGCGGCCCGCGGATACACCAGGTTCGCCTGCGCGAAGCTCGTATTGGTGGGATGGTGATCGATGTTGATGTCCGCTTTCCGGGGAAACGCGCCCGCTTTGAATCCCGTGCGCTCCAGGTCCGAGCAATCGACGACCACCAGCAGGTCCGCCGTATCGGGGATCCTGGTCGTGACTTGCTGCGCGCCCGGCAGGAAGGCAAAGGTGCGCGGCAAGCCGTCTGCCAGGACGGGCACGCTGCCCTTGCCCATGCGCTGCAGGCTCAGGTTGAGCGCCAACAGCGAGCCGATGGCGTCGCCATCGGGGCGTTCGTGGGCGATCACAATCACGTTGTCGGCAGCAGCGATCAGGGCGCGCGCCCTGGCAACATCATCCTTCACCCATGCCCTCTACACTACTTCCCCTTCCCTGCTCGCGCAGGGCCTTGAGCAGCTCTTCGATGTGAGCGCCGCGATCGGGCGAATCGTCCCAGCGAAAGCGCAAGCGCGGGAACACCCTCAATTGAATGCGCGCCGCCAACTGGCTGCGCAGGAAGCCGCGTGCCCCTTCCAGGGCGCGCAGGATCTCCTCTTTGCGCTCCGGCTGTGGCGCTGCGACGTATACCGTGGCGAAAGCCAGTTCACGGTCCACTTCCACGTCGGTGACCGTGACCAGGGTCAGGCGTGGGTCTTCCACCTCGCGACGCAGCAATTCCGCCAGCTCCTCGCGGATGCGACGTGCCACCCTTTGCGCCCGCGTTTCACTCACCATGGGCCATCACTCCACCGGTACCGTTTCTTCGATGAAACACTCCAGGATATCCCCTTCCTGGAAATCGTCAAAACCCTTCAGGCCGACGCCGCACTCGAAGCCCTCGCGGATCTCGCGCACATCGTCCTTTTCGTGCTTGAGCGAGGCGATGGCACCCTCGAAGATCTCTTCGCCGTTGCGCAGCACACGCATCATGGCATTACGGCGCAGTTCGCCGGACACAACGCGGCAGCCGGCCACCTGGCCCACCTTGGGGATGCGGAACACGGCCCGCACCTGCGCCTTGCCCAGCACCACCGTCCGCTTCTCCGGCTCCAGCATGCCCCTCAAGGCCTTTTCGATATCCTCGGTCAGGCGGTAGATGATGTCGTAGAGACGGATGTCCACGCGCTCGTTGTCGGCGGCGCGCTGCGCGGCCTGATCCAATGAGACGTTGAAGCCGATGACGATGGCGTCCGAGGCGGCAGCCAACATCACGTCGTTCTCGCTGATGTTGCCCGTCCCGGCGTGCAGCACGTTGATTTTGATGTCCTCCGCGCTGAGCTCGTTGAGCGAGTTGACGATGGGCTCCAGGGAGCCCTGCACGTCGGCCTTGACGATCAAACGCAACTCGCGCGTCTCGCCGGCCTTGAAAGCCTCGAAAATCTGGTCCAGCGACCTGGGGGCATGCGGCCTGGCCGCTTCCGCCGCCAGCTCCTTGCGTTCGGCCGCTTTGGCGCGCGCCACACGCTCGCTCGGCACCACCGTGAACAGCTCGCCCGCGTTGGGCACCTGCGAAAACCCCATCACCGAGACGGGCGTGGAAGGCCCGGCCTCCTTGATGGACTGACCCTGGAAGTCGAACATGGCGCGCACTTTGCCGTGGGCCGTCCCCGCCAGGACCACATCCCCGACCCGCAGGGTGCCGTTCTGGACCAGCAGGGTGGCGACCACTCCCTTGGCCCTGTCCACCTCGGCTTCGATGACCGTCCCCAATACCTTCCCTTTCGGGTTGGCCTTGATCTCCACGCTGTCGGCCACCAGCAGGATGGCCTCCAGCAGATCTTCCAGCCCCTGGCGCTGCTTGGCGGAAACCGGCACGACCATGGTATCGCCGTCCCAATCGTCGGGGACCAGCCCCAGGTCGGCCAGTTGCTGCTTGACGCGATCGGGGTTGGCGTTGGGGCGATCGATCTTGTTCAGCGCCACCACCAACGGCACGCGGGCGGCGCGCACGTGCGCCAGCGCCTCCTTGGTCTGGGGCATCACGCCGTCGTCGGCGGCCACCACCAGCACGGCGATGTCGGCGCCCTGGGCGCCGCGCGCCCGCATGGCCGTAAAAGCCGCATGGCCCGGCGTGTCCAGAAAGGTGATGGTACGGCCGTTGTGCTGGACCTGATAGGCGGAGATATGCTGGGTGATGCCGCCGGCCTCGCCAGCCGCGACGTTCGTCTCACGAATTGCATCCAGCAGGGTGGTCTTTCCATGATCCACATGCCCCAGAATGGTCACCACCGGCGGCCGCTCCACCAACGCGGCCGGATCCTCTTCTTCGATCACCTGCCGCCAGGAGGGAATGCGACCCGTCTCTTCGGCCTCCTCCGCTTCGGCGGAGGCCATGGGGCGCGCTTCGAAGCCGAACTCCTCCACCACGATGGCCGCGGTGTCAAAGTCGATCTGCTGATTGATGTTGGCCATAACGCCGTTGGCCATCAACTGTTTGATGACATCAATGGGGCTGGCTTCGATCCGTTCGGCCAGCTCACGCACGGTGAGGCTGGCGGGGATTTCGATGGTCTTTTGGCCGTTCTCGCTCATAAGGCACCTCCGGCACCAGACACGCCGGCCGCGCCCGCGGAGCGGCCGTAATGGCTACGGGGAAAATCTGTCGAGGGGGCGGGCGTCGGCCCGGCTCTCAGGCCTGCGTACCATCAGGCAGGCTCTCCATGTAGGCCCTCAGACTTTGCCGCTCCTCGTCGGACAGTTCGACGCGCAATGACCGCGCCAGGGGGCCACGCAGGGCCGCTTCCCAGCAGGCACGCACGTCGTGCAGGTATGCACCCCGCCCCGGCGCCTTACCCACCGGATCCACACGCACACCCTCAGGCGAGCGTACGACCCGGATCAGAGACTGCTTGGGCAAAACTTGCCGACATCCGACGCACGTCCGCTGAGGCACGTGGCGCCGCCGGCGTGCCTTGCGTGGCGACACTTCAGCTCACCCGCGGCCGGCGCATGTCTCGTGTCTCAATCATGGTCAGGTTCAGAACTCCAGGTCATCCAATCCGTCGACGTCGACCCAGCCATCGGGTTGGGCGCGCTTGCGGCGCCGCTTGACCACCAACTCACCCAGATCAGGATCGAACTCGACGACGCGGGTGACCTTCTTGCGCTTCTTGCGCTTCTTATCCTCATCCAGAACCAATTCGGGCTCTGGCTCTGGCTCTGGCTCTTCCTCGAAGGCCTCGGCCACCGCTTCTTCCTCGAAAACGGTCTCGGCCTCTTCGCCCGCCTCCGCCACCTCGACGGCCGATTCGGCCACCTCGACCGCCTCAGCCTCTGCCGGCGCCTCAACCGCTTCAGCCGCCTCCTCTCCAGCTTCGACCTCCAGCGCCGCTTCAGCCTCCTCGGCCACCCCCTCCGCCTCCGTTGGCTCAAGCGCCGCTTCAGCCTCTTCCGGAACGGCCGCTTCTTCGACGACCGGCTCTGGGAAGACGAACTCCTCCAGTTTCTTGCGGATCGTCTCCATGGTCTTCGGACCAACCCCGGAGAGGGCCAGCAGCGCGTCTTCGTCGACGCCCAATTGCTCCATCAACTGCCCGGCGGTCTCATAGCCTGCTTCACTGAGAATGCCCAAGATGCGGGCCGGGAAATCCAGAGCTTCCAGAGGCGTCTCATAGGCCGTCGGGGGGATCTCGGCGCGTATGTCAGCCAGGCGCTGCATTTTCTCGCGATGCACGGCCTGGCGTCGCTCATGCGCCTCACGCTGCACGCGATCGACGAAATCGCGCAGCAGGTGATATTCCTCTGGAGAGACGGGACGATCCTCGGCCTTCTTGGCCAGGATGGCCTCCACCTTGGGCAGCGTTTCCCCTTCCTGCTCAGCCAGGTCGGCGAAGGCCGGGTTGGCCTGCAGCAGGTGCAGCGATTCGCTCGCCGCCTCAGGGAGACTCTTGATGTCGATGCGCCAACCCGTCAGCCTGGCGGCCAGCCTGGCATTGACGCCGGCCCGGCCGATGGCCAGGCTGAGCTGGTCCTCGGGGACCACCACCATGGCCGTCCGCCCGCGGTCCGGGTCCTCTTCCAGATATACGCCCGAGACGCGCGCCGGGCTGAGGGCCTTGGCGATGAAGGTCGCCGGGGTCGGGTTCCATTCGATGACGTCGATCTTCTCGTCATTCAGATCGCGCACGATGGATTGAATGCGCACGCCGCGCAGGCCGACGCAGGCGCCGACGGGGTCGACGCCGTCGCGCAGCCCGGCCACGGCCACCTTGGCACGCTTGCCGGCCTCGCGGGCGATGGCCTTGATCTCAACCAGCCCCTGGTTGATCTCGGGCACTTCCATCTCCAGCAGCCGCCGCAGCATGTTGGGGTGCGTGCGCGAGACGACGATCACCGGCCCGCGCGAGGATTTGCGCACCTCCAGCACGTAGACCCGAATGCGGTCCCGCACCCGGAAACGTTCACCCGGGATCTGCTGCGTGCGCGGCAATATGGCCTCGGCGCGTCCCAGCCCGACCGTCACTGCCTGCGGGGTGATGGAGTGCACCGTGCCGTGCACCATGTCGCCCTCGCGCTCGGCGAACTCCTCGTACTGGGCGTCGCGCTCCGCTTCCCGCAGCCGCTGCAGGATGACCTGCTTCGCCGTCTGCGCCGCGACGCGACCGAAGTCGGCCGGTGTGGAATCCACCATCACCATATCGCCGATTTGCGCCTCTGGGGCCACGGCGCGCGCCTCTTCCAGCGAGACCTCGGTCTGTGGATTCTGAACTTCCTCCACGACCTCTTTCTCGGCCAGAATCCGAACGCGCCCGGTGGCGAAGTCGAAGCTCGCGGCCACGTTCTGCGCGCTGGAAGCGTTGACAGAGCGACGATAGGCCGAGACCATGGCCGCCTCGAGCGCCTCGAGCACCGTCTCCTGTGAGAGGCCGAAGCGTTCGGTGATTTCGTTGATCGCTAGACTGAACTCGCTTTTCATGTTGTTCCACTACCTTCGCCGGGGTCGTGTATACGTTTGCTCCCTATACGCAGAAAAGTGGGGGCGACCCACTTTTCCGAGAGACCGTTCAGCAATCGCAACCCAGGCAACGTCATTTTAGCACAGCCGCCCAGCGGCTGCAAGACTCGCGCCGCGGATCGTTGCGCGCCATCCCGGTGGCTCGCCTCCAAGGTTGAAACCCTTGAGCCGACGGTGTTGCCAGACCACCCGTCGCGGCTGGACGCGACGTACCCATCGCGCCGCTCCCGGCCGCAAGCCCTGCACTAGAATGACACCGGCAAACCCGTCTCGAGAAGCGCCGCAGCGCGCTCCACCGCTTCGCGACTCCCGATCAACGCCACACGGTCCCCCAGCTTGAGCACGGTGCTGCCGTCAGGCACCATGATCGTCTCATCACGACGCAGGCTCAGGATCAACGCGTTGCCGGGAAGCTGAATCCTTCCTAGAGGCATGGCGGCCAGCTCCCGATTCCTCAACACCGCCTCACCCACTTCCACGCCATCCCCCTGGTCGACCAGCACGTCGAAAATGGTGGGGAAGCGCAGCGCACCTTCCAGAGCGATGGCCGTCGCGATGGCGGGCTGCACCACCCGCACACCCCACGCCCGCAGCCGATTCAACAATTCCAGGTCGTCGACGCGGGCCACCACCAAAGGGATGCCGAAACGGTCGCGCGCCATCTCACAGACCCGCAGCAGGCATTCCGGATCGCGGCAAAGCGCGACCAGCCCCGCCGCCGTGGCCGCGCCGGCCCGCTCCAGGGACTGCGGGTCGACCGGGCTGCCCCCCAGGCAGCGCACATCCGCCCTTTTCAGCTCGCGAACGGGGCGATCGCTTTCGGTGAGGACGACCACCTGCTCGCCGTCCGCCCGCAGTCGCCGCGCCAGGAGCTCGGACATCTGATCGTTGCCAATCACGATCACGCCCTGGCGCTTGACTGTCTCCTCCTGAGGGAAGAGGCGATTGAAGACCATCGGAGAAAGCGTGCAGGTGACGATGGCCACCAGCACGACTGCCGCGTTCACTGCATCGCTGATGGCTCCGATTTCCAGCGCGATCGCCGCCGCAGCGATGATCAAGGACAGGCGCGAGGACAGCAGTATTCCCCCCGCCAGGGCCTTGCGGCCAGAGAACTCAGCCCGCAACAAGAAGGAGGGGACGACCTTAACGACGTAAGCGATCACCACCAGCAAAGCCACCAATAGCAGCGCCGTGGGCGATTCGAACAAGGCTCTCAGGTTGAACCCCACGCCGACCCAGATGAAGAAGATGGGTATGAAGAACCCGAAGCCGATGGCGTCCAACTTCTCGCGCAGCTCCGATTCGCCATTTCCGGCCAACAAACCCACTACGGCGCCGGCCAGAAAGGCACCCAGAATCACCTCCGCACCCAGCGCCCCGGCCAGCACCACCCACGCCACCATCAATGCGAAGGCCCCCCGCACGCGGATTTGCGCCGTCGCATGGGACAGTTCTTCCACCAGCCGGCTCATCCCCGGGATGCGCACCAGCCACTTGCCCCAACGGGTCGCAATGGCAAAGGCCGCCAGCAGCACCAGAACCAGCAACAGGTCCAGCGTCAGACCGCGGCTGAAGGCCGCGATGACGACCGTCAGCAGGAAGAGCGTCACGAAATCCGCCACCGACGCCGCGACCAGCAGGTACTGCCCGAAGCGGGTGCCGTGCAGCCCGCGCTCTTTCAGCACGGGCAGAACGACGCCCAGCGAGGTCGTGCTCAATATCAGGGCCATCAGCAGTGGGTTCTCGACCGCCCCCAGCGAGCGCAAGCCCAGGGCGCCCAGGCCGGCCAGCAGGATGCTCAGGGCCAGCATCGACAAGGCCATCGGCAGCGGTTGCGCCCATCGCCGCTTCGCCTGCCCCGAACCCCGGCCACCGGCCAGCAGCAGGCCGAAATCCACCTCCAGGCCCGAGAGGAACATCAAGAAGATGAAACCGAACTCGGCCAGGAAATCGAGCACCTCCGAGTGCCCGATGAGGTCGAACCCGCTGCGCCCGATGATGACGCCGGCCAGTATCTCGGCCACCACGATGGGGATCTGGATCCGCTTCCAGCGGCTGGCCAGGACGGGGACGATCGCGGCGAGCGCCGTGATCAGGAGTAATGGCAGAAAAGGATCACTCTTCACAGATTCATCCTCGATGATCGAACAGAGGTTCGTCTCTCGACGGACCGACAGGTTGCGCCCTTGCCGCGGATCGAGCGCGCCGCCTGTTTCTGCGAGGCATTATCATACAACACCACCAGACCACCAGGGATTCCATAACCCTTGGTCTGCCGTGCCCGCGGCACCGTCCGACCCCCATAGCCGCCCACTATCGACTCACGTACAGCCGCTGATAGATGTTGTAGACCTCATAGATCGTGCGGATGTAGCGATGAGGCTGCGTGAGGCGGATCACCTCCAGGAAGAGGTCGGGGTCGTCAGGAGCCAATTCCTTCCAGATGAGGGCATTTCTCGGCCCGGCGTTGTATGCCGCCAGGGCCGCGAAAAGGTCGCCATCAAAACGGTCGCGCTGCGCAGCCAGGTAGTAGGTGCCGAAGCGCACGCTGACGACGGGGCGATACAGGTCATCCTGATGATACTCTGGCGGCCAGCCCAGCGCGCGCGCGATCCCCTCGCCGGTGCTGGGGATCACCTGCATCAGCCCGCGCGCCGCGGCGTAGGAGGTGGCGAACCCCTCGAAGAGGCTCTCCTGGCGAACCACGGAGAGCAGGAACAGCCCATCCAGGTTGTAGCGGGCCGCCTCGGGCAGGATGAGATGGCCGTAGTAAGGAGCAAAGCGGATGTGGTTGAAGTAGACGGGGGCCTGCATGGTGCCTGCGTCGTCCATGCCGGCCAGGGCCATCACCCGCCGCGCGGCGAAGATCGCTGGCTGATAGAGACGCATCTCCAGCAGCTTATGCATCAGCCTGTACGTCGCCTCGGCGTCGTCCTCGACGGACTTGCGCAGCGATTCCATTTCGGCCTTGGCCTCGCCGAAGAAACCCAATTCCCACAGTTCCTCACCCCGTATCATGCGCGCGTCACCCGCCAGGCGCGCGTCCAGCTCGTGTAATGGCCCGGGAGCCTGAATGTTGAAGGTGGCACGCATCCAGACCTCCGCCTGGCGACGCTCAGCTTCGAGGTCGGTGGAGAAATCGTAGAGACCCCGGCTCTGGAAAGGCTCGCGCCCTTCCAGCAGCTCCTTCGCCCGTTCCGAGTAGTAGCCGGTGGGGTCCAGCTCGGCCGCCTGCTGCCAGGCGCTGCGCGCCGCTTCCGCTTCCCCCTGCGCGGCGAAGGTCTTTCCGACCCACAACTGCGCCGCCGCCCGCCGCCCGCCGTCGCCCGCCAGGCCGTCGGCCAGGGTGAAGGCGTCGCGCGCCGCCGGGTATTGGCCCAGGCGGAAACGGACCACGCCGGCTTCAAAGGCTCCCTGATAGGCGAGCGCCGTCCCCGGATACTCCGCCGGCAGGCGCAGCCAGATTTCGGCCGCCTGCGCCAGATCTCCCACCCTCTCCGCCGTGCGGCCGGCGGCGAAGAGCGCATCGGGAGCAGCCGCGCTGGCCGGCGCCGCGGCCACGAAGGCCAGGTAGGTGTCCACGGCCGCCGAGTACATGTCCAGATAGGCCCATTCGGTGCGGGCCTGCTCCAGCCAGGCGTCGGCCCAGTGGGGATCGTCGGGGAAGGATTGCACCACGGCGGCGAAATCGGCCCGCGCGCCGGCGTAATCTCCCAGGGCGCGCTTGGTCAGGCCGCGAAAATAGTAGGCCGTGCCCGTGGGCGTGGCGGCGATGAAGCGGTCGAAGGCCTGCAGCGCCGGCCCGTACGCACCGGCGTTGTAGTCCACCAACCCGCGCTGGAACTCGTCTACCGGCACACCGGCCTCCACCAGCGTGATCAGGCCGGTGTAGCTGTCGTAGGCCTGCGGGAAGTTCATGACCGAATCCAGATAGCGCTCATAGGCTGCCTGTGGATCGCCCATCGCCTGCAGCGCCCGCCCGGCGAGCAGGTTCACCGTCGCCTTTGTGGCTGCATCGCCCGCCCACTGATAGATGTTGTCCAGTTGCTCCAGCGCGGCGGCGTAGTCACCGGCCTCCAGGTAGGCGCGCGCGATCTTGAGCTCCAGATTGAGCGTGCTCCCCAGCCGCGGCGCGGCGATGGCTGCCCGATAACGCTCGATGGCCTCGCGCGGCGCGCCAACCCGTCGCAAAGCGTCGCCGGTCCGCTCGTGCACGTAGGAGTCGATGACCCCCGGCCGGGCCTGCAGGTAGCGATCGTAATCGGCCACCGCCTCCTGGTCCCGGCCCAATTCCTCCAGCGCCACGGCGCGCAGGAAGTAGGCCTGCCCATGACGTTCGTGATCGGGATATCCCGCCAGGTACTCGTCGAGCGCGGCCAGGGCCTGCTCGAAGCGCCCGGCGCGCAGCAGGGTCTCGGCGATGCCCAGCCGGGCCGCCGCCTGCAGAGCAGGATCACCGCCGGCGCCGAGAGCCTGGCGATAGAGCTGCAGGGCCAGGTCCCAATCACCGTCGAAGAGCGCCTGGTCGGCGCCTTCCATGCGCACGGCCGGCACCGGCGTCGGAGTGGCTGTGGGCGTGGGAGTTGGCGTCGCGGTGGGCGTGCGCGTGGGGGTGGCCGTGGGCGGCGCGCCAAGCGCCCCCGGCAGGGAGCAGGCGAACAGGGCGAGCGGAGCCAGGAGCAGGGTCCAGCGGCGCATGCGGGCATCATAAGGGAGGCCCCTGCGGGCGTCAATGTGTCCGGGGAGCCACGCGCGGCCCACTCATGCATCCGGGGAAAGCTCGCCTTGAACTCGCCCATGCGGCTGCGGCAGAGGCTCACTCGTGCGTATCTGGGGAAACCGCGTGGCGCTCTTGTCGGCCTCGAAGCTGGTGGGCGACTCACTCGTGCTTATTTTGGGAAACCCCTTGGAGCCGCCTGCGCGGTCGGGCCGCGCCGCGTCCCGGGGCACCGACGCGGCCCAGGGCTGGGCGCAGCCCGCGCGGGCACCGCCGCGGGAAGATACGCCTGCCCGCCGGGGCAGCGCGGATTGGGGACACGAGACGCAGGACGCAAGACACAGGACACAGGACACAGGACACAGGTCTCAAGTCTCAAGTCTCACGTCTCACGTCTCAAGTCCATGATCACTGATGATGGATTGACGATCACTCGACCCATCCTGCCGCTGGGCACGTCCAATCCCCTTCCCCGAGGATCCTCCCTTCTACGCATTGACCTCGCGCCGGTCCTCCCCGGCAGCGACGGGCGCGCTGGGCCGCCACGGAGCCCCCGGCGAGGAGGCCTTCCCGGGCCATGACCGCGAGAGGGGCAATTCATGCATGGCCCCAACAAGGTTCCGCGAAGGGGCCGCTGGCGGCAGCGCCAGACAACGACGAGCAAAGGCCCCCCAGGACCCACGCGAGCTCAGGACCTGGCCAGGCTCCAGGGCCGAGTCGAAAGGGCTCTACAGTGGCACCGCATGTATCGTCTCTGCGGTCATCACGGGGACGAAGCGCTCCGCTCCCCCGGTCCTCCGTTCCGCGTTTCCCCCTGGCCCCGGCGGGCGAAGGATCCCGCATCTTCCCCGGCCCCTGGCGGGCTCCGGCCGGGCTGGCACGCGAGGGGTGCCTGGGGACGGCGCGCCGCCGACCGCGCGGGTCCATCAAGGGGTTTTCCCAGGGCTCCCCCTGGAAGGCCATGGCGAAGCAGGCCAGCGCCCGCGGCCTTGCCAGGGGATGCTCTCCATGCTAGACTTCGCCCCGCACGCAACCGCCGCGCTCAACCTGAGCGCGCCTTTTTGTGAGTCGAGATGCGCACCGTACGCTGGAACCCAGACGGTCCTGCCGTAGAGATGATCGACCAGCGGCGGCTTCCAGCCTCCCTCGAGATCATCCAACTGCATACCCCCGAAGCCGTGGCGCAGGCCATCCGCGACATGGCCGTGCGCGGC
>JAJRUD010000171.1 GCA_024277995.1 Chloroflexota bacterium
CGTCGGCGTCGGGGGGAACGCGGCCGTGAAGAGGCTGCACGCCATCAGGGCGACGCCGACCAGCGCCACGGCAACACGTCGGGCTCGGAGAGGGTTGAGAGTGTGCATGGGATACCCCTCGTGCAAAAAAGGCAGTCGCCCGGATTCTAGCCCGCGATTGTGCTTCGCGCCACTAGCGGGGCCTGTCGTCTACGCCCGGAGAGGCTAGTCCGGGTTTCTGCCTGCACGTCGGCCGCAGGATGGGCAGCCTGCCCCCCTGGCCCTGGACGCCCCTCAGGAGAGAGGCGGTGCCCGCCCGACGCCAATCCATGTATAATGCGGGCTCCTGTTCACGAGGAGAGAGATGATGCGCGCCCGAACCCCCTCACTGGCCCTTTCCGTCATGCTGCTCGCCGCATTGGCCTGCGCCCTGCCCTCCACCCCCGGCCCGCCGGATTCGGACGGGGTCGCCACCGCTGTTGCGGCCACCCTCACCGCCGCCGCGCCTGGAGCGCCCCCGGGAGACGAGACGCAACCCGCCGCCACGCCCGCCGCCAGCCCGACACCCTCACCGCCGCCCGTCCTGCGCATCGTCTACCAGAACGCAGACAACCTGTGGCTCATCGAGGGCGCCAATCCCCCGGTGCAGATCACCTCGCACGGCGACACCGCCATCTGGCAGATCGGGGACCTGGTGATCTCCAGCGACGGCCAAAAAATCGCTTACGCGCGCTTCAGCAGCACCAGCGAGGGCGCAGAACTGTGGTCCGTCAACCGCGACGGCTCCGGCAACACCCTGCTCTTCAACACCTCACAGTTCGATACGCTCTACCCGCTGGAGGACTCGCTGCATTACGTGCCGCTTGACATGGCCTTCATCCCCGGCACGCACACCCTGCTGCTCAACACCAAGGCCGTTTTCAACGGTCCCGGGCTTTTCAAGAACGATGATCTGCTGCAGGTCAATCTGGACGGGGGTGGCCTGACGCCCATGCTGCCGCGCGGCTCGGGCGGCGACTTCCTCCCCTCGCCGGACGGATCGCAGATCGCCATCATCCGCGCCGACAGCATCAGCCTGATGAACAGCGACGGCAGCAACCTGCGCCCCAACCTGGTGGCTTACGCGCCGGTGATGACCTACAGCGAGTACGCCTATTATGCCCAGCCCGTCTGGGCGCCCGACTCCACGGCGCTGGGAGTCCTGATCCCCTCGGCAGACCCGCTGGCCGCCGGCACAGGCGGCACTGTGTGGCGCATCCCCGCCGACGGCAGTGCCCCCGCCATCCTGGGGAACGTGGTCGGCCAGACCTTCTTCCCACAGGTCTTCGGCGCGCCCGGCATGGCCCCCGATCTGGCCCACATCGCCTTCCTGCGCGAGGGCACCACCCCGGGGCCCCAACAGCTCATCATCGCCAACGCCGACGGCAGCGGCGAGGTGATCTACGAAACTGGGCCGCGCGTCAATTGGCAGGGCTGGGGACCGGACGGCCAGCGCTTCATCTACGGCTATGGCGACCCCTCGGTGCTGCGCACCGGGGCCCTGGGCGCCGCGCCGGCACCCGTCGGCCCTGGCAGGCTCCCGCGCTGGATCAGCGACACGGAATTCCTGTACCTGAGCGGAAGCGCCTCGTCGTGGACCATCATGCGCGGCTCCGTGGGGGGTGGGGCACCCACGCCCCTCGTCAGCCCGGCGGGGAGTTTCATCAATTTCGACTTCGCCAACTGAGGGCCGGACGGCCATCGCCGCCCCCCGAACTGCAGTCGCCGCGCTGCCTCACGTTGCTGTTGAAGGATATCGGTTGTAGCGGACACCTCCCGCTACGATCGATCCTCGATCAGGCAACCCTCACCACGCCTGCAGATGCTCGCATCCAGACCATCCCTATGGGGGGGGGGGCATCATCGCGGCGTTACGAAGAGGAGATTCAGGGTGGTCCAGACGACATGTGCGAGGAGGAACGCCAGGAAGGCCCAGACAGCCCTTTCCCACCGGCGCCAGAGCGCGAAAGCCGCGCCCAAGTGGAAGAACACGACTAACA
The DNA here is from genome assembly GCA_024277995.1 of Chloroflexota bacterium. GTDB lineage: Bacteria > Chloroflexota > Anaerolineae > Anaerolineales > E44-bin32 > JAJRUD01. Next base: position 2,019 of record JAJRUD010000171.1, read on the forward strand.
GCGAACCCCGGAAACGGGGCATGGCGTTCAGGTAGCAGGCAACCGGGAAATACGGGGCGACACTGGCCATCATCCACTTTGGTGATCGCTGTCGAATCGCATGGACGGCAGCAGCCAGCGATGGGAAGGCGAAAGACAGGTAGGTCAGCGCTAACACCAAGTTCTCGATCGTTCTTTCCCAGGCACGGGCCCGCGCGGCCCCCTTCGCGCCCTCACTCCGTCAGCGATTGCAGCAGCGTCTCGGCCTGATGGCGGGACTCCTCATCCTGGGAGAGGTTCAAGAACACGCCCAGATCTGCAACAGCTTTCTCCCGATCCCCGAGTTGAACATACGTGACGGCGCGGTTGAAGTAAGGCGCCGGCAGGTTCGGGTCCAGCTCGATGCAGCGTGAGAAATCCTCCAGCGCCTGCTGGAGCTCCTCCCGCTGGAGGTAAAAGACGCCGCGGTTGAAGTAGGCCGCCACCAGGGTGGGCTCCAGTTCGATGGCACGGTTGAAGTCGGCCAGTGCCAGATCGTCGATGCCCAGCTTCAGATAGGCCTGGCCGCGGTTGACGTAGGTCGAAGCGTGGTCGGGTGATATCTCGAGGGCCTTGTCGAAGTCCTCGCGAGCGCTGGCCGGGCGCCCCAACGCCATATGGGTAGTCCCCCTGGCGCCGTAGGCCTCCACCATATGGGCATCCAACGTCAGCGCCTGATCGAAAGACTCCAGCGCGGCGGTCAGATCCCCCAGCTCGGCCTGGATCAGACCCTGATAGTAGTAGGCCTCGGCTGCCCCCTGCGGATCGGCGGCGATGGCCACCTCCAGCGCCTGCAGCGCTCCCTGGGCGTCACCGCCCCGCGCCCGTTCCAAGGCCAGAGCCAGGAAGTCCTCAGCCGGACTCGAAGCCCCCGATGTCCTTCCGGCGGGTGAGAACCACCCCTGCTGGGCGCCGAGGGCGACGGCCACGGCGACCAAGACGGCCCCGCCGATGAGATAAGGCACCCACCGGCGCGCTTTCGTCCATCTGCTGCCCATCATCACTCCAGAGAGGTTGAGGGACCGGCACTGCCAGGGCGCCGGCCCCTCGCGCTTGGATCGCAGGTGTTGCCGGCGGGCGGGGGAGGGGAGTCCCACCCGCCGGAACACCACCCGCTGCTATTTGCGTCTCAGCGCCATGGCGCCGAGACCCAGGATCAGACCGACCACCAGCCCGCCCACGATGTAGCCGAGCGGAATGCCGGCCGGTGCCGAAACCTGCTCTTGTGCCTGTTCCAGCTCTTGTTGAACCTGCTCCAACTCGGCCTGAGCCTGCGACAATTCAGACCGCGCCGCGTCCGCCTCGGCCATGGCCGCCTGGCCGTTGATCGCGTCGTGCACCAGTTGATTCATCATGTTGATGTGATCGTCGTTGGTCACGATCTGGCCGTAGGTTGCGATCACCTTGTCGGTCCAGAAGGCGGTATCGGCCATGTTCTGATGGCAGCCCATGCAGACGCCGACGCGCTCCATGCGCTCGCGCTGATCAGCCGTGAGCGGGCCCGAGCCGGGCCAGTGGGAACCGACTGTCATCAGTTGCTCGCCCGTCTCGGGATCCACCACCTGGCTCAAATCCATGGGCAAGTCAGGGACGCCGGGCATCTGCACCGAGTACTTCTCCGGCAGCAGTTCCCCATCGGGGCCGCGTAGATCGATGACCCGATCTTGATCATAGCCCTGCAGGAAGACACCTCCCTGCATGCCGTATCCAAGCGCTTTGGGATCACTGTGGCAGGACTCGCAGGTGCGGGCTTTGCGTCCGGCCGTGTGGGGCTGCGCGGGCGCCATATCCAGGCCGCGCTGGCCTTCGGCGCCGCCGCCTTCGGTCCCCGGCGGCGTGCGGCCGATGAGGTTGTGCGCCACCGATTCGCCATCCGGTCCGATGACGGAGAAGATCACCTGGCAGCCGGGTATGATGGGCGTCACGCGCCCCTCACCATTGATGCCCAGGATGGGCTCCTCCCAGCGCAGGTAGCTGCGGCCTTCCTTCACCTTCCCCGGAGTGGTCAGGCTGGTGTCCACCGTGCCATCGCGGCGCGTGGTGTTGCTGTTGCCAATGGCGACCCAGTCCGTCCCGGCGGTACCGCCGGAGTAATCCACCGTGACGTGGCAGCCGTAGCACTGCGGCGCCCAGTCAGCGTGGCAGCTGTAGCACTCCATCTTCTCCATGTGGCCCGCCACCTTGTCCATGGCCACTTCGGAGTCGGTCGACTTCCAGGTGCCCTCGTCCTTGATGGTCTTCAGCACGGGCACGAAGAAGTCCTTGCCCGTGGCCGAGTGCACGATCACCTGGTCGCCGCGGCGCACCACGTTCCCGAAGGGATTGCCGCGCGCCGTCAGCAGGTAGCCATCCTCGGGGTCATACACCGTCCCGAAGGTCAGGTTGGAGGGCAGAACGGAGGTGGTGCCGCGTGATCCTTCAGGCGGCGCCTCGAGGAAGGATTCCTCACCGTAGCCGAGCAGCAGATCCCAGGGATAGGCGTCTGGGGTGCCGTGGCAGTCGGCGCATTCGATCTCCACCTGGGCCAGCGTGGTGCCGAAGATGTTGCCGTCGCCGTGCATCTCGATGCTCGTATGGCAGTCCTGGCACAGCATGCCGCCCTCGGGATTCTCGGGCCGGCTTTCCTGACTGTGATGCAGGTCTTCCTTGATGTACAGGTACTTCTTGGTGTGCAGTTTGGGCTGCTGGTCACCCTCCTCGCCGAAGGGTGTACCGTAGGGAAACTCCATGATCCCTTCGTAGCTCACGCCGATGCGCTTGCCGCGGTTGTGGCACGAATTGCAGGATTCCACCGGGATGCCGCCGCTGATCTCGCGCGTCGCCTGGATGGAATGGCGCAGCGGATGTCCGGGCTCGTCCTTGGGGATGGCAGGATCGTTCCCCTCGTAGAAGCCGTCGTTGCTGTAGGGAATGTGGCAGGCGGAGCAGCCCATGCCGCTATAGTCTCCCCGGCGCTGGCGCCCCGGCACACCCACGTGGCAGCGCTGGCACTGGTTGCGCAGGTAGGTGTAGCCCGCCAGCGATGGGTCGGCGGCGATCTCCTCCACCGTGGGGTTGGGAAGCTGCTCCATACTGGAGGGGAACTGCCCCGGGAAGCGCGCCACCAGGTCTTCCATGTAGGCCTTGTAGGCATCGCTGCCGAAAGCGGGTGTCGGGCCGTCATCGTCCTGCAGGTCATAGTTGCCATAGCGGGCAATCTGATCCTCCTGCACGCCCCAGGCCCACAGGTTGCCCTGGATCTTGCCGGCCTCGGTGTTCATCAGCGACAGGCTCAGGGCCCGTCCGTATCCCGCGTGGCATTTGCCGCAGGTCTTGTCCACCACCCACGGGCTGCCCGGATCGGGATAGAAGGAACCCTCCGGGCCATGCGCGACCGCGGCGTCGTCAGTGACCGCCGGATCTCCCCCGTGGCAGGTGGTACAGGCGCCCAGCGCCTGGATCTGCTGCATCATGGGGTTGCCGGCAGGCATGATGTCCTCGATCCCCGCGTGGCAAGCGAGGCATCCCTCCTGCCCGCTCTGTGCGGCCGGTGCCGGAGCGTTTTCCCCCTCTGAAGCGGCCAGGGCGATGCCCCCCACCAGGCCAACGCTCAGCAGCGCCGCCAGAACGGCGAACAGGTACTTTCTCATCTGTATTCTCCTCTCGATGAAGATTAGAAAGTACTTTGCAGCTGCCCGCCTGCGCGCCGGACCAACCGGCACCCCCGCGGGCCGTGGAAACGCTGTCCCTCATCCGATCGGCCGTATGGCACCACCTCCCTCTCCACGCCCTTGCCAGACCTCCCCGCCAATTCCGCCGGGCGGCCCTCACAAAGGCGGCTCGCCACATGCGGGAGAGGCCCCCTGGCGTTGTATTTCAGAACGCAGGCGGCTTCTCGTGCATCAATCTTCCATCACTGGCAGTGGCACGGCATCACCCTGTGGGGTGATTTTGCAGGCGGTGGGGGTGTTGCCGGAAAGATGAAACGATGATCAGGCTCCCAGACCATGCCGAAATGCCCAGATGGCCGCCTGGGTTCGGTCCGATACGCCCAGCTTCTCGAAGATGTGACGGATATGGGTTTTTACGGTATTGCGCGAGACGGTCAGGGTTTTCGCAATGGCCTCGTTGCTCAGTCCCTGCGCGATCAGCCTCAGCACCCGTTTCTCCTGGTCCGTCAGCCCAGGGTCGACGCTTTCCTCACCTTCGGCATCGGGCAGGTGCACCTGCAGCGCTCCCAGCAGCACTTCCCGCTCGAGGACGAATTCCCCTTCTGCCACAGCACGCACAGCCTGTGGGATGCGTTCCGGGTCGACCTCTTTCGACAGGTAGCCCGCGGCGCCGAAGGCCACCGCGCGTTCCAGGTATTGGGGATGCGTGTAGGTTGTCAGCAGCAGCACGCTGGTCGCAGGCAGGCTGGCCTTGATGACCGCCAGGGCCTGCAGCCCGTCCATCTGGGGCATGCGAATGTCCAGCAGCACGACGTCCGGGCGCAGGGCCTGGGCCAGTTCCACCGCTTCACGGCCGGTCTGCGCCGTGGCCACTACGTCGATGCCGGCGCCGGAGAGCAAGGAGCACAGCCCCTCGCGCACGACGCCATGGTCGTCAGCGACCAGTACGCGTATCCGTCGCCCCATCGCGCATCCCCGAGTCGTCGTCCAGGGAGAGGCGCAGCGTCACCCGCGTGCCCGCGCCCGCCTGACTCCACACCCGACATTCGCCGCCCACCAGTCGCGCTCGCTCCTGCATCCCTACCAGGCCAACGCAGCGCTGTTGGCGCGCTGCGATCTCCCCTTCCCCCGCGAAACCCCTGCCCCAATCGCGCACCTCGCCCACCAGATTGCCATCCTCGAAGGCCAAGCGCACGCTCACCCTCTTCGCCCGGGCGTGTTTCCCCACATTGGTCAGGGCCTCCTGCATGATACGGAAAGCAGTGATCTCTACCGCCGGAGGAACGGGGCGATCAATGGGCTGCAAATGCAATTCAAGCTGCCAGCCCTCCCTGCCCGCCATCTCGTGCGCCAACTCGCGGATCGCCGCTTCCAGCCCCAGGTCATCAAGCAGGCTCGGGCGAAGCCCCTCGATCACCCGGCGGCTCTCGCCGATGGCCTCCGCCAGTTGCGCCATGCCCGTCTCGAGCGCGCTCTCCGCCGAGGCCGGATCCCGCTCCCTGAGCCGCGTGAAGTTGCGCAGATGCAGCCGGGCTCCCACCAGATACTGGATCAGCCCGTCGTGCAGATCGTAGGCCACCAGCTTGCGTTCCTCCTCCTGCGCTGTGATCAGGTTCTCCACCAGGTCGGCCAGACGCTGGCGCTGGGCCGCCAGCGCTTCGTAGAGCGCCACGTTTTCCAGCGCGATGGTGGCCTGGGCAGCCAGAGTGGCCAACAGGTTGGCGGTTGCCGGCTCCGCCAGCGCGGCGCTCGAGCCGCGCACCTCCAGCACCGCCGGGCCCTCGTGCGCCCGCCCCAAGGGGGCACAAGACAACATGCGGCCCGCCGAGTCCAGCGGACTGATGAGCGCCTCCCGTCTGTGCACTGCCTGCTCGAAGAGCGGGCGCAGGCGAGGTTCTGCCTCCTCGTCCTGGGAGGGCCTCTCACCCGCCTCGGCCAGCACCTCCCATTCCCCTTCGCGTGCAGAGAACCCCTGCCTGCGACGGAGGGCGGCCCAATCCGCCCGCAGCAGATCCAACGCGGCGCGCACGATGGCGTCCATGGTCGCCTGCCGGTCCAGACCGAGTGCGATCTCCTGTCCGGCCCGGTTCATGGCCTCCAGTTGGGTCATGTGGCGCCGGATGGTCCTCGCCATGTCCTTCACGGCGCGGGCCAACTGGCCGATCTCGTCATCGTGTGAACCCACCTCGGCCGATGGCACTTCCCCACCCTGCGCAAAGCGCTCCACGTCCCGCTGCAGCGCCCTGATGGGGCCAGCCAACTGGCGTGATAAACCCAGCGACATGGCCACCGATACCAGCATCGCCAGGATCAGGATGGATGCCGCCGCCAGCCGGAAATCCCGCACCGGGGCGAAGAGCGACCGCATGGGCTCGAGGCCGATCACCACCCAATAGTTCTCGGCGGCCTTGGGCTCCGGGTAGTATGGGCTGTAGACCAGCACGTTGTCCTCGGTGGAATACACCCCCTCCTCGCCGGAGAGGATGGACGCCACCTCGGTCGGGAAGTCCTTGAACAGGCCCTCTCCCGTGTCCAGGTCCCTGGGGCTGCCCCACAGCCGAGCCGGATCCGGATGAACCAGGTAATACCCATCCTGATCCACCATGTAGAGCGTGCGCGCCCCCGGGCCCTCCTCGTATAGCATGTCCAGGAAATAGCGCGCGTAGAGGTTGACGATGACCATCCCGCGCGGGATGCTGCCCAGGTAGACCGGCGCCGCGTAGCGAACCACGGGCCTGTAGGGGATCTCGATCTCTCCCAGCTCCCGGTTGAGGTCGAGTGGTGAGATGTAGACGCTGCCCTCCGGCCGCCGCATGGTCTCCTGGAAATAATAGCGGTGCGATTTGTCCTGCAGCGCATCATCGGGGACGATGTAACAGGTCCGCCCGTCGTAATTGATGCGCACGGTCTCGCGGCCTTCCTGATCCAGGTAGCGTATCTGATAATACATGGGGTTGGCGAGCGAAAAGAGCAGGAAATCCTGAGCCAGTTGAGCCCGCCACGCCTCGGCCTCCTGCTCCCTGCCCAGCAACCGCGCCCGGTTCAGTCGCTGCAGGCTGTCCAGCCGCGAGAGGTAGAGCACATCGCGGCGAACGCCGTCCAGATAGCCGGAGATCTGCTGAACGTGCTGGTTGACGTCGTTGCGGGCCGCTTCGACGGCCCGCTCGCGCAGCACCCTGCTGGTAACCCAATTGCCGTACAGCCCCGTCCCGACGAGCGGCACCAGGACCATGAACAGCATGGCCAGAATCAGCTTGCCCTGGATGGTGGTGCGGAAATCCATGGAAACCAAGCCCGCCGCGACGCGCCCGAAGTTCGGGTGAATCATTCTACCATCCGTCAACATCTGGGGAACAGCGCCGGCGGTGCGCTTCGGCTCAAGGGCCTGGATCCTGTGCGCCTTCGTCCCATACCATTACGGCCAGGTACTCGCCGCGCCGCCTGATGGGCGCCAGCACACCCATCAGGCGGCGCACACGCCGGAAGTAGCGCGGCATCTCACCATCTTCACCCACCTCCTGAAAGCCGAAGCGTCGGTAGTAGGCCGCCAACCCGGAGCGGCACATCAGCCACAGCGGGGGCTCGGCCTCGGCCTTGACCGCCTCCACCAGCGCCCGCCCTACGCCCCGCCCCCGCCATGGCTCGGCCACCACCAGGGAGGCCAGCTCCAGGGAGCCGTCGGCATGGGGCTTCAATTGAATGCAGCCCGCGATGGCATTCTGCACGTCCACGGCCACCAGGAAGCGTTCCCATTTCAAACCCGAAGGGTTCAGACGCGCCGCGAGCACCATGGCGCGGATGGCGCGCGCCTCCGCCTCACGGGCTCGTCGTATGGACAGGCCAGGCGGCAATCCGCTCTCCATCACGCGGACGACCGGAGATCGGCGACCAGCGGTCGTGCGAAGGCCAGAATGAGATCTGCCAGCTCCCGCGGGCGCTGAAGGGGTATGTCGTGGACGGAAGCCTCCATCCAGTGCACCTGCAGATCGGCGATGACCTCACGGGCACGCGCGATCCCCCTCTCCTTCATGACCAGATAGGCCTGCTGATCGACGGGCAGCGGATCCGGCGGACGGGCGGGGACCATCAACACAGGGCAGCCAACGCGCTGGAAGCGTTCGTGGGTCTTGAACTCCCACAATGCGCGCACCACCTGCATGTGGCGCTCATAGGTCATGTGAGGCGCCAGCGTGCCGTCCTGGTGGAGCTCGAAGTTGGCCAGGATGATCTCTCGCGCCCGCTCGTCGGGGACCCATGCCCGTGCCGGGTTCTGCAAACGCGCCAGCAGGTCCTCCACTCGCACCCCCGCCAGGCGCGGCGGCTCGAGAACTTGCCGGATCACCTCCCACGTGGCGCCGGGAAAATCGTCCAACTGGGCGATGCCCCCGTCCACCAACACGATCCCTGCAGGCGCCTCTGGCCCCCGGACGAAGCGCGCTGCGTAATCCAGCGCCAGGACGGCCCCCCAGGAATGGCCCACCAGCACCGGCCGCTCCAGTCCCAATTCAGCAACCAGGGCCTGCAGGTCAGCGGCGATCGTGGCGAAGTTATAGCCCGCCGGCGGTTTCTCACTCAGGCCATGCCCCCGCAGGTCGGGCGCCAGGCAGGAGAGACCGCCCTCGGCCAGGCGCGGCGCCGCCAGCTCCCAGAAGCGGGCGTTGGATGCCAGACCGTGAATCAGCAGCACATCACCCCGCCGCGATGAGCCCCAGCGCAGCAGATGGAAGCGCAGTCCGTTGGCCTGAACATACTCTTCACGCATGGGGGACCCTCTGCTCATCTCTCAATCCACACCAGCCGGGGCATTCATCCCTCGATGGCACCATCACATCACAGCAGATGACCAGCACTGAGGACCGTCCCATCGCTGAAGACCAGGACGGCGAGGTAAGCGCGCACTGGACTTCGGATGTCCTGCGGACTGCCGAAGTCCAGTGGCCCGCAAGCGGCGATGCCTATTCCTCGAGCAACCTTTCCAGGATGGCCTTCACCATTTGCGGGTTGGCCTTGCCGCGCGTCTTGCGCATCACCTGGCCCACGAACCAGCCGATGACCGTGGTCTTGCCGCCGCGGTAGACGGCCACCTGCTCCGGGTTCTCCGCCAGCACCTCCTGC
>JAJRUD010000172.1 GCA_024277995.1 Chloroflexota bacterium
AAAAAAACACCATCCCGCTCCGTAAACATCCTGGAAGCGGAAGGGTGTGGAAGTGCTGAAAAAGCGCAACCACACCCGTTTCCACGCGGGATGTGGTGACAGCATGCAGGGGGTCGACCTGGCTTCCTGTGTGCGCTTCTCGCAGCGCGCACAGGTTACAGTTGCGGGACAGCGTCGGACTCACACCGACTTCGCCATTGCCGCCTGCCTCATCCGGGAGTGCAGGCGCCTGCATGTGACTATTCTATTATCGTCCGCCAGTATAAAGCCGGATGCATAGGCTGTCAAAATAGAACAATCTTCAATCCAAACAATTCTCAAATCACTTCTTCACACTTTCTAAATATTTCCCTGCTACACTGGACAGCGTACACACGGACGGACCCCCAAGGATATGCAGGCGGGAGGTTCACCAGACAACGCAGTAAGCAATCAGACTCAGATGTCAAAAGGAGACAGACAATGAACGTCAGTAAAACATGGAAGCGAATTTTGATCGGCGGGGCCGCGGCCCTGACCCTGGCCGGCGGCCTCCTCATCAGCGCAGGCCCGGTCAGCGCCCAGGAAGCGCCCCCGCAACGGCCTGACAGGAGTGCGTGGCAGGGCGTCCGCCCCCACCGGCCCATGCCCTGGGTAGGCGGGGGGCCGGACGGCGAACTCCGCAGCGCCTATCAGGAGCACCTGGCCGAAGCGTTGGGCGTCTCGGTAGAAGAGTTGGACGCGGCCCGGGAGAGCGCACAGGCCGCCATGCTGGAAGAGGCCGTGGCTGAAGGACGCATCACCCAGGAACAGGCGGACCTCATCCAGGCCGGCATGGCTCTGCGGGACTACATCGACAAAGACGCGATCATGGCCGCGGCCCTGGGCATCTCCGTGGATGAGTTGAACGCGGCCCGTGACGAGGGGACCGGCCTGCGTGAACTCTTCCAGGAGCAGGGGTTGGATCGCCAGACCCTGCGTGAGAACCTGAAGAACGCCATGAACGAAGTCCTGGACCAGGCGGTCGCCGACGGCGCCATCACCCAGGAGCAGGCCGACCAACTGCGGGAAAAGGCCCAGAATGGCTTTGGCGGCCCTGGCTTTGGTGGTCCCGGTTTTGAGGGACGGGGCATGCCCGGTGGATTCTTCGGACACGGCAATCGCTAGTGAGGGACAACCTTCCAGGAAGCTGAGAGCTTCCTGGAAGGTGCAGACGAAGGAGCGTGGTCACAGACTACGCTCCTTCGTCTGCTTGGTGATATGATGTAGGCGCGGCTTGTAGCCGCACGTTTTTGAATGTATGATTTTGGATGGCGGGGTTTGTGCGGCTGCAAGCCGCGCCTACGTCGATCCATCCAAAACGAGACGACCATGGCCCGAACGATCCTCATCGTAGACGACAAACGAGAAATTCGCACCCTGCTCAACGACTATCTGAGCCAGGAAGGGTTCCGTGTGGTGGAGGCCGCCGACGGGCAGGAAGCCCTCTTCGTCGCCCGCAACGAACACCCGGCCCTGATCATCCTCGACTTGATGATGCCGGAGATGGGCGGCTACGAGTTCATGCGCGTCTACAGCCGGGAGGCCGACACGCCCATCATCATCCTCACCGCGCGGCTGGAGGAGGGCGACAAGGTGCTGGGGCTGGAACTGGGCGCGGACGACTACGTGACCAAGCCCTTCAGCATGCGCGAACTGACCGCGCGGGTGCGCGCGGTCCTGCGCCGGCTGGAGAAAGGCGGCAATGGCGGGGCGGACCTGTTGCAGGCCGGGGGCGTCACACTGGATCGCCAGACCCGCCAGGTCACCGTGGGCGGGGACGCCGTGGACCTGACGCCCTCCGAGTTCGAGTTGCTGGCCATCTTCCTGGCCGCGCCGGGCCGGGTCTTCTCGCGACTGGAGTTGCTCGACCGCCTGCAGGGCGAGGCTTACGAAGGCTACGAACGCACCATCGACGTCCACATCCGCAACCTGCGCACCAAGATCGAGCCGGACGCGCGCAAGCCGCGCTATATCGAGACTGTATACGGCGTGGGCTACCGCTTCGCCGCCGGATGAGGGAGGGGTTCGCCCATGCGCTCGCTCACAACTAAACTCATCCTCGCCTTTCTGTTGGTGGGCGTCATCGGCTCCTTGCTGGTGGCCGCCTTCATCAACACGCGCACCCGGGCTGAATTCGAACGTTTCCTGCTCGACCGCCGCCGTACGCAGTTGACCGAACAACTGGTCACCTATTACCAGGAGCATGGAAGCTGGGAGGGCGTGGAGGATCTCATCCGCCGGGCACGGCAGCACGGCCCACCCTCCGTCCTCCTGGACCGGGTCTTTTTGCTGGGGAAGGATCGGCAGGTCATCGTCGCCCCCCGGGCGCGCCCCGGACGGCCGCCGCTCCAACTGCGCAACGCCGATCTGGCCATTCCCATCAAGGTGGATGGGGACGTGGTCGGCTGGCTGGCCATCGACGCACCCAGATTCTTCGCACCCACGCTGTCGCCGGAAGCCGTCTTTCGGGATCGGGTGCGGCAGGCGGCGATCCTCAGCGCGCTGGCGGCTTCACTGCTGGCGCTCCTGGTCGGCGTCTTCCTGGCCCGCTCGATCACGAAGCCGGTGCGGGAGCTGACCGCGGCCACCCGCGCTCTGGCCGACGGCGAGCTGGGCCGCCAGGTGGAGGTGCGCGGCCGGGACGAGATCGCCCAGTTGGCGAGCGCGTTCAACCGCATGAGCGCCGACCTGGCCCGGTCCAACCAGCTTCGCCAGCAGATGACGGCCGACATCGCCCATGACCTGCGCACACCCCTGAGCGTGATCCTGGGCTATACCGAGGCCCTGAGCGACGGCAAATTGAGCGGCTCGCCCCGCATGTACGAGGCCATGTACGGCCAGGCCCAACAACTCAGCCGCCTGGTTTCCGATCTGCGCATCCTGTCGTTGGCCGACGCCGGCGAGCTTTCCCTGAACCGCGCGCCCGTCCAGCCCCGGGAACTGCTGGCGCGCGTGGCCGCGGCTTATCAGGGCAAAGCCCAGGAGCAGGGCGTGACGCTGGAGGCGCTTCCCGGCCCGGATCTGCCGGCCATCGAGGTGGATTCGACGCGCATGGACCAGGCGCTGGGCAACCTGGTCAGCAACGCGCTGCGCTACACGCCCCCCGGCGGGCGCATCACCCTGTCCGCAGAACTGGATCCGCATGGCATGGAGGTCGGCGGCGAGGTTCGGGAGGCGGTGACGCTGAAGGTGATGGACACGGGCGTCGGCATCGACGAAGCCGATCTGCCCCTGGTCTTCGAACGTTTCTACCGGGGAGACAGATCGCGCCACGAGGAGGGCGAATCAGGTCTGGGATTGCCCATCGTCAAGTCGCTGGTGGAAGCCCACGGCGGACGCATCGCCGTCCACAGCGCGCCGGGAGAGGGGACGACGTTCACGATCTTACTACCAATAGATCGCAGATGGAGCGGATTAGGCTGATTTACGCGGATATTCTTGAAAAATCCGCGTTGATCCGCTCAATCCGCTCCATCCGCGGTCTATAAGATCACTGGCTCCTCATACTCGCCCCAGACGCCGCGGAAGACGTCCATCATCTCCTGGAGGGTGGCGTATTCGTTGACGGCCTCCAGGAGCGGCTCCATGAGGTTGACGTCCTCCCGTTTGGCGGCCTGCTCCAGTTCGGTCAGCCGTTGGACCACGGCCCGGTTGTCGCGCGTGCGCCGCACCTCGCCCAGCCGCTCCATCTGCCGCTTGTACCCCTCCACATCCATCTCCAGAAGCGGCACGGGATGCACTTCGTTCGCATGTGCGTACTCGTTGACGCCCACGATGATGCGGCGGTTGGCCTCCACCTCGCGCTGGAAGCGGACCGCAGCCTCGGTGATCTCGCGCTGGAAGAAGCCCTCCTCCAGCGACGGCAGGACGCCGCCCCGCTCCTCCACCATGCGGAAGTAGTCG
>JAJRUD010000173.1 GCA_024277995.1 Chloroflexota bacterium
CATACCCGCGGATCGTGGCCCGCCCGGCCGCATCGGTCTCGGCCCGGCCGGAACTGGTCCATTCCCGGATCAGATCGTGCAGAGCGTAGTATGCGGGTTTGGGATCCCCCTGCTCGTCAAGCAGGCCGCCGGTGACGATGAAACTGTCCTTGTCGCTGATGCCCCACCAGGTGATGGCTTCCACCTGCTGCTTGCTGAAGGCCAGGGTGTAGAACTGGCGCAGAAACTCGGCCTGGGTCTCTTCGTCCCATGGACGATGCCACCAACCGGCGCCGTACTCCGCCCACTGCGGGGCCCAGGTCGAGGGAACGGATTGTTCGGTCACGTGGACGGGCTTGCCGTATTCTCCGAGACGATCGAGGACGGCCGACAGGTGCGCCAGATCCCAGGTGGGGACGCCCATGGGATCGCCCAGGCCCCACTCGGCGAAGAGGCTGACGTAGCCCCCGTCGTAGAGCTGCTGGCCGATGATGTCGTAGTCCACACCTTCCGCCTCGAGCTGGTCCAAGTAAGCGGGGACAGGGAGGGTGAAATCATCATCGCCGCCTCTCACCAGGGTAAGGAAAGGCTTCGATTCGCCGTACCAGTCGAAGGCGTTGTTGATGATGATGCGCGCTCCGGGATCCCCGGCACGCACGGCGCGGATCGCGGTCCTGGTCAGCCTCGTGATCTGCCGGCGATCGAAGTCCAGCGCCGCACCGCGCCCATGCGCCTCGTTGATGACGTTCCAGACGTCGATCTGATCGCGGTAGCGCTCGACCAGCGCTGTGACGTGCTCATCGACCTCCGGCTCAAAGGCCTCGAAAGGCATGTCCTTGAGATAGGCCGGCGTGGCGAAATCCCACAAGGCCAAGAGGGCATGCGCCTTGAGCCTGAAGCCCCTATCGGCGAGATCGGCCACCCCGATGGCGTGGTCGATGCGATCCCAGTCGATCTGATCCTGCTCCGGCTCGGTTTCGTTCCAATAGAAGCCCATGGTCAGGTAGTTGATCCCCGCCTCCCGCATCCGCTCGAAGCCCTGCATCCCGGCGCCCTGCAGTGTGTCGAAGATGCCGAAGAGGAAATCGTGGCTGGTCTGCTGGTAGGAGATCGTCGCTCCGCGCACGGGATCACCGGCCGCATCCAGCACGATCACCGTCAGGTCACCCATGCGGTAGCGCGGGATGTCCTGCATGGCGCGCTCCCCTTCGAGCGTCTCCAGCGCCCACAGCGCGGCGGCCGACGCCCGGTCGGCGATGGCCGCACCTGCGGGGCCGCCCTTGTCGGCCGCCTGCTCGAGCAGCGCCTCGGCCTGCGCCAGCTCGGCGAGCGAAGAGGTGGGGATGTCGTATCCCGCATCTCGATAGCGGGCCAGGTTGCGGCGCAGGCGCGCCACCTGCGATCGGGCCAGCTCATAGTTGACATTGAGCACAGTGCCGCCGGCCCCCTCGGCGCTGTAGCCGCTCCCTGCATTGTCAGCGGCCAGCACCACGTTGCCGAAGCCGGGGATCTCCCATTGCAGGAAAAGGCGCCGCTTCTGCCCCAGCGGCACACATACGGAGGGGACGCTGGGGGTGCCCTGCCCCTTGTCCACGCTGAAGAAGATGTCCATTGTCGCCGCGCCCTGCATGTCCTCGACGAAGCGCACGCCTACCCATCCATCGTCGAGCACCAGCGAGCCATCCGGCCGGTAGCCCTCCAGGATGAAGTCGTGGCACGGCGTGAGGTTGAAATCGCGCTGTACCTCGCCCCGGGCGGCCTTCAGCCAGGCCATTTGGGGAGTGTGGCCGTGCAGGCCGTAGCCCCCCTCTCGCTGGCCCGAGAGGGGCACGACGACCAGCAGGTAATCCCCTCCGCCGGGAGCCTCGATCGCGTAGCGCCCGGCTGCGTCGGCCATCGCCGGCTCGGCCGCCGGCTGGTAATCCTCGACCGAGAGCAACGCCACGTAGGCCGCGTCCGGGGGCGATCCACCTTCCGCCAGGATGGTGCCGCGAACGACGAGCGGCGAGCCCAGGCTGCAGGCCAGCGCCGCTGCCCCGAACGGCACCAGCAGGAGGGCGAGGCGCCACAGCAGGCGCCGATGGCGTCGCGCAATCTGATGGTCTCCCGGACTCGCCGTTGTCGAATGCTGGCTCGAGGTCGCAGCGCACGCCGCGACGCGTGATTGCAGGGGTGTCATTGCCATCCCGGATCCGCCTCCCAGATGCTCGCGTCATCGATGTAGACCACGTTGGTGTCGAACCGGTTGCCGTTGGCCGTGATGCCCACCTGCAGGCGGTTGTAGACCGAGTCGCGCCTCGGCAGAGTGCGCCCGCGCGCCTCGATCACCAGGTCTCCATCCCGCCATACCCTCATCACGCCCTCCGGGCCGGTGGCCAGCAGCAATATAGACGCGCAAGCGGACCCAGCGATCCTTCGCAAAGGGGATTTCCGCTCCCGGCCTTTGTTCGAAGTCCCGGCCGCGCCACCACTGGCCCAGATCAGACTTGAGCCAATCGCCTGCCGGACCGCTCAGATACAGCCTGCGTCCCGGCGACTGGCAGTTGAAGAGCAGGAAGCAGGTGCCCTCCGCCTCCAGGTCCCACAGAAAGAGGTTGGCGCTGTCCGACCCGCCGCGGACATAGACCCACATCTCGGCCCACACCTGATCGCCCTGGCGAAAGGAAAGGGCGCTGCGGAAGACGTCGGCCTTGGAGGCGCGGCGACCGTCATAGGGGCGCACCACGAGCATGAGCGCCCGGGTACCGGAGTGCACGATTCCGTCGGTGAGCGTCACGAGGTTGCCTTCCGGCTGCCGCTGAAGGCCGTGCCAGCGCGTGAGATCGGAGGGGAAAAGGTCCTCCAGCTCTCGGGCGCCTTCGAAGCCATCCTGGAAGACCAGGCCGCTCCCCCCGCCAGTCCCTTCGCCCGCCTGGGCCGGGGAGCCCGGCGCGGAGGCGGTCGGCGAAGAACGACAAGCGGCCAGCGCGACCATGAGAGTCGGCAGCAGGATGGCGCCCAGCAGGCGCCCCACTTGATGCACGCTGCAAAGAGCTGCGATCTTTCGAAACGCCGTCATGTGCTGAAGAAGCCGACGACCAGAACCGCCACGAGCAGGTAGAGGGCGAAGGGGAAGAGCCACAACAGCGGCTTCAGGGCGTCGAGCCAGGGCGGCGCCGCGCCGGGCGGCTGAGGGGGCGCGCGATCGATGAGCCACGATGGGGCGAGCACCATGGAGCTGTAGACGGGGATGAAGGCCCAGAAGCCGAACAGGCCCAACATCAGCCAATACTCGGCCGATGCTGCCTGCATGTCGCCGAAGAGCAGCCCCGCCAGCGGCCCCAACACGCCGTCGGCTCCGAGTTCGTAGAGCGCGCCCAGCAGGAGCACCACCGCCGGCGAAAAGCGGCGCCGATTCTGCACACGCACGAAGGTCACCACCATCAACGCGTACCAGGGCATGGTCAGCAGCAGGTCCACGATCAGGCTGGGGTGCGCGGCCACGCCTTCGGCCCCGGTCAGCTTCTCGAGCAGCAGGAAGAGGGTTTCGACCACGGCGGCGTTGAAGATGCCGAGCGCGGCCGCGCTCGACAGTGGGCGACGGGCCAACACCGGCAGCCAGAAGGGACGCAGCAGGTACAGGCCCAGGGTGTAAAGACCGCTGGCAGGGATGGCGAGCAGGAGCGTGAGATTCTCGGCGCTCGGCTCAGTAAGTTGGCCGATGGCCACCGCCGTCATCCCCCAGAGCGTGCCCAGGACCACAACCACGTTTACAACGCGATCGATCCGGGACGACGCCCTGGCGGTAGCTCTCTCCATGCGAACCCTCCTGGGCAGGGCAGGCCGGTATCGGGCAAAGACGCCCCATGCAGGACGAAGCCGCGCCGACCGAATGAGGTCGAGAGACAGGCTGTGGAGCCTGATATGAGGCTGCCGCCGTCGCGAGCCCTGCGCGCGCCAAGGAACGACAAGGCCTCTATTCGACCATACAGGAGAGGGACCGGAAAAGTTGCATCTGTTGAGGCCTGGCAGCGGCCCATGCGGCGAGCGCGTGCGAAGGCAGGGCGACGCGCAGGCCCAGGCCGTGCATCGGGTCGGCGGGCCCTATGATCGCTGCAGGCAATCGGGAGTCACCGCCCGGCCCTTGCCCGTCCCGCATCAGCGGAGGACGCGCCGGCAGGCGCCGCTTTGGGAAGATACCTCGCACCCGATCGCGCCCCGTGGACAAAGAGCACGGCGCGCCCGGTTGGCGGCGCGCCGTGTGGTCCAAAACTTTGCTGCCGGCAGCCATGCGCAGCCGGGCGGCGACGGCCTTTCAGGCGGAGACCGCTTCCCCCGCCGCCAACGCGTGGCCGCGCTTGAGAGCCTCTATGTTGGCCTCCAGCAGGTTGCGCCGATGTTCAGGGATGTGCTTGCGCAGGGATTGGCCGACCGCCTCCACCGTCAGCACCGGCAGGCGCTGCAGCAGCGCTCCCACCATGACCAGATTCGCCAGCCGCTTGTCGCCGATCTCCTCGCCCACCTCGTTGGCCGGGATCATGATCGCGCTCAGGTCCTTGCGATCGGGATTCCTGTCCACCAGCGAGCTGTTGACGACCAGCACGCCGCCCTCGCGCACCAGCGGCTCGTACTTGTCCAGCGAAGGCAGATTCATGACCACGGCAGCTCGCGGGTTGCGCACGATGGGCGAGCCGATCTCCTCGTCGCTGACGATGACGGTGCAGTGGGCCGTGCCGCCGCGCATCTCAGGGCCGTAGGAGGGGAACCACGTCACGTGCAGATCGTTGTCCAGCGCGGTGTAGGCCAGCAGCTGCCCGGCGAAGAGCACTCCCTGCCCACCGAAACCAGCGATGATGATCTCCGTTTGCATGATCCCCTCTCCTCAGCGCGTCGGCTTCTTGGCGATGGCGGGATGCACCTTGTAATCCCCCAGCGGATAGGCGGGCAACATGTGATCCTCGATCCACTGCAGCGCCTCGACTGGGGGCAGGCCCCAGTTGATGGGACAGCTCGAGAGCAATTCCACCATCGAGAAGCCCAGACCCTGTTGCTGCACCTCGAAGGCCTGGCGAATGGCCTTCTTGGCCTTGCGTATGTTGGCCACGCTGTGCAGGCTGCGCCGTACCACATAGACCGCACCATCCAGTTGGGACAGCAGCTCAGCCACGCGGATGGGGAAGCCGTGCATCTCCACATCCCGACCCAAGGGGGAGGAGGTGGTCTTCTGCCCCGGCAGGGTGGTGGGCGCCATCTGGCCGCCGGTCATGCCATAGTTGGCGTTGTTGATGAAGATGACGGTGATGTTCTCACCGCGCGCCGCGGCGTGGATGATCTCCGCCATGCCGATGGAGGCCAGGTCACCGTCGCCCTGATAGGTGAAGACGATCTTGTCAGGGCTGACGCGCTTGATGCCGGTGGCCATGGCCGGCGCTCGCCCGTGGGCCGCCTCGGCGAAGTCCATGTTGAAGTAGTTGTACGCGAAGACCGCGCAACCCACCGGGGCCACCCCGATGGTCTCTTCGCGCACCCCGAGCTCATCGATGACTTCCGCGATCAGCCGATGGGCGACTCCGTGGGTGCACCCGGGGCAATAATGCGTGCCGACGGGATATAGGCTTTCAGGTTTCGCGTAGATCAGGGATTCGACCAGTTTCTCTTCCGCCATTTTGCTCCGCTCCCCGCTCACGCCGGCACAGCCAGGCCGGAATGCACCTTGCGAATCTCGTCCAGGACCTCTTCCGGAAGGGGCACCACGCCGCCCATGCGGCCGTAGAAGTGGACGGGCACGCGCCCTTCCACCGCCAGGCGCACGTCCTCCACCATCTGGCCCCCGTTCATCTCGACCACCAGCATCGCCTTCACCTTCGAGGCGAGCTCGCGCACGCGATGATAAGGATATGGATACAGAGAGATGGGTCGCAGCAGCCCGACGCGAATTCCCTCCTCACGCGCCGCCTTGACAGCCGATTGCGCCACGCGTCCGGCCGTGCCAAAGGCGACGATGGCGATCTCCGCCTCTTCGAGGGCGATCTCCTTGTAGCGCACCTCGTTGGCCTCGATCCGTTCCTGCTTGGCCTTGAGCTTGAGGTTGAATTCCTCCTCCACGGCAGGGTCGATGTAGATCGAGGTGATGACGTTGGGGTCGCGCCCTTTGGCGCCGGTCAGCGCCCATGCCGGGCGCTCCTCCGGCTTGCGCACGGGCTTCATGGGCGGCAGCTCCGCCGGTTCCATGATCTGTCCCATGCTGCCATCGGCCAGGACGACGACGATGTAACGATACTTCTCCGCCAGGTCGAAGGCCTCCACCGTCAGGTCGATCAACTCCTGAACCGTGGCCGGAGCCAGCACGATGGGCCGGTAGTCGCCGTGGCCTCCGCCTTTGACGATCTGATTGTAGTCGCCCTGGGAGGGCGCGATGTTCCCCAGGCCGGGGCCGCCGCGCATGATGTCCACCAGCACCACCGGGACCTCGGAACCGACGATATAGGACAGGCCCTCCATCATCAGGCTCACGCCCGGGCTGGAGGAGGAGGTCATCACGCGCACGCCGGCGCTGGCGGCGCCATACACCATGTTGATGGCCGCCACCTCGCTCTCCGCCTGAAGAAAAACACGTCCAAGCTCGGGCATGCGCTTGGACATGTGCTCCAGGGCCTCGGTCTGCGGCGTGATGGGATAGCCGAAGTAGGCCTCACACCCGGCCCGTATTGCCGCCTCCGCGAAGGCTATATTGCCTTTGAGAAGTTCTTTTGCCATGCCCCCCTCCTTCAGGAAGCCACGCCGACCGCTTTGGCGGCCGGAACCCAACGGTAGATGGAGATCGCCGCCTCCGGGCAGATCAAGGCGCAGATTGCGCAGCCGGTGCACGCCTCCTCAGGGTCGACCAGTTCGGCCGGGTGATAACCCTTGGGCGTGAAGCGGCCCTTGTCCATCGCGATCAGATCCTTGGGGCATACGGTCGTGCACAACTCACACCCCTTGCACAGACTCTCGTCGACGACGATGCGCCCTTTCGCCATAGGCTCGCCTCCTTTTTCCCACAGGGTACCATACTCCCCAAGCCCCATTACTGCCAGTGCTGAGTGTCCTCCCCCGGCGAAACAAACTTCATACATCGGATTAGGCTGATCCAATGGGCCTTCAGGAAGACAGGCCCCGACCTGCCAGCCCGGGTGGGCTCATCGCCCTGGCCCAGCTGCGGCGAAGGGCTTTTGACAAGAAGGCCGCCTCAGGGTATATTCGTGTTTAGAGGACACGAACCTGGCCTATGGCAAAAGAGTTGGAGTTGCGCGTCGATCTGGTGGCGCTGACGTTGCGTGAACGCCAGCTGCAGGTCTTGCTCGAGGCATGCGCCGACCGCGCGGCCAGAATGTGGCGGCTCCCGGGTCGCCCTCTGCAACCCGGGCGCTCGCTCGATGAGACGGCCGAGCTCGTGCTGCAGCCCTCCTGTAGCGCCCCTGGCGCGTATCTCGAGCAGCTCTACACGTACGGAGACCCTCGCCGCGTTCCGGAGAAGCGGGTCATCTCCGTGGCTTACATGGCCCTGGTCCCCGGCGATGCCGCGCTCGTCCCGCCCGGCTCCGATTGGCACCCCGTTCAGCAGGTGCCCCCCCTGGCCTATGATCACGCCGAAATCCTGGAGTACGCCCTGCGGCGGCTGCGCTACAAGCTGGAGTACACCGCCGTGGGCTTCCAACTGCTGCCAGAGGAATTCACGCTGAGCGAACTGCAGCAGACCTACGAGATCATCCTGGGGGAGCCGCTCGACAAGCGCAACTTCCGCCGCAGGATCCTGGCCGCGAGCGTCATCGAACCCACCGGGCGCAAACGGACTGGCGAGGGGCGCCCAGCCCGCCTGTACCGCTACAAGCCGGACGCCGTGGCCGAGGTGAAGGCACGCCGCCTGTTCCCGTGAGGGTCGGGCCGGGCCCATCTGCCCCTGCCCTGCTCGGCCGCCCCGCATCACACGTCACCACCTCGCCCCGGAGTCCGCCGCGCGGGCTGACCCACGCTCCACGCCGGGGCAGGAGTTTCCGGCCGCGCGATCACACCATTCCCTCTCGTCCCTCTCGCAGACGAACTGCCAACTGATCTCGTATGCACCCTACGCCCCGGGCCAATGGGCAGAAGATGATGTAAAATGAGAGTGGTCGCCGGAAGCGACGGCAGGACTGCTCCGGCGGAGGGGAACACATCTCGGCCTCATAACGACGTAGCGCCCGACCTCGCCGGAGGTCGGGCGCATCTATTCAGGGGAACGAATCAGGTAGAGATAGACAGGCAGTGGGAGAGTACGGCGGTCTTGGGCCGCGAAGAGCACCCGCTAAAGCCTGGGCCCTGCTCACCGCAAGGACCTAGTGGAGAGCCGACAAACTCGAGAAGTAGCGGCGTGAAGACAGCCCGCGAGGCAGGGCCGTCTTCGCGCCGCAAGGATGGGAGACCAAGCCCCATAGACCAGGGGCCACCCTCGCGCCCCATCCGGCTATTGGTAGCCGACGATCACCCGGTGGTGCGCAAGGGTTTACGCGCGCTGTCGACCGAATACCCTCGGCTCGCCGTGATTGCCGAGGCGGAGGATGGGCATGCAACTCTCGGTGAGGCCCGCAATCTGTGCCCTGACGTAGTCATTATGGATTTCGAGATGCCCGCCCCCCCACGCGGGAACTCATCCGGGGCCTCAAGACCCTGCCCCACCCCCCTCGAGTGCTGGTAATGAGCACCTATGCGGGAACCGAATGCGTCGCGCAGGCACTGGAAGCTGGCGCCGATGGCCATGTGCTGAAGGCTGAGCGCGTGGAGAGAATCGTCTGGGCAATTCAATCGGTGTACCAGGGACACAGATACTTCAGCGAAGAGAGCTCCGCGCGCCGCACAATCCGCGTGCTGCTCATCGAACCGGATCAACGGAGGCGACAAAGCATGCACGCCGCGTTCTCGAGCGAACCCGACATGCGGGTACTCGAGGCGGAGAACATTCAGACTGCCCTGGGCGTTCTCTCTGCGCACACGACCGAACGTCAGGCAGGAATACCCCCCGACTCAGCCCCGGAGCCTCCGGTGAATGTTGTCGTTATTAATATGGATGCCATCCCCGACATGAAAGCCTGGGCGCGCATGCGGGCCTCTCTTTGGGATACGCACATTGTAGGACTCACCGATGGTAGCAGCGAACTCACCCTCATGGGGGCCTTGGCATATCGTGTGGCGGCATTGCAGCGGCTGGATGCAAAGCCAGGGCTGATTATCCAAACGGTGCGCTCGGTTGATCAGGGAGAGACGCAATTCGACCTTGAACTCACAGAACGCCTGCGCGTCGTGCTGGAGAGGAAGAGCGAAGATGCGGAAGCTCCTTGCTGGAGAGCCGGCATCAATGCAGCCATCAGACGACTCCTGCATGGATCTGTGCACCTCACCAGTCGAGAGGAGCAAGTGCTTACCCTCCTCGGCGAGGCGAAAAGCAATCGACAGATTGCCCTTGAGCTTCAGATCTCGGAGAAGACTGTGGAATTCCACGTGGGCAATGTCCTGAAGAAGCTGGGGCTGGTTTCTCGCATAGAGGCTGCGCTATTGGCCTTCTGGATGAAGCAGCGCTAAGCGATCAGCACATCGAGACACACCCGCCGCCGTCTGTACCTGAGATCGACACCTGGGAGGTTCCCTAGTTTACAGCCCCTTCTTCTCATGCTATACATAAGGATGGGGAAACGCCCTTTGGGTGCAGCAGACTTGGGCTCTGTCCAAGCCGATTGCGACCGCTTTCACCCCCCGCGACTCTGAACGAGAAACAGGACCCGGATCCGCCACCGCACAGCCTCACCCCTGAAGATATCCCAGGAGATGAGAGAATCCCATGCGGAAGCCCAGGCTTGAGACCCTGATCCTTCTCCTCTTCGCCGCAGTTGTTCTTCTGTTGATAGCCAACCTCGTTCTGTTCCTCCGAATGAACAGGCTGCAGGAGCGGATTGCCCGATCGGCTGAAGCATGGCCCTCGGCCCTCGCCGTTGGGAGCCAGGCACCAGAGTTCTCCCTGATAGACACGCGTGGGCGTAGCGTGTCCTTGAAAGACTACGCAGGGCAGCGGTTACTGATCGCCTTCGTGCACCCTTCCTGTCCGATTTGCAAGGATATGTTCCCGGAGCTGAAGCGGTTCGAGAGCGAGCACCCGGATCAAGCCATTGTGATGCTTTCTGGGGGCTCAGAAGAAGAGAACAGAGAACTCGATCAAACCCATGGCTTTGGATTCCCAATCCTCAATGCAGACGAACGCGTCTTCGAGGCCTATGAGGTCCCCGGCGTACCTTGGTTCTTCGTGTTGGATGATAGGGGTGTCGTCGTCGCCGAGGGGACGGCAAGCACGATGGACCGGATCGAGTCGCTCCTAGCGCATGGAACGCAGTACCGTTAAGCCCCCCTCCCCGGCGCGACGCCGATACTGTTGCCACAGAGAGCACTGCTTGATGCCGTACGAACCAATCTCCGAGGAGGACGAGATGAGCAAGACCCTCTTCGAGCGAAGGATCGCTACAAGAATCGCTTTGGCGCTCCTTGCGGCGGCATTAATCCTGGCGATGGCCAACATCGTCGCCTATGCATCTCCACCCCCGCCTGTCCCCCAGGAAACATGCGCCTAGTTTGATTGCTATACCTATTGGGGATGGTGCGAATGCCCTGGTGGCTGGTGGGGATGCGGCGCATGGATCACCCACTGCTGCTACAACCCCTACCCAGAGGCCTGCTCCAGGTGCCCGGGCCCCTGCTGCTGGCAGTACTGCTCCTGCCCTGAGTGCTAGAGCAGTCGCCCATTCCCTCTGGCAGGCACGCGTCAGGGGCGAAAGGCTGACGCATATCCAGTTTGGGCGGAGGGCGGCGAAAGGGAAAGCGTCCTGCGGCAGCCTAGGCAGGGAAGCCGGCCCCCTCCACCCTCCAGCCGGGGCAGCTCCCACGCTGCCCCGCCGCCCCATCTTCGGTCCCCTCCACCCTCCAGCCGGGGCAGCTCCCACGCTGCCCCGGTGCCTCATCTTGGTGCCCCGCCTGGGCGTGGGAGCCCAGGCCGCTGGATGCGCTGCCTCGCACAAGGGCCGAATGGCCATTGACAAACGCGCCAAACGCGATATACTCCGTTCGTGTAACAACTACACCAAGGCGGGCGCCCGCCGCTTTTTCTTGGCCCGCATATGGTGTACAAATGACACCAAGGAGGACGCGATGGACCAACCTCAATGGCTCGGAAGCAGCCTTCCCTTCCTGAACTACCTGGACGCCTGGTACCGGGACCTCCCCAGCCGGCCCCTGGCCGAGATCGTACCCGCCCCCGAGAGGGCGGCCATCGTCTCGGTGGACGTGATCAACGGTTTCTGCCACGAAGGACCTCTGGCCAGCCCACGCGTCAAGGGCATCATCGAGCCCATCGTCGGACTCTTCCAGCGCGCCTGGGGCCTGGGCGTGCGCCACATCCTGCTCACCCAGGACACCCACGAGCCCGACGCCGTCGAATTCGCCCAATACCCGCCGCACTGCGTGCGCGGCACCTCCGAGGCCGAGCCGGTGCCCGAGTTCCAGGCGCTGCCCTTCTTCGGCCAGATGACCATCTTCGAGAAGAACTCCATCCACTCCGGCCTCAACACCGGCCTGAACGACTGGATCGCCGACCACCCGCAGGTGGACACCTACATCGTGGTGGGCGACTGCACCGATCTGTGCACCTACCAGCTGGCCATGCATCTGCGCCTGGACGCCAACGCCCGCCAACTACAACGGCGGGTCGTCGTGCCCGAGGACTGCGTCGACACCTATGACATGCCAGTGGAGACGGCGCGCGAGCTGGGCGCCGTGCCCGAGGACTGCGTCGACACCTATGACATGCCAGTGGAGACGGCGCGCGAGCTGGGCGCCGTGCCCCACGACGCCGAGTTGCTGCACCGCGTCTTCCTCTACAGCATGATGCTCAACGGCATCGAAGTCGTGGCCTCCCTGACCTGAAGGACCCCGAGGTTAGCCATGCAAACACTCACCCTGGATCAAGCCATCGAACGCGTGGGGTTCGGCCGCTTTCAGCGCCGGCTGCTGTGGATCTGCGGCGCCGGATGGGCCGCCGACGCCATGGAGGTGCTGCTCATCGCCTTCGCCCTGCCCGCCATCGGCGAGGAGTGGGGGCTGACCAACGGCCAGAAGGGCCTGCTGGGCACGGCCATCTTTCTGGGCATGCTGGCCGGCGCGTGGGGATGGGGTTGGCTCAGCGACCGCATCGGCCGCCGCACGGCCTTCGTCGCCACCGTGCTGGTGGATTCGGTCTTCGGCCTGGCCTCGGCCTTCTCCCCCAGCTTCCTATGGCTGCTGCTCTTGCGGGCGCTGACGGGCTTCGGCGTGGGCGGCACGCTGCCGGTTGACTACAGCATCTTCGCCGAATACCTTCCAGCCGAGAAGCGCGGGCGCTACCTGGTGCTGCTGGAATCCTTCTGGGCGCTGGGGACCATCGTCGCCGCCGGCCTGGCGTGGCTCATCGTGCCGCACCTGGGCTGGCGCTGGCTGCTGGCCGTCTCCGCCCTGCCCGGACTGATCGTCTTCTGGATCCGCCGCCACGTCCCCGAATCGCCGCGCTACCTGCTCGTGAGCGGACAGACCGATCAGGCGCGCGCTGTGCTGGCACTTGTGGGCGAAGTGAACGGGAACCCGCTGGGCGAGGCCTCCCTGGCCCCGCTCGCCCCCCAGCCGCGCGGCAAGCTGCGTGACCTGTGGGCGCCTGAACTGCGGCGCACGAGCGCGCTGTTGTGGATCATCTGGTTCTGCATGTCTCTGGGCTATTACGGCGTCTTCATCTGGCTGCCGAGCTACTTCCGGGCTAAGGGCATGGCCATGCTCCCCGTCTACCAGAACACCTTCCTCATGGCGCTGGCGCAGCTGCCGGGCTACTTCTCCGCCGCCTATCTGGTGGAACGCTGGGGGCGCAGGCTCACATTGGGCGTCTACATGCTGGCCAGCGGCCTGTTCACCTACTTCTTCGCCCTGGCCACGGCGCTGCCCACAGTAGTCGCCATGGCGATCTGGCTCTCCTTCTTCGCCCTGGGCGCCTGGGGCGCGCTCTACGCGTACACCCCTGAGGCCTACCCCACCTCCATCCGCAGCACAGGCATGGGGGTCGCCAGCGGCATGACGCGCATCGCCGGCGCCCTGGCCCCCAGCCTGGGTGCGGCACTGATGGGGTTCTCCCTGGTCGTGCCGCTCACCGTCTACGCCCTGTCCTACGCCGTCGGCGGTTTGGCGGCGCTGGCCCTGCCGGTGGAGACCAGGGGACAGCCGCTCGCCGACAACCTGCAAGAGCGCCCGGCGATATCCTGACACAGACCGTGAGCCCCGGAGCCCTCTGGGGCCCCGACCCCCGGAACGGCGGCATGCCGTCTCCGCCCCTCGCACCGGCAGCGCCCCCCTCGCGCCTTGCTGAGCCCTTCGAAGCATGGCGCGAGGGGGGCCTCAACAGGGTCCATGCCAGCGGCGCCTACCGATGGCAGTGACAGCCGCTGTCTTCGACCGACTCAGCCAGCGGCCTGCTCTCCCTGCGCATCCTTCTGCCCATCGCCCTGAGCCTGTCGACAGGTGGTCGGGTTTGTTGAAGGGGGCTGCAACGAGAGGCGGCCCTTCGACTGCGCCCGCCGCGAGGGCGGCTCGCTCCGCTCGGGGATTACTCCCCGAGCGGAGGCGAAGGACCATGTCCCGGCATCGCCCTGAGCGGAGAGCGGAGCGCAGCGCAGCCCGCAGGCGAAGGGCGGAGCCTTCAGAGCAGGGCCTTCGACAGGACCGAGACACGACACCCCCGCCATGCTGAGCCCCTCGAAGCATGGCGCGAGGGGGTTCTCAACAGGGCACATGCCAGCGGCATCCGACCCGGGAAGGCGCAGGACGGGCCCTCCGGGTGCTCGCGGCGCGGCCCGGAGGGTCTGCGCAGGACTCAGGTTGCTGCGGCTTACGGTGGGTTGAAGTAGTTGTAGACAGCGCGCGAGAGGTCCGCCACCAGCTTCGAGGTGGGCTCCCAGATCATCTCCGGGTCATCCCAGAGGAAGACCGAGAGCACGTAATTCCCGCCCGGCGAGTAGATCACACCGGCATCGCCCAGACTCGACAAGGGCGAGGTGGTCCAGCCGTGCTTGTGGGCCACGCGCGTGCCCTCGGGCACACCCGCCTCGAGCAGGACGCCGATGCGGTTCTGCGCCAGCAGGTCCAGCATCGCCTGACACTCACTTGGCCGGATCTCATCGGGGAAGACGGCCAGCAGGTTTCCCTTGCCCTGGGCGCAGAGATAGATGTCTCCCAGCAACATCCCCATCTCGGCGGCGGTGGTCTGGTTGTAGACGTCGGGCCGGGTGTTGAGATCGGGGCGCTGATTCCCCGGCGTGCGATAGACACGCAGCAGCTCCGCCCCCAGACGGAAGTAGCCGGCGATGAAGGTGCTCTCCAGGCCCAGTTCCTGCATGGTCTCCGTGACCATGAGCGGCCCGCGCAAGCGGTCGATGCGCTCCATGAGCCAGTCGGAGGGGCCGTTCCCCGATTGGGTGATCATCTCCCGCAGCCACTTCTCGGCCTCCGGGTCGAAGGGAGCGTCGAAGTAGCGGTAGAAGGCCACCATGATGGCGACTTTGTTGATCGAGGCGGCGGTGAAGGCGATATCCGGGTCGGCGGCGATGTCCTCCCCCTGGTAGTAGAGGAAGTGCAGATCGCGCCCCGAGCGCAGGTCGAGCAGGTAGATGGCGGCCAGGCCGTCGAAGCCGGCCACATCGATGTTCTGCTTGAGCAGGGTTTCCAGGGAAGCCAGCGACGGACGCGGCGGCGCGCTGGCCACGACGGGCAGGTTGACACGGCGGTTGTGGGCACGGGTGAGCACCTCGCCAACCAGGTCCGCGGCGCGCGCCACGTCCAGCACCCGCCCGGGCTGCCCGGGGTCGAAGTTGGGGCTGCCAGGGATCGGCTGTGAGGGCGTTGGAGGCTCGTCGTAGCGAGCGGCGATGTCTGAGAGCACAGTCTCGAGCTGGCCGCGCGAGTACTCGGCCCGCACGGGAATGGAGACCGGGTCGCCGGGTCGGTTCCATAGAAAGTCCCAGAACCCTGACCAGAAGTCCGTTCCCGTGCGCACCGACTCCGCCGCGGCCAGCATGGCCTCACTGTCCAGGCGGAAGCCGACGCTGGCCGGGTTGAGCAATATGATCTGGTCCCCGTAATGCAGTTCCACCGGCGAGCTGTAAGCCTGCAACAGCCGTTGCAGCGCGGCGGAGGAGTCGAGACCCCCCACCGGCACACCACCCAGGATCATACCGGCCGGCAGCCGGGCCCGCTGTCTGCTGTAGGAGATGAGTTCGAAAAAGAACAGCACGACGGCTGCCAGGATGAGTGTGATGGAGACCCAGCGCAGGATATCCGGACCGCCTCGTCGCATCTTGCCTCCAAAGGCAACAGTATATCACAGGGACCCTTACGGAGGGCCGGCCACCCTTGCATACAGGCTCCCGCAGCCTCATGAGCCACGCGCAAGCTGACGGCGCCACACCCTTCGACAGGCTCAGGCGGCTGCGCTCCATGCCGCTGCCGGCGCGACCTGCAATCGCCGCGGGCCTCATGCCGGCATGCGAGAACCGAAGAGCCTCCGGAGCCTTCGAGGTTATTGGAGCCCTTAGGGAAAGATGGCCGATCCTATTTCCCCAGCAGTTCCAGCTGCCCTTCCAGTTTCGCACGCGCCTCCTGCAGCGCGGCCAGCCTGGCGCGCTCCTTGGCCACGATCTCAGGCGGTGCCTTCGCGGAGAAAGGTCCAGCCAGCAGCCCCTCCAGGCGCTCGATTTGAGTCAGCACGCGCTCGAGTTCCTTTCCCAGCCGTCTGCGCTCCGCTTCGGGGTCGACCATTCCCGCCAGCGGCAGATAGACCTCAAGGGGCCCCACCACCAGCGCCATCGCTTCGGGCGGCGCCTGACCCTGGGCGCGGATCTCCAGCGCCTCGGGGTCCAGGCGCGCCAGGGCGGAGATGACCTGGCGTTGGCCCTGGATCAGGGCCAGGCGGTCGCCGGCGTCGATCACCGCCGCGATGCGCTGTCGGGGCTCCACACCCTTCTCGGCGCGCGCGTTGCGGATGGCGCGCACCAACTCCATCACCAGTGTGAAATCAGCGATGGCCCGGCTCTCCCCGGCGGCCTCCGGGGCGGGCTCCGGCCAGCGAGCCACGATCAGTGCCTCTTCCCAGCCACCCTCAGGGCCGAAGTCCGCCGGATAGTCCTGGCAGGCCGCCTTCAAGTGGCCCCACAGTTCCTCCGTCACATAGGGGGTGTAGGGGTGCAGCAACCGCAGGCAGGTATCGAGCACCGTCACCATGGTCTTGGCCGTCAGCCATGCCCGATCGCCGCCAGGCTCCATCTGCAGTTTGGCGATCTCCAGGTACCAGTCGGCGAACTCCGACCAGAAGAACTCGTAGATCTGTCTCCCGGCCTCGCCGAATTGGTAGGCGTCGAAGAGGCGATTGGCCTCACGTCGCAGCTCTGCCAGCCGGGCCAGGATCCAGCGATCGGCGAGCGTGGGCTCCGTCTGGGGGTCGCCCTGGGCGGGCGCTTTCTCCAGCGAGAGCAGCACCAGCCGCCCGGCGTTCCACAGCTTGTTGGCGAAGTTGCGGTTGGCCTCCACTCGCTGCAGGCTCAGGTTCATGTCGTTCCCGGGGGACGAGCCGGTGAGCAGCGTGAAGCGCAGCGCGTCGGTGCCGAAGCGATCCATGACCTCCAGCGGGTCAATGACGTTGCCCAGGGTCTTGCTCATCTTGCGGCCGTGCTCGTCGCGCACCAGGCCGTGCAGGAATACGATGTGGAAGGGCTCCTGGCCGGTGAACTCGAGTCCGAGCATGATCATGCGCGCCACCCAGAAGAAGAGGATGTCGTAGCCCGTCTCCATCACCGTGGTGGGATAGAAATAGCGATAGTCCTCGGTTTCTTCCGGCCAGCCCAGCGTAGAGAAGGGCCACAGGCCGGAGGAGAACCAGGTGTCCAGCACGTCGGGGTCTTGCTCGATGGCCGCCGACCCGCAGTGATCGCAGACCTCGGGGTCCTGGCGCGCCACGGTAATTTCGCCGCAATCGCGGCAATACCAGGCGGGGATGCGGTGGCCCCACCAAAGCTGGCGCGAGATGCACCAATCACGGATGTTCTCCAGCCAATTGAAGTAGATCTTGGCGAATCGCTCCGGGATGATGCGGATGCGACCCTGGCGCACGGCCTCCAGCGCCGGCTCGGCCAGCGGCTGCATGCGCACGAACCACTGTGTGGAGATCATCGGCTCGATGGCCTCGCCGCCGCGCTGGCTGCGCGGCACCTGCATCATGTAGGGCTCGGTCTTGATGGTGAGGCCGGCGGCCTGCATGTCGGCCCAAAGCTTCTCGCGGCAGGCGTACCGATCCAGGCCCTGATAGGGACCGGCGTTCTCGTTCATGGTGGCGTCGGGATTGAGCACGTTGATGATGGCCAGCTCGTGTCGTTGGCCGATCTCGTAGTCCGCCGGGTCGTGTCCGGGCGTGATCTTCAGCGCGCCCGTGCCGAACTCGCGGTCCACGTACTCGTCGCCGATGACCGGAATGGGGCGCTCCAGGATGGGCACCAGGGCCGTCCTGCCGATGAGGTGCCGATAGCGTTCGTCCTCTGGGTGCACGGCCACGGCCGTGTCGCCCAGGATGGTTTCGGGGCGCGTCGTGGCCACGGGGATGAACTCGTCGCTGTCGGCCAGCGGATACTTGAAGTAGTAGAGGGTCCCCTGCTCCTCGCGGTACTCCACCTCCAGGTCGCTGACCGCGGTGCGCAGCCCGGGCGACCAATTTATGAGGTAGGTGTCGCGGTAGATGAGCCCCTTTTCATAGAGGCGCACGAAAGCCTCGCGCACGGCGCGCGACAGACCATCATCCAGCGTGAAGCGCTCGCGCGTCCAGTCGCAGGAGGCGCCCAGTCGGCGCAGTTGCTGGGTGATGATGCCGCCGTACTTGCGCTTCCACTCCCAGGTGCGCGCCACGAAGGCCTGGCGCCCGATGTCCTCCCGCCGCAGCCCCTCCTGCAACAGGTACTTCTCCACCTGAAGCTGGGTGGCGATGCCGGCGTGGTCGGTCCCCGGCAGCCAGAGCGTCGGTTCACCCTTCATGCGGTGGTAGCGGATCAGCAGATCTTCCATGGCCACGAACATGGCGTGGCCCAGGTGCAGCTCACCGGTCACATTGGGTGGAGGCATGGAGATGACGAAGGGTTTCCTGGCCGGGTCGATGCGCGGCATGAAGTAGCCCCGCTGCTCCCACCAGGGGTAGAGGCGCTCTTCGGCGGCCTTGAAATCGTAGCTCTTGGGTAGTTCGTACTTGGACATCGGTCATCCTCCGAGCATCCTGGATACCGGTCAGGGAGCTGAGGTTCCCCGGGCGGTCTTAAAGAAACAACCCCTCGCCCATGAGGACGAAGGGCCAGCCTCCGCGGTACCACCTCACTTCGCCGCGCGTCGCCGCGCCGGCGCACTCACCACCCCGACCACCATCAGGGCTTCGCTGTAACGGGCTCACCCGCGCCGTTCTACTCCCCCGGCCGGGGCCGGGGTTTCTTCAGCGATCTTCCCGGGCGACCTTCAGCGGCTGCTGCTGCGGGGGCTCTCAGCCTTTGGCCACTCCTTCTCTGCCAGCGCTGTGCCGCCTACTCCTCCCGGGGACATGGGATCTTCAGTTGTTGGCCCGCATTATAGCAGGGCCGCGGGGACGAAGTCAATCGCGGGCCGCAGTCTTCTCACCCTTCTGCAATGGCCCGGTCCAGGGATCGGGGAAGAGCTCCAGGGCGCGCTGCGCGGCCTTTGCGATGAGCGGATCGCGATCGAAGCGGCGCGCTTCTAGGGCCCGCTTCGCCTCCGGCGTGTGCCATTCCACCAGCCGCAGCAGGGCCACCATGCGCGAACGGTGGTTATCGCTCTCCACTGTTTCGTCCCCCTGTCGCAGATAGCCTGTGCGCGGCGATTGCAGGATTTCCACCAGCACCGGGATGACCTCCGGATGGGTGAATTGTGCCAGCCGCTTGACGGACTTGTGGGCCGCATCCAGATCGGCGAAGCGCAGGGCGCGGAAGCGATGGAGTTGGATGGCCGTCAGCGCGGCCACCTCGCGCACGATGGGATCCTCATCCTCCATGGCGGCCTCGATCTCGGCCAGGATCGCATCGTCCTGAGCCACACCAGGGCGGTTGGAGAACTCCACCGCGGCCTGCCGGCGCGTCGCCGGTTCACCGCTCCGCAGGTCGTACTCACTGCGCGCCCTCTCGATTAACCTGCCCGCCGGCGTCTGCGGCTCTCGCGATTCCTCCGCCCGACTGAGGCGCTCCAACTCCTCGGGCGGCGCATCCATCAGGTACAGGGCGTACTTTATCGCCGCTTCCACCCCGGGCTCGCCCAGCTCGAGCAGTTCCTGCAGGAACCGCCGTAGCGCCCCTTCACCCGGCTGATGTCGCACGGCGCGCGAGCGATCGCGCCACAGATTGACCTCCTCGGCCAATGCGTGCTGCATCTGCCGCAAGGCAACCTGTTCCTCGCGCAACTTCTTGCGCTCCTCGCCTTCCGCCTCCAACATGCGCCGCCCTAGGTCGTCCAGGCGCTGGCTCAGGGCGACGAACTCTCGCTGAATTTCATCAGCCTTTCGGTCTAGCGCATCCTGAACCTGCCGTAGGCCAAGTGCGAACACCTTTGACAACCTCCCAGCAGCAAGGGTTCTCCTCAGCGAGCACACCAAACCTCACCGGGCGGGCTCTCGCCCGACAGTATAGGCCAAAGGCCTGCGCTGCGCTACCGACCACAATCACGTTGACCTGCCCCCATATTGACATTAGAATGAACGGTCCGGATACATGAGGAGGAGATCCCATGACACGTATCATCGACATCGAGGGCATCGGCCCGAAGTACGCTAAGGTATTGCAGCGCGCGGGGATCCGTTCGACCGATCGACTGCTCAAGGTGGCCGCATCCAGGAAGGGTCGTCAGGACCTGGCCGCCCAGACGGGCATCTCCGAAAAGCTGCTGCTGGAATGGGTCAACCTGGCCGATCTGATGCGGGTGGACGGCATCGGTGAAGAGTACAGCGACCTGTTGGAAGAGGCCGGCGTGGATACCATCAAGGAACTCCGCAACCGCCGCCCTGACAACCTCTACCAGGCCCTCGTCGAAACCAACGCCAAGAAGAAACTGGTGCGCCGCCTGCCGTCACCGAAACAGGTGGAGCGCTGGGTTGCCCAGGCGAAATCGCTCAAACCTACGGTCACCCACTAGGGTACGTCACGGCCTCAGGTTGCCGCGTTTGTGACCCCCTGAATGGCGCTTCCGCCCGACAAAGAACCGACCGATCCCATATCAGGCCCCGCGCAGGCGCCGGGGCCTGTCTCTTGCCTCTGCCACGCCCGCCACCCGGCCCCTGCCGGGCTCGCTTTGCCGGGCCGGCCTCCCCCACCGCGTGCACACCCCTCCGCCGCCCGGGCGCATATTGGACCGCGCGCTGGGCAAGGCGCGATGGTCGAAGGGCAGAACATCTGACCTTTGACCACCATCTCGCGTTGGTCAAGCCTGGCCGCGGCGGGGTTCCTGCAGCGCCACGGTGAGTCTATCGCCGTTCCAGTAATGATGGACATCGCGCTGAGGGAAGGGGATCACGATCCCAACCTGCTGCAATGCGCGATAGATGGCTGTGTTCACGCGATCATACATGCGGCGCGTGTCCACGTAGGATTCGATCCACCACCGCACGCGAAACACCAGCGCCGAATCGCCGAAGGTCAGAAACAGCGCCTCGACGGGCCTGTCGGGAAGCACACCCTCCACTCCCCGCACCGCCTCCACCAACACCTGCCGGGCCTGCTCCACATCGGTGCCATAGGCCACGCCGATCTCGGTCTGGATGCGGTATTGAGTATTGGGGTAGCTGTGATTGACCACCAGGCTCTTGCCCATGATCGAGTTGGGGATGATGACCATGCGGTTATCGCGCGTGCGCACACGTGTGCTCCGCAGGCCGATGTCCACCACGTCACCCCAGGTCGTCAGATCCTGGATCTCGACGCGATCCCCGACGCGGTAGGGTCGGTCCACCATGATGAGAAAACCGCTGATCATATCGGAGAGTGATTCCTGCGCCGCCAGGCCGATGGCCAGCGACCCGATCCCCAGGGTAGCCACCAGGGCGGTTACGTCGATTTCGAAATAATCGAGCAGCATGATGGCACCCGTCAGGACCAGCAGGATCTGGCCCAGCCGTCTCAGCAGGGGCACCCACTGGCGAGCGAGCGTGCTCTCCTCAACTCCGCCCTCCATGTACCATGCCCCGATACGATCAATGAGACGCCAGACAGTGGCCAGAGCGATGAGCAATCCCAGCACGAAGACCATGTCTCCCAGAGCCCGCTCCCAGCGGGCGGGGAAGAAGTCCAGGCGCAGGGCGCCATAGCGGGCGCTGAGCAGCGCAGCCAGCCAGACGAGCGGCGCGCGCAGGGCCTCCAGCACGGCGTCATCGAGCGTGGTTGCCGTCCTGCGCACGAGCCGGCGCAGGATGCGCAGGAACAGCCGATCCAGCGCCCAACGCACCAACAGCGCGGCTGCAGCGACCAGAACGAGCGAGAGCAGAAGGTCGATCCACTGGGCGGGCGTCAAACCAACGGTGGGGCTCATCGTGCGCCTCCTTCTTCCATGTCAGGCCAAGCGTGAGAATCGGTCCGGCAGTCCATTCTAGCTCATCGCGGAACGGGCATTACATCTTTCACTCGCCAAAGGGGCTCGCGGATTCTCCTGTCAGCGTCCGCCTTGAGCGGGGGTACAATCCAACTGGACGAACACACAAAGGATGTGAGCAGCGATGAGACTGGCAATGATCGGTTTGGGCAAGATGGGCGCCAACATGACACAGCGCCTGCTGCAGCACGGCCACGAGGTCGTGGCCTTCGACCTGAACGCGGAGGCGGTGGCCCGGGCGCAGGCCGCCGGCGCGCGCGGCGCGCACACGCTGGAGGAGGCAGTGGCCGCTCTGTCGCCGCCGCGCGCCGCGTGGGTCATGGTCCCCGCCGGCAAACCCGTGGAACGCGTCCTGCACACCCTGGCCGACTTGCTCGACCCGGGTGACGTGGTAGTGGACGGCGGAAACAGCAACTACAAGGATTCCGTGCGTCGCGGCCGGATGCTGAAGGAGAAAGGCATCGCCTTCCTGGACGTGGGGGTGAGCGGCGGCGTGTGGGGCCTGACCGAAGGCTACGGCATGATGGTAGGCGGCGAGCCCGAGGCTGTGGAACTGCTGCGCCCCGCTCTCGAAGCCCTGGCCCCGGCGCCCGATCGCGGCTGGGGTCACGTCGGGCCGAGCGGCGCCGGCCACTTCGTCAAAATGGTGCACAACGGCATCGAGTACGGCATGATGCAGGCCTATGCCGAGGGCTTCGCCCTGCTGCAGGCCAAGCAGGATTTCGGCCTGGACCTGCACCAGGTGGCGGAGATCTGGCGTTTCGGCACCGTCATCCGCTCGTGGCTGCTCGACCTGGCGGCGCGCGCCCTGGAAGAGGACGCCGAACTTCAGGATCTGGCCGCCTGGGTGGACGATTCGGGCGAAGGGCGTTGGACGGTCGAGGAAGCCATCGACCTGGCCGTGCCGGCGCCGGTCATCACCGAAGCCCTCTTCGCCCGCTTCCGTTCCCGACGCCCGGAGAACTTCGCCGATCGCATGCTGGCCGCGCTGCGCAATCAGTTCGGCGGGCACGCGGTGAAGAAGCGCGAGTAGCGCGGCTCCCGGCCCTGGGCCCCTCCGCGCACAGGCCAACGAAGCACCCAGCACGTCTCGGGCCCGCGCCCGCTTTCCCACCTGGGACATTCCGGTATAATCGCGGTGTCATGGGCCAATCAGAGCAGCGAGTCGTCGCCCCCCAACAACGCCAGGAAGACCACGCCGAGCTCTCCCTGCGCCCGCGCCTGCTGATGGAGATGATCGGCCAGGACCGGGTGAAGGAGAACCTGGCCATCCTCATCGAAGCCGCCAAGGGCCGCGAAGAGGCGCTGGACCACGTCCTCTTCTACGGCCCACCCGGCCTGGGCAAGACCACCCTGGCGCACATCCTGGCCAACGAGATGGAGGTCAACCTCAGGGTGACCTCCGGGCCGGCTATCGAACGCGCCGGTGACCTGGCCGCCATCCTCACCAACCTGCAGCCGCACGACATCCTCTTCATCGATGAGATCCACCGTCTGGGGCGCGCCGTGGAGGAGATCCTCTATCCGGCCATGGAGGACTTCGCCCTGGACATCACCATCGGCAAAGGCCCCGGCGCGCGATCCATCCGCCTCAAGCTGGCGCCCTTCACCGTGGTGGGCGCCACCACCCGCCTGGCACTGCTCACAGCGCCGCTGCGCGCCCGCTTCGGCGCCGTGCACCGGCTGGATTTCTACGACCTGCCCGCCATGGAGGCCATCGTGCGCCGGGCGGCGCAGGTGCTCGACGTGCGGGTGGAAGCGGAGGGGGTGGCCGAGATCGCCCGCCGGGCGCGCGGCACGCCGCGCGTGGCATTGCGGCTCCTGCGCCGCGTGCGCGACTACGCGCAGGTGCGGGCCGAAGGGCACATCACGCGCGCCGTGGCCCACGAGGCACTGGCGTTGCTGGACGTGGACGGCCTCGGATTGGACGACGCCGACCGGCGCGTGCTGCGAACCATCATCGAGAAATTCAACGGCGGACCAGTAGGCCTGCAGACCATTGCCGCCTCCATCAGCGAAGAGCCGGACACCATCATGGACGTGGTGGAACCCTATCTATTGCAGCTGGGATTCCTCGACCGCACGCCTCAAGGACGCGTGGCCACGCCGCTCGCCTACCAACACCTGGGCCTGGAGCCACCTGGAGCGCCGCAGGCCAGGCTGCCTGAGATGTGATTGAAGGCCATGTTCGACCTCAGTTCGCTGGGACGCTGGCTGTTCTACCTGGGGCTCTTCCTGGCCTTCCTGGGCGGGTTGATCTGGCGGGCCGGCAGGAGGGGTCTCCCGCTGGGCCGTCTGCCAGGCGATATCCGCTTCGAGCGCGACGGCTTCACCTGCTTCGTTCCGCTGGCCAGCTCCATCCTGCTCAGCCTGCTGCTCACGCTGGCCCTGAACTTCATCGCCCGTTGGCTCGCCCGGTAGACCGTGCGCACCTCCGATTTCGACTACGAACTGCCGCCTGAGTTCATCGCGCAGCGGCCCGCCGAGCCGCGCGACTCGGCGCGCCTGATGGTGCTCGACCGAGGCTCCAGCGCCATCAGCCACCACAGGTTCCGCGATCTCCCAATGCTCCTCGAGCCGGGCGACGTCCTGGTTCTGAACGACACGCGCGTCATCCCGGCCAGGCTGCACGCGCGCAAGATCCCCAGCGGAGGGAAGTTCGAGATCCTGCTGCTGCGACGTCATGGCCCGCAGACCTGGGAGGCGCTGGTCGGCGGCCGCGGCCTGCGGCCCGGCAGGCAGTTTCGCGTGCAGGGCGGCCCACAGGGCGAGATCCTGGAGGACCTGGGCGGCCCGCGGCGCCTGGTGGCTTTCGCAGAGCCCATCAGCCCGCGCCTGGAACAGGTGGGCGAGATGCCCCTGCCGCCCTACATCCACGCGCCCCTGCGCCGCCCCGAGGAATACCAGACGGTCTTCGCCCGCCATCCGGGTTCGGCCGCCGCGCCCACGGCCGGCCTCCACTTCACACAAGCCCTGTTGAAACGTCTCGAAGATCACGGCCTGGGCCTCGTCCACGTCACCTTGCACGTGGGCCTGGACACCTTCGCGCCGGTGACGGAGGAACGCCCTGAAGAGCATCGCATCCACAGCGAATGGTGCCGCCTGACGCCGCAAGCGGCCGAGGCCCTGCGCGCCGCCCGCCGTGCCGGCAGGCGCATCGTCGCCGTGGGCACTACCGCCGTCCGCACGCTCGAGACCGCGGCGCTGGCGGCCGCGCCGGGGGAAATCGTGGCCCCCTTCGAAGGGCCCACGGATCTGTTCATCCTCCCCGGCCACCGCTTCATGGCCGTGGACGCCATGCTGACCAACTTCCACCTGCCGCGCTCCACACTGCTCATGCTGGTGGCCGCCTTCGTCGGACGCGAGCGGATCCTGGCGGCCTACGAGACCGCCAAGCGGGAAGGCTATCGCTTCTACTCCTTCGGCGACGCCATGTTGATCCTCTGATTGACAGCCACCACCTTCTATGACATACTGTGCCCGTATTCCGCGCGCCAGCGCGGACGCCTCCTTTCGCCATCCCATAGAAGAGGAGGTGATGCCGATGAGTACCTATGCTAAACCTCGCGCTGCGGCATCCCTCCTCGTTCTTCGATAAGGATGCCGCAGCGCAGCAAGAGGCCGTCCATCCGGGCGGCCTTTTGCGTGCACCGCTGCCGCACTCGCGGAGGTGCCACCCATGACCACCTTCCCCCTGGGCAAATTGCCGCCGGCTCTGCTCCTCTCGCTCTTCGAGCGCCATGGCCCCGACGACCCGCGCGTCCTGCTCGGCCCGGGCGTGGGGGTGGATTGCGCCGTGCTGGATTTCGGCGAGCGGGCGCTAGTGGTGAAGAGCGATCCCATCACCTTCACGGCAGAAGACATCGGCTGGTACGCCGTGCACGTCAACGCCAACGACGTGGCGACGGCCGGCGCTCCGCCGCGTTGGTTCCTGGCCACCTTGCTCCTGCCGGAGAGTGGGACCGACCAGAGCCTGGTGGAAGGCATCTTCGACCAGATCGGCGCTGCCTGCCGCGAGGTGGGCGCGCAGCTCATCGGCGGCCACAGCGAGGTCACCGCCGGCCTGAACCGCCCCATCGTGGCCGGCACCATGATCGGCGAGGTGCGCCGCGAATCCCTGGTCACGCCGCTCGGCGCCCGCCCCGGCGACCGGCTGCTGCTGACCAAAGGGATCCCCATCGAGGCCACCAGCATCCTGGCGCGTGAGTTCGGCGAGCGCCTGTCCGGCCTGCCGCAAGAGGTTCTGGCGGCGGCGCGCGATTACCTGCGCCAACCCGGCATCAGCGTGGTGCGCGAGGCGCTGGCGGCGGCGCGGGCCGGTGGGGTACACGCCATGCACGACCCGACGGAGGGCGGCCTGGCCAGTGGTCTGTGGGAGCTGGCCCAGGCTTCCGGCGTGCGTCTGGAGGTGTGGCGGGATTCGATTCGCGTGCCGGCCGAGGCGCGGGCGGTGTGCGCCGCCCTTGGTGTTGACCCGCTGGCCGCCATCGCCTCCGGGGCACTGCTGCTGGCCGTGGCCCCGGCGGCGGCTCCCGCCGTCGTGCAAGCCGTGGAGGCCGAGGGGGTCGCCATATTCGAGATCGGCCTCGTGGTAGAGGGCCAGGGGGTGATGCTGGTAGAGCCGCAGGGTCGCCGGGAATTGCCCTGGCCGCCGCGCGACGAGATCGCACGCCTCTTCGAAGGGGCCTAGCGTTCGGGGCGTCTCATGAGACTTATGCCCGCGCCCTGAGCGAGGCGCGCCGCCCTCGCGGCGAACGCAGTCGAAGGGCATATCTTCCTCCTAAGCCGCTTCAACATCCCCGCCACGCTTCGACAGGCTCAGCATGGCGGGAGGCATGGAGGCTCCGCCCTCCGCTCAGGGCGCGCGGCAGGCCTGCGGTGGCAAAAGGAAGCGGGGCGCAGCGTACTGCGCCCCGGCCCTGGTCATGAGAATGACGTGCCGTGCCCGATCCCGCTCAGTCCCCCATGCAGATGTCCAGATCGCGC
>JAJRUD010000010.1 GCA_024277995.1 Chloroflexota bacterium
GACGCGCGCCCAGAACCAGGCCATGTTGACCTGGCGGTAGTGGGTCCCGAACTTGCTGATGAGCAGCGGCTCCCACAGGATCTGGTAGCAGGCCTCTCCCATGCGGCGCCGCAGCCACTCGTGGGCCGTCACCTTCTCCAGGGGCCTCCAATCGCGGGTCAGGATCAGGGATAAGCCCACCAGCCCGGCGCGCAAGGCCTGGGCGCGCGAGAGCGCCGGAAAACGCAGGATGTGCAGCGTGCGCGCCAGGGTGCCGGCGCCGGGCAGGCCGTCGAGCCAGGGCGCGGCCGGGAACGCGGTCGAGAGCGGGCCGTCCAGTGGATAGAAGCGTCCATCGTGGTAGGCGGCGGTCACCGGCCAGGGGAAGAGCACGCGCTCGCTCCAGCCCAACTCGTCAATCAGCCCCAGGATGGCCCGATCGCCGGAGAACCAGTGGTGGTAGTAATGCTCCACCGACCAATCCCAGCCGGGCGCCTTGAAGCCGGCGGCTAGCCCGCCCAATTGCTCGCGAGCCTCGAAGAGCACCACCTCCCGCCCGGCGCGTGCCAGGTCGTAGGCCGCGGCCAGCCCCCCGATGCCCCCACCCACCACGGCCACTCTCTTCATGAGGCGCCCTCCCGGGCCATCTCCGCCTGGACGCGTTCCCAACTCAGGCTCTCACGCGCCATGTAGTAGGCGCCCAGCAGGGTGATGGGCAGCCACAGCGCGGCGTGCAGCACCAGGGTGTAGCCGGCAGCCATCGCACCCGGCACGCCGTAGGCCTCCAGCACGGCGATGCCCGGCGCGTCGAAGGTGCCCACGTATCCGGGGGCGGAGGGGATGGTGGTGGCCAGGTTGACGATGCCGTTCATGAGCATCAGGGCGAAGAAATCCACCTGAAAGTCGAAGGCGTGCATGACGAACCAGTATTTGCCCGTCTCCAGCAGCCAGATCACGATCGAGGTCAGGAAGACCATGAAAACGCCGCGCCCCGAGCGCAGCGATTCGAGCCCGTCCCAGAAGCGGGCCACCACCTCCAGAGCCTTTCCGCGCAGCCTTTCGGGCAGCAGGGGCGCTACCAGACGGTGGAAGAGCGCCTGCGCGCGGCGGGGGAAGGCCGCCGCCAGCAGGAAGGCCACCAACGCGACGGCGAAGAGCAGGCTGCCGTAGACGGCCACCTGCTGGATGCTGCCCACGAAGCCGGAGTCGGCCGTCACCGCGGCCAGCGCCGGCAGGTTGAAGACCACGAAACCCAGCATGACCACGCCGTCGAAGACGCGCTCCACCACGATGGTGGCCAGGCTGGCGCTCACCGACACGGCCTCACGCCGCTTCAGCACGTAGGCGCGCAGCAATTCGCCGGCGCGCGCCGGGTAGATGTTGTTGCCCATATAGCCGATGGCGACGATGGGGAACATGGTAGCGGTGGAGATGGCTTTCACCGGATGCAGCAGGTAGTGCCAGCGCCAGGAGCGGGCCCATACGGCCAGGAAATAGACCGCCACCCCGGGCAGCAGCCAGAGGTAATTCGCCCCGCGCAGCGCCTGCCAGACGTCCGCCAGGTGCAGCCCGCGCAGGGCAAGCCAAAGCAGGAGCGCGCTGATGATGGCGCCAAGCCAGAACTGCCAGCGTTTCAAAGGGCCTCCGACGGGAAGCGGATCGGCCGTCCCGCAGCCGCCGCATTCTACCACGGGGAACGAAAAGCGGGCGCGGGCCGTTGGCCCGCGCCCGTTGAAGGTTTGGGACCGATCTTTCAGCCGACCTCGACCGGGGCGGGGAGCATGCGATCCAGGATCCGCTCCAGGGCCATGGTGTGGCTGCACACGCCGCGGCTGAGGAAGAAATCGCAGTCACACTTCCATACGCCGTGATCGAATTCCACCGCGTGGGGGTTGTTCTCACCGTCGAAGGTGGCTCGGAAGTGTTCCAGGCGGATTCGTTCGCGCTCCTCCGCATAGCGCTTGGCCTTCTCGATCTTACCAATCATCCCGTAATCCATAGTCCCTCCTCTCCAGGCTGCTGGAAGCAAAAAGGCACGCGGGCATAGGAGCCCCGTGCCTGTGGGCAATCCATCTTCAATTGGGGGGTTGAGACCCTCACGATCCGCACCCTTCCTTTCGTGAATTCAGTATAGGCGCGCGCGAGTGCCGTGTCAATGGACGCCATCCTGACGCCCAGCCTACGCTCCCGCTACAGCCACCCATGGTGTCGCGCAGGCCTCATTCCGCCTCCGCCTCCCCTTCCACCATGGCGCGCAACACCCCGGCCGCCGAGGGCTCAACCACTGCCACCAGCACGTCGCCCGGTTCCAGCCGCGTGTCTCCGTGGGGGATGATCAGGCGGCTGCGGCGCAGGATGCTGGCCACCAGCGAATCGCGCGGCCACTGGATCTCGGCCATGGTGCGCCCCGCTACAGGGGCGTTCGGCGCCACCTTCAACTCCAACACGTCGCTGTCGATGGCCGCCCCCAGGCGCACCTGCTCGGCCCGGTGGCGTTCGATGTTGCGCCGCACCAGCGCCACGTCGTAGGCCTTCAGGACGTCCCCCCGCCGCAGCCAGCCCACCAGGTGCTGATGGTCCTCACGGCTGACGACCGGCAGCCGGCCGATGTCGCGAGCGTTCATCTTGCGCAGCGCCATGTTGACTGTCTCGTCGGGATAGGTGACCAGCACATCGCGCGTGCAGACCTCCCCCACCGTGCGATCCAGCCCCAGCCCCTTCTCCAGCGCGCGCTCGATGTCCTGCACGGCGATCACGCCCACCAGGTTCCCCTCCCGGTCCAGCACCGGGAAACCATGTGCGTGCGCTTCGACCATGCGCTCTGAGACCGCCTTCAGCGGCTCGTCTTCATAGGCCACCGGAGGCTCGCGTTCCATCACCTCTTCGACGGCCAGCGCCTCCAGCACATCCACGTCACGCCCACGGCGCAGGCGGATCCCCTTGCGCACCAGGCTCAGGGTGTATACCGACTCGCGCTGCAGGTTCTCGGAGACGAAGACGCTCACCGCCACAGCGAACATCATGGGTAGCAGAATGCGATAATCGTTGGTCAGCTCAAAGAGCAGCAGGATGGCCGTGATGGGGGCCCGCACGGCGCCGGCCAGGACGGCTCCCATGCCCACCAGGGCGTAGGCCGAGGGCTCGATGGCCAGGCCGGGCATCAGGGCCGCCACCACCTGGCCGTAGGCGCCGCCCAGCGCCGCCCCCAGGAACAGCGAAGGGGCGAAGACGCCGCCGACGAAACCGGCGCCCAGGCTCAGCGCGGTGGCCAGGATTTTCAGCACCACCAGCAGCAGGAGCAGCATCACGGCCGGGTCGCCGCCGCGCAGGATCTCGGCCACCGTCCCATATCCCTCCCCCAGGATCTGCGGATACCAGCGGGCGACCAGGCCCAGCCCCAGGCCTATCAGCGCCGGCTTAAGCCATGCGGGCAGAGGCAGTCGGCTCAGGTTGTCCTGAAAGTAGTAGATGGAGAAGATGTAGAAGACGGCCACCAACGCCGCGACCAAACCCAGGCCGAAATACAGGGGCAGTTCCAGGGGACTGCTCAGCGCGTAGAGCGGGATGGGGAATGCCGGGAAGAGGCCCACCATGGCCTGAGTGATGGCCGAGGCCACCACCGCTGCCAGTACCACCACGCCGAAGGAGGCTATCGAGAACTCCCCCAGCACGATCTCCAGCGCGAAGAAGACCCCTGCCAGCGGCGCGTTGAAGGCGGTGGCGATGCCGCCCGCCGTGCCGGCCGCCACCAGCACCCGCACCCGCTCGTCGGAAAGCCGCAGGCGCTGGCCCAACATGGACCCCAACCCCGAGCCGATCTGAACGCTGGGGTCCTCCGGTCCGACGGAGGCGCCAACGCCGATGGAGATGGCCGAGGCCAGCGCTTTGAGCGGGATGCGGCGATAGCGCAGGCGGCCGCCGGCCAGCGCCACCGCTTCGATGATGCCGGCCACGCCGTGGTGGCGCTCGTGGCCGACGAAGCGCGTCACCAGGATCCCCACCACCAACCCGCCCAGGGCTGGGATCAGCACCACGAGCCACGAGCCGAGCGCGCCCGCGCGCGTGCCCAGCACCTCAAAGGCGCCCAGGTGGATCCAATCGATCACCTGTTTGAAGAAGAGCACGCCCAGGCCGGTCCCACCCCCCACGATCATGGAGAGGACGGAGAGCGTGGTGCTCTCGCTGGGAGCAAGCCGATCCAGCAGGCGCGCCCATCTCGTCTGTGCTGTCATGGGACCCGCTCTCCTGAAGGAGAGATTTGCCGGCGCAGGGCCGGCGCCGATCTGATCAGAGTTCCTCGTCGATTTCGGGGGGTTCGACGGCAGGCCCGGGTGCCTGCGGTTGAGGGGGTCCGCTGCGCAGGCAGCGGGCAAAGCCCCCCACGTCGCCCCCCTTGGCGAGCACGGTGACCACGTCGCCCGGCTTGAGCACCGTGTCGCCGTGGGGCATGATGGTCTCGCCGTCGCGCACGATGCTCACCACCACGAACTCGCGCGGTATGCGCATTTCGCGCAGGGCGTGCCCAGCCGCAGGAGTATCCTTTTCGATGATGAATTC
This sequence comes from Chloroflexota bacterium, assembly GCA_024277995.1. GTDB lineage: Bacteria > Chloroflexota > Anaerolineae > Anaerolineales > E44-bin32 > JAJRUD01. The sequence goes on from JAJRUD010000010.1 coordinate 4,537, forward strand.
ACCCATGCGCGTGTCGGGCGGCACGGGGAGCCTCGGCTCCGGCTCCTGGCCGCGCCGCACCGTCCCCAGCTCGTAAGCCTTGAGCACGTCGCTGCGGCGCACGATGCCCAGCAGACAGGACGGATCGGAGCGGCTGACCACCGGCAGGCGCGAGAGGTCGCGCGGCGCCATGCGCCGCAGCGCGACGCGCACCGTCTCATCTGGATAGACCACCACCAGATTCTGGGTGGCGATGTCCGCCACCCGCAGGTCGGGGGGTATGCCGCCCTGACGTGTCGCGACGCGGCGGTAGTCGTCCAGGGAGACGATGCCCTCCAGCCTGCCATCCCCATCCACCACCGGGAAAGCGTGGCTGTTGGTCTGCAGGAATATGTCGGTCAGGGCCTTGGCAGGCAGGTTGGCGTCCACGGTGACCGGCTTGGAGTTCATCACTTCCATGACGGTGACCGAATCCAGCACGTCCACCACCCGCCCGCGGGCCAGATGGATGCCGCGGCGGGCCAGTTTGAGGGTATAGATGGACTCGGGGTGGATATGTTGCGCCACCACGGTGGCCACGATGACGGCCGCCATCAGCGGCAGGATCATGCGGTAGTCATCGGTCATTTCGAAGACGATGAGCACCGCGGTGAGCGGCGCACGCGCCGCAGCGGCGAAAACCGCCGCCATCCCCACCGTAGCGTAGGGGCCGACGCCGGCGGTGATGCCGGGAAAGATGAACGAGACGACGTGGCCGAAGGCGCCACCCAGCATGGCGCCCGAGAACAGGCCCGGCGCGAAGACACCGCCTGAGTTGCCCGAGCCCAGGGTGAGCGAGGTGGCGACCACTTTTAGCACCACCAATGCCGCCAACAACACGAAGGAAAGCTCTCCCAGCAGCGCGCCTTCGATGACCGGGAAACCGGCCCCGAACACGCGCGGCATGTTGGCCGATAGGGGGAGCCCCAGCAGCAATTCGTCGCGCGGCGCGAAACCGAGTCCCAGGACCGCCGGGTAGAGCAGCGCCAGGGCGCCCAGCAGCAGGCCGCCCACGGCGGGCTTGAGCGCCTCAGGGAAGCGCCAGTTGTCGAAGTAATCCTCCGTGGCGTAGAGCAGCTTGATGAAGAAGACGCCTACGAAGGCAGCCAGCACCCCCAGGATGAAGTAGAGCAGGATCTCCCAGGGACTGGTCATGCTGTAATCAGGGATCACGAAGGCCGGCCGATCGCCCAGGATGGAGCGCGCCAGCACGCTGGCCGTCACCGCCGACACCACAACGCTGCCCAACTCACCCAGGCGCAGATCTCCCAGGATGATCTCGACGGAAAAGATGACGCCGGCAATGGGCGCGTTGAAGGTGGCGGCGATGCCCGCCGCCGTGCCGCAAGCCACCAGGTTGCGGATACGGGCGTCGGAAAAGTGGAAAAGCTGGCCCAGGGTCGATCCCAGCGCGGCGCCCACCTGCACGATGGGGCCCTCGCGGCCCGCCGAGCCGCCGCTGCCGATGCAGGCGGCGGAGGCCAGCACCTTGGCCACCACCACCCGCGGCCTGATCCGGCCGCCGCTCAGCACGATGGCCTGCATCACCTCCGGCACGCCGTGACCCTTGGCCTCGCGGGCGAAGTAGGCGATGATCGGCCCCGCCACCAGCCCCCCCAGGGCAGGGATGATCAGGAACCACCACCGGCCGGGGCCGGGCAAGGACGTGGCAAGCCGGTGAAAGAGCCCCTCTTCCACCAGGGCGATCAGACGGATGAAGATGACGGCGCCGATCCCCGTTCCCAACCCGACGACCACCGCCGTGGCGAACAACACCGCTGTCCCGGAGGGCAGCAGGCGGTCGAGGAGTCGCGGAAGGGACAGGCGTCTATTCGTCATGGATGGATCCCTTTCGTAGTTGGCCCGCTGATTATACACCCTCGCCCGGAGCCCTGGGGGGCCTCACGATTCATCCCTCCCTCGCCCCGTTCTTGAATGCGGAAAGAAACCGGCGGCCGCGTCGGACGCGCCAGCGGGTCAGGGGATATCGGGCGCGGCGACAGGGCCGCGCCGCCTCAGGACAGGCTTTGCAGGAGACCCGGCAGCTCCGCCAGGGAGCGGATGACCGGGCAGTCAGCGTCTGGGAACAGCCCCTCGGGATCCAGTAATATCGCCGGCATTCCCGCGGCGTGGGCGCCGATGACGTCGGCAAAGTAGTTGTCCCCCACGTACAGCGCCTGCTCAGGCTCACACCCGGCGATCTCAACGGCGTGCTGCAGCAGCCGCGGATCTGGCTTCCACCAGCCCACCTGGCCTGCGGCCAAAGTGAACTCGAAAGCCCAGGCCAGGTCCAGCGCTTCCGCCACCTCGTCCAGCGGATCGTGGCGGTTGGAGACCAGCCCCAGGCGATAGCCCTGCTCGCGCAGCGCGCGCAGGACCTGCGGCGCGTCGGGGAACACACGATCTACAGGCTGATAGCCATCCTTGAACAGCTCCATCAGGGCCTCGGACACCCGGTCGATCTCCTGATCGGGGATCTGCAGTTTCTCCAGGTGGCGACGGGCGTGGCGCATCCAGAACTCGCCTTTGTCCCGCCCCCCGCTCTCCTCCATGTCGCTCTGCAGCTCCGGCGACTGCGCCCAGTAGGAATACAGCCAGCGCAGGGCGGAGCGCCGCGTCGCGGGGCTGAGCTCGAAACCCATCTCCTCTACGTATCGATGGAAGACGTCGAAGCCGCGCGGCTCGTTGTAGCGCAGCGTGCCGTCCAGGTCGAAGAGCACGAGGGAGAGGGAACGAGACGACATGAAAGCCTCCGAGGGAAGGGGTTTGGGTACTGGGGTCAGGGATTGGTGATTGGTCATTAGTGATCAGGGATTAGGGATTGGTATCCAGGCGAATTCGCCTCGATCCACCGGCCCCTCACCCCCCGATCTCACTCATCGCCCGGTCGAGCGGGATCTCCTGCTGGGCCAGTCCGTGGCCCCAGGGTTTGTTCCAGAGGGCCTGCAGCAGCAGGCGGCGCAGCTCTTCGCGCGACGCTCCGGCACGCAGGGGTGTGAGCAGGTCTATCTCCGTCTCGCGCAGCAGGCACATGCGCAGCCGGCCATCGGCCGTCAGGCGGGCGCGGGTGCACGAGGCGCAGAAGGGCTGCGTCACGGAGGAGATCAGACCGATGGTACCACGTGCGCCAGGCAGGCGGTAGAGCCGCGCTTCGCCATCCAGCCGCCCGCCGTTGGCCTCCTCCAGCGCGCCCAGGCCGGCTTCCAGCCGCTGCTTGATCTCCTGGTGGGGCACCACGGCACCCGTCTGCAGTTCCGTGACCCCGCCAAAGGGCATCATCTCGATGAAGCGCACGTGCCACGGCCGCTGGCGCGTGAGCTCGGCCAGCGCGACCACGTCTTCCTCGTTGAAGCCGCGCGCCACCACCGCGTTCAGCTTGATGGGCGTCAGCCCTGCCGCCTCGGCGGCCTCGATGCCGGCCCACACATGCTCCAGCGACCCCCAGCGCGTGACGCTGCGGAAACGCTCAGGGTTCAGCGTGTCCAGCGAGATGTTGACGCGTTGCAGGCCGGCGCGTGCCAGGGGCTCAGCCAGCTTGTCGAGCAGGATGCCGTTGGTGGTCATGGACAGGGAACGGATGCCCGGCACGGAGGCGATCTCCCGCACCAGGTCTACCACACCCTTGCGCAGCGTCGGTTCGCCGCCGGTGAGGCGGATCTTGTCGAACCCCAGCTCGGCGAACAGGCGCACTAACCGCAGGACTTCGTCGTCCTGCATGAGCGCCTCGGAGGGACGAAAGGTCATGTCCTCCGGCATGCAGTAGACGCAGCGCAGGTTGCAGCGGTCGGTGAGGCTGATGCGCAGATAGTGGATGTTCCGTCCGAATCGATCGTACGTCATGCGCCCGTCCCTGGCTTGGGTTATGTCATTCTATCATAACGCCCCCGTCCCCGCAGGCGCGGCGCCGCACAATCGGCTGCGAGCCACCCGTACATGTTCGGCCGAAGGGATACCACCCCCGGGTCGTGTTCACCTTGTTACTACCTTCTTGCATCCTGCTAACGCGGGCGTTACGCAAAAGTACTATCCTTTGGGCGATGGACCGTCGCCTCTCACCCCCCTCGCGCCTGGATTACCTGTTGGCCGGGCTCTTGAGCCTGATCGCCTTCCTGGTCTACCGCGCCACGCTCACGCCCAGCCTCTCCTATCTGAGCCCAGACGGCAACGAGCTGGCCACGGTACCCTACGTGCTGGGCCTGGCCCACTCGCCCGGCTACCCCCTCTACACCTGGCTGGGCAAGCTCTTCACCCTGCTGCCCTTCGGCGACGTCGCCCACCGCGTGAATCTGATGAGCGCCGTGCTGGGCGCCCTGGCCGTGGGCGGCCTCTATCTGCTGCTGGTCCAGTTGCTCCATCCGCGCGCCGCCGCCCCGGCCCTGCGCCGCGCCGCCGCCACCGCCGCCGCCCTGGCCTTCGCCTTCACGCCCACCTACTGGTCGCAGGCGGTCATCGCCGAGGTCTACGCCCCTAACATGGCCATGATCGCCCTCACCCTGCTGGCGCTGCTGCGCTGGGAGCGCACGCGTCGGGACCGGGATTTCTTCCTCTTCGCGCTGCTCTTCGGCCTCTCCCTGGGAACCCATCTCTCCGATCTGGGCTTCGCCCCGGCCTTCGCACTCTTCGTCCTGCTCACCGCGCCGCGCGCCCTGAAACGCCCAACCTGGTGGCTGGCCGGGCTGGCGGGGTTCGGCCTGGGCGCAGCGCAGTTCCTCTGGCTGCCCCTCAAGGCGGGCACACTTGTCGATCGCATGATGCTCGCCCGCGCTCCAAGCACCCTGGTCGGAATCTACAAGTACACCCTGGGCGCCTTCCCGCAGTTCAAGTTCGCCTTCCCCCTCAGCGCGCTGCCCGACCGCGTCGTGGTCTATCTCGACCTGCTGCTGCACGAATTCAGCCTGCTGGGGGTGCTGCTGGGAGTGATCGGGCTGGGCGCGCTGCTACTGCGCCGCCCGCGCCATTATTACCTGCTGGTGGGCATGTACCTGGTCCACGTGTGGTTCTTCATCCAGTATCGGGCCTTCGACCTAGAGGTCTTTTTCTTGCCGGCGCACTTCCTGTGGGCGGTTTTCGTCGCCTTCGGCCTGCTGGAAGCCCTTGCCGGTCTGGAAGCGCTGGCTGCCCTCGCGCTGGGCGCCCGGGCGCGGCGTCCGGCGCGCTACACCCTGGCCCTGGCCGCCTGCCTGCTGGCGCTGCTACCTCTCCCCCTCAACTGGTCGCAAGCCGACCGTTCGCAGGACGTGGCCGTCAACGACTTCTACGCCAACGTGTGGGCGCTGCTCCCGCCGCAATCGGCGCTGCTCACCCAGGGCGGCGTCTTCGGCTACGACGCCTTCTACTGGCAATTGGTCTATGGTACGCGCAGCGACGTGCTGCTCCCCGCCCTGCCCATATCCAACCCCTCGCCGGCGGACCTGCAGCGACGCCCGCTGTTCACCACCACCGCGCTCCAGGGCCGCGGCCGGGCGCGCGGGCCCGGGGCGCTGCCCCAGGACCTGGTGCCGGCGGACGCCTGGCAGGTCCCCGTCCTGCTCGGCAACCCCGCCTCCGAGGGCTTCGGGGCGCGCAACCGGCTGGTGCTGTTCGAGATCCGCCAGGACCCCCCGCAGATGGTGGTGGACCAGGCCCAGCCGCAGATCATCATCGGCGCCGAGTACGGCCCGGTCACCTTGCTGGGCGCCGACGTGGAACCGCTGCAGGTGGAGAGCGGCTCGGCCCTGCACATGAGGCTGTACTGGCGGCTGCAGTCCCTGGAGCGGCTGCAGGTGGAGACCCGCCTCGGTGATCAGACCCTGGAGGTGCACGAACTGGGACTGGGCCTGCTGGCCCGCTACGACGCCCAGGTGGAGCCCGTGCGCGGTCAGATCGTGGTAGAAGATTACTGGGTGGTCGTACCTTCCACAGTCTCGCCCGGGAATTGGGACCTGACCATCGGCCCGCCCAACAGCCCCATCGCTGTCACACTGGCCAGGCTGCAGGTGGTGGACGAAGAGGAGGCCATGCAACGATGGCTGAGAATCGCTGGCAAATAGCGGTCGGCGCGCTGGTGCTGCTGGGCATGCTGCTGGCGGCAACCTTCTCGCTGGGCGTCTACGTGGGGCGCCACGGGTTGAGCCGCGAGGGGCTGCGCTACCAGCCGGGGCCGCAGGCCGGCCAGCCGCAGGTGCCGGGCGGGCCGGGCGGCGCGCCGGGGCCGCGGCCGGACCTGATCGGCCGCCTGCGCGGCGCCTCGCCCCAGGGCCTGGAGCTCGCCACCCAACAGGGCCCCCGCTTCGTGGCGCTGAACGAGGACACGAAACTGGAGAGCATGCAGGGTGACCCGCTCACCGTCGAGGATCTGAAACCTGGCGACCTGCTGGCGGTCTTCGGCGAGTTCAGCGTGGGCGACGGTCGGGAGCTGCTGGCGACGCGCGTCGTCCGCCTGCCCGAGCGCCCTCCCGACAGACCCTGAGGCCGCCGGCGCGGCGCTCCGCTCTGCCGTCACCGCCCGCGTGCCGCAGGGCGATACCGCATCCCGCCAGCGCCATCCTGAGCCTGTCGAAGGGTGGCGCTGGCGGCGCGCACCCCTTCCGTGCCCTTCGACTGCGGGCTGCGCTGCGCTCCGCCCTCCGCCCAGGGCGCCCGCCGATGAAAGCCGATAGCCCCCCGCTCCCCTGCTCCCCTGCTCCCCTGCTCCCCTGCTCCCTGGCCCCCTGCTCCCTGGCCCCCCTGCTCCCTTGCCCCCCAGCTCCCCCACCGGGGTTATAATGCCTCAGGTCCAGCTTCGTACTGGAGGTACCCATCTGATGGAAGACAAGACACCCCGCAAGCTGCTCCCCGGGGGCAGCGGGGTCTTTGAAGGCCTGTCGCTGCGCTTGAAACTCATCGCCCGCCTGATGGTCGATCGCCGCGTCAACCCGCTGGTCAAACTGCTCCCCATCGGCTCGCTGATCTACCTGCTGGCCCCCGACCTGGCGCCCGGGCCGCTGGACGACGCGGCCGTGATCTGGCTGGGGACTTACCTCTTCGTGGAATTGTGCCCGGCGGAGGTGGTGCGCGAGCACATGGACGCGCTCACTTCCGTGGTGGAGGGCAAGTGGCATGAGATCGAGGAGGGAGAGCCGGGGGAGGATTGAGCCGGGCCGTCACCGGCCTGCCGCGGTTTCGCGTTCCCGCGCCGCACCCTTCGACAGGCTCAGGGTGCGGCGCTCATTTACCCAGGCGCGAGTCGCAGGCACAGGTCTTTCGGTTCCCCCGCCCGCGGTCAACCTCAACAGCGCATCCGTCATTGCAAGGCGGCGCAGCCGCCGTGGCAATCTCCCCCTTCACCGTCAACAACGGTCCGGCCTGGAACAAGGGATCGAGAGTTCTGCCCGGCCAGGATTGAGACCTGCGGGTCGGCCCGCAATCGCTACCCCGTCGCCCCTTCAACCACGCCGGTCAGGTCGTAAGGCAGCGCACCGCTGATGCGCACCTGGACCAGCTCGCCCGGCGCGATCTCCCCCTCCACGATCACCATGCCGTCGATCTCCGGGGCGTCACGATAGGAACGTCCCAGCGAGAGGCCGTCGCCATGGCCCTCGATCAGCACCTGCAGCGTGCGCCCCACCAGTGCCTGGTTCTTCTCCAGCGAAATACGCTGCTGCAGCGCCATCAGCCGCTCCCGGCGGGCTTCCTTCACATCCTGCCCAATGGGGTCCCCCAGCGGCTCGCTGGCCGTGCCCGGCTCGAAGGAATACGTGAAAACGCCCACGCGGTCGAAGCGCACCTCGGCCACGAAATCCAGCAACGCCTGGAACTCCTCTTCCGTCTCGCCGGGGTATCCCACGATGAAGGTGGTGCGCAGGGCCAGGTCAGACATGGCGCTGCGCATCTTCTCCAGCGTGCGATGGACCCAGTCCATGTTGGCCGGGCGACGCATGCGACGCAGCACGGCCGGGTGGGCGTGCTGCAGGGGCATATCCAGGTAGGGCAGAATTCGCTCGTACGTCGCCATGACCTCTATGAGCCTGTCCGTCACGTAGCCGGGATAAGCGTAGAGCACCCGGATCCAGTCGATGGCCGGGACGGCGCGCGCCAGGTCTTGCAGCAGGGTTGCCAGGCCATCCTTCAGACCCAGGTCGTGGCCGTAATCGGTGGTGTCCTGAGCGATGAGGATCAGCTCGCGCACCCCCTGCTCCTGGAGCCGGTGGGCCTCCGCCAGGATGGCCTCCGGCGGCCGGCTGACGGCCGTGCCCTTGATGAGCGGGATGGCGCAGAAGGCGCAGGGACGCCGGCAACCGTCGGCGATCTTCAGGTAGGCGCTTGGCCCCTGGACGGCCGTGCGTGCTACGCCGCGCTCATCGCTCCCCACGGTGGGCACGTCGGGCAGGTGGTAGAGCGGCTCGGGGTGCGGTTGGCTGCGCAATTGGCGCACTACTTCGACGACATCCATCCAGCGCCGGGTGCCCAGCACTCCGTCGACGGCCGGCACCTGGCGCACCACCTCGGCGCCGTGGCGCTGGGTCAGGCAGCCGGCGGCGATGAGCAATTGACCCTGGCGCTTGCCCTCGGCCAGCTCGCGCAGGACGGCCAGCGACTCCTCCCTGGCCGGGCCGATGAACCCGCAGGTGTTGACGATGAGCACCTCGGCCTGCTCCGGGCGGTCGGTGCTGGCGTAGCCCGCCCCGGCCAGGAGTGCGGCCATGGACTCGGAATCCACGGTGTTCTTGGCGCAACCCAGCGAGACAAGGTGGAAGCGCGGTTTACCCACCTTCAGCCCCCCGCTCCCGGCCGCGGCGTCCGGCTGGGTATCGGCGTGGCGCTGGCGGGAGGCACGGCCGTGTGCGTGCGGGTCACCGTCGGCGTGGGGGTGATGACCCCCTCCAGCGTCCAGATGCGGATGACCACCTCGCCGAAGCTCCCCAGCGTCCCCTGGTCCTGGCCGTTGTAGAAGACGTGCAGCGCGGCCGCGTTCCCCGTGCTCACCTCGACTGTCTCCTGCCCCTGCAGTTCCAGCATGTCGCCCGGGACCACCCGGCCGCGGAAGACCTCCTCGCCGTCCGCCGCGGCGCGCACCCAGGCGCGCCCCTCGGCCACCACGCGCAGGGCGATGATGTTGGCCGGCAATTCGACTACGTGGATCTCATCCGGTGGCGGAGTCGGGGTCTCCAGCGCGGCTGGCAGCAGTTCACCGGCTGGTGGAAGCGCCGTGGCCGTGGCGCTGGCCGTCGGCGTGAGGCTTTCAGCCAGTTCCACACCTTCAGCGGGCTGTGCCCCCTGGCTGGCCGCATCGAAGAGCCGGCTGCCGCCCCACAGCAAGAGAGCCAGAATGGTCACGCTCAACCCGGCGGCCAGGAACAGGTCGAAGGTGAACCAGCGCGGCCGTCCGACGCGCACCGCGGAGGTGTCCGCGGTCTGAATGCGAGGGGCGCCCCGACGACGCTGGGGCGCAGCGCCGGCCTGCAGGACCTCCGCGAAGCGGAGCATCAGGTCGTCAACGTCGAGGCCCAGGAAGTCGGCGTAGTTGCGCAGAAAACCGCGCGCCTGCACGGGCGACGGCAGCGCCCCCAGATCGCCGCGTTCCAGAGCTTCCAGGTGATGGGTGCGGATGCGAGTGGCCCGCTCCACCTCCTCGAGGGTGAAGCCCAGTTTCTCACGCGCTTCGCGCAAAGTGCGTCCGATGTCTTCCATCACATCCTTCTGAGCATAAGGAAAGAGAAACCACCGGCGACGGGCGGCGGCCCCTCAGCCGGTGGAGGTGTATGTGGCCCAGTGAGCAGTCCGGCAGATAACGCCGGGCAGGAGCCTGAGCGGTCCTTGGGTAGCCTGCCCCCCAAAGAAACCACTAGGTCCACATCCTGTCCCTATTCGGCCTCGTCTTCTTCGGGCGGCTCCTGGGAGGCTTCGTCGCCGGCTTCGGCTTCGGCCTCCGGCTGCACGCCCTCTTCTTCGCCCGCCGCCTCGGCTTCTTCCGCTTTCGATTCGGCCTCAGCCTCGGCCTCTTCCTCTTCCAGTTCGGCCTGCAGTTCGGCGAACATCTCGCCCTCTTTCTCGGCGAGGCCCTCGATCTCGTAGGCCGACTCGGCTGGCTCGCCCTCACGGTGCACCACCACGGTCACCTCGGGCACCAGGTCGATGGTCAGGCGCACGTGCACCTTGTGCACGCCCAGCGCCTTGATGGGCTGGCTGTCGATCTGGCGGCGGCTGATCTCGACTCCGGTCTTCTCCTGGATGGCTTCGGCCATCATGGCGGTGGTAATGGAGCCGTAGAGCTTGCCCGTCTCGCTGGCCTTGACCGGGAAGAACAGGCTGAGGCCGTTGATCTGCTCGGCCACGGCGCCCAACTCCTGGTTGAGGCGCGCCCGTTCCGTTGCGGCGGTCTGGCGGATGCGTTCGGCCTGCTTGAGCGCGCCGGGGGTGGCCAGCATGGCCAGACCCTGCGGGATCAAGTAGTTGCGGCCGTAGCCGTCGGCGACCTTCTTCACATCGCCGGCGCGGCCCAGCTTGTACACATCTTTCAACAACAGTACTTTCATGGGAGGTCAAGCCCTTTCTGCAAAGTTTGAGCGCCTCAGGAGGCGCTCAGGGCGAAGGGTACAACGCCCGCGGACCTGAATTGTACCAGAAAGGCGGAGGCCGGGTAAAGGCGGATCCAGCATCCGGCGCCCCCTGCCCATGCAAGCCGACCGGCCGGAGGGGCCGGTCGCGCCTGCGGGCAAAAGGGGAGCGCGGGGGCTGATGCAGGAGCCCCTGCCTGCCTTATGAAACGCCTATCGCGCGGGCGGGGTCCACGTCGGAGCCCGGCCCATGCCGGGCGTCACGGTGGGCAGCATGCCGGTCGGGCTCGGGTGCGGCTGCGTCGCCTCCGGCGCCTCCGTCGGGGGCATGTCCGTGCCCGCCTCTGGCGTGCTGCCGTGATCATCGCCTGGCCCCTGGCCGCCGGGGGCCTCCATCGGCAGGGAGGGTGTCATCGGCTGCGTCCCCTGCGGTGGGACCACCTCCGGGCCTTGCGGGCCGCGCGGGGCCCAGGTGGGCACGGCATCGGGCGTCGGCGCCGGCATGGTCCCTTCCATCACCTGGCGCACGATCGCATCGCCCGTTTGCGAGACTTCGATGGCGTGCTGGATGGCTGGCTGCGCCTGCTCCGGGACCTGACCCAGCAGTTCGTTGAGCACCTCGTCATGGCGAGAGAAGGCCAGCTCCAACCCTTCGGCCATGGCCTCCGTACCCTCGCCAGCCTCCACGGCCCGCAGCCAGCCGCGCAAGGCCTCGGTCACCTGCGTCCCGAAACCGGCCAACGCCTGTGGGATCTCATCGTAGCGCCCCTGTTCCACCAGAGCCCGCATCTCCCCCAACCGGCGCTCGGCGAACTGCAGGCGCAATTGCACCTCGTTGCCTTGGTCGAAGGTCAGCATGAGCTGCGCCGCCTCCAGGCTGACCTTCACCGGATAGAGCGCGTCGCCGGGCAGAGCCTCGGCCGAGGCGGTGACCACACCCCCGCCGGTGAGTATGGAAATAATCAGTGTGATTATGAGTAACCAGGACATTGCCGGCCTCCTGAGCGTAGCTTGCTTTGCAGTCGCAACACTTCGCCCTTTCCAACGAGGCCAGCCGGGAATCGTTACAGCGCGCCGCCTGCGCGGTTCCAGGCGCGCCCGCAGCCGCTGCTTGGCGCTGCGCCTGAAGGCAGGCGTGGGTGAGACGGGCGGCAGCGCGCGCACTTCACCCGACAGGGCCAGCAGCGGCTCCAACGCTTCGCGATACTCCGGATAGCGCTCGAGACACTCCGCCGCCGTCAGACGCCCCGCTTCGATGTCCGCCAGGCATTGGGCCAGGATGTGGTCGACCTTCCTCTTATACATGGCCCCTTTGTCTCTCCTCTTCCAGCAAGCGCCCCAGGGCGCGCAGCGCGCGATGTTGCAGGACCCGCACGGCGCCCTCCCTGCGCCCCATGGCCTTGGCCGTCTCCGCGTGGTTCAGGCCGCTGACGAAGCGCAGGACCAGCACTTCCTGATAGTCGGGCTTCAGACGCTTCAACGCGGCGGCGATGGCACGCTGCCGCTCCCTGGCCATCAGCTCTTCTTCCGGCGAGGGCGC